>JAEWIY010000225.1 GCA_023386835.1 Verrucomicrobiota bacterium
GGCCGGTCCGCCTCAAGCGGACCGGCCTCCACTGCGCGCCCGGTTAAAAACCTGACGAGGGCGGATTCGGTGACTTCGGAACATCGGGTCCGCTCGAGGCGGAGGATGCGGATGCGCCGGAGCCTTCACCGGTTGAACCGACGTTGCCGGCCAGCGAATTCTTGAGGTCGTTGGGATTCAGACCTTCGCGATTCGCGGCCTCTTTGGTCGCTTCCTTGGTGCGGCTCGCGACGACGCCGGCGCGTTCCTTGAGCGCTTCCGGGGTGAGGCCTTGTTCCTCGGCTTCGTGCTTCAGCGCCTGCACGGCGGCGTCCGCCACATGACGGCCGCGCTCGACGATGTCTTGTCCCGCCTCACGGGCCTGATCGCGCAGGCGGCGGGCCGTCGGAGCGACCCGCGTGCGTACCGCTTCCGGAGTCGGAATCAGCAGTCCGGCCACCACGCCGAGAGCCAGCGAGGCGATCGCACTCTCCAGGGGATGCTGGTCGACGGTGGTCGCCACACGCTGCCGGGTGGCGGAGTAACGCTCCTCGACCTGATGGCCGAGCCGGCTGGCTGTTTCGCGCGCCCGCGCTGACATCTCCGAGCTGCGCTGACGGAGCTGGCTGCCGGCGGCGCTCATCTTGCCGGAGAGTTGCTGTTTCATGTTTTGCAACTTGCCGCCGGCGCCGCTGCCGGTGGTTTCGCTGCCGTAGGCACTCGCGCCACCGCTGTAGGCGGCGGAGGAACCGGAGATGTCCGAGCTGATGGCGGACGAGCCGGTGTAGTCGTACGGAACATCGTCTTCCCAACCGGCGGCGCCGTAACCGGCAGCCTGGCGGGAATCGTAGTCCGGATCGTAATCGTAACTTGAATACGACGCTTCGCGCCGACGCTCAACAAGCATCCAGGCAATGCCGGCGCCGATGAGCAGGGTGGGCAGCGGGTGCGCCTTCACGGTATCAACAACGCTGTGCATGGCGGTGGTGGCGGAGGAACTGACCTTCTGTTTGATTTTGGCGGCGTTGCCGTTGCTGCCGCCGTTGGAGGAGGAACGGAAGAAACCAAGGATCTCGTCGACCAGGTGTCTTCCTTTCAGACGGGAGGCGAGGGCATCGATGGTGTCATCCATGCGCCGCCGGGTGGAATCGATCTCGGACTCGAGAGCTTCGGGGGTGCTCGAGCCGGAAGAGGTGTCAAAGCGCGGGTTGTTGTTCATGTGGGTTTCTCATTTTGGTTTGGGCCCATTCCTTGTTCTGGCGCATCGTCTCGATGGTCCGCTCCGGCTTCACGGTGTCGGCGGCCATCGCCTTCTTGGCGTGCGAGAACATGAAGTATCCGATCAGGGCGCCGATCAGGCCGACGATCGTGGGCGCCAGCCAGGCGGCCAGGTCCGGATCCGCACCCATGGCCCGGAGCCCGACCGCCAACAAGGCAGACAGTCCGAAGAGCAGGATGATGAGTCCGGCGTAGGCAACGAAGCCGCCGATTGCGATCTGGACCACGTGCGTGGTCAGGCCCTTGGCCTTCTGGGTCATCTCCGCCTTGGCGAGAGCGACCTCCTGCCGCAGCAGCGTGGTCGTCTCATCGCGCAGGTCCTGCAGGAGCGACGCGATGGTCGAGGTGGGTTGTGGAGTGGTCACGGTATGGCCGGGTTGGTGCCTTAGATTTCCGAGGATTCGGAGACCACAGGCGTGGTGGTGGTGTAGGCTTCGCCCGGGGTCGTCTCGGGATCGTAATCGTAATCGGAATCCCTCTCCGACGACTCTTCCATGGCGGCGCTGCCGCCGGCGCGCAGCAGGCTGCCGAGCAGGAGGCCCACCACAAAGGAACCGCCGATGAGGACGGCCGGGTGGCGGCGCGCGACGTTCTCGGCGTCGACCTTGAGCTGCTGGAAATCGCGCTGGCGAACGTAGTCGGCGACCGACTGGAGCCGGTTCGCCGCCTCGTGGGTGAACCACGCGATGTTGGGATCCTGCTCCTCAAAGTTCTTGGCGCTGTTGTGAATCGCCGAGCTATAGCCGCCGATGCGATCGGCGACCGTGCGCTTGCGCTCGTCGGCCGCGCGGACGGCGTCGTCCTTGAGCTGGGCCGCGGTTTCGCTGACCTTCTGCTTGATCGACTGGGCGGATTGCGAGGCTTGGGATTTCAGCTCCTGGGCCTTGTCGTGCAGGGTACCGCCGGACGATGGCGAACTGCCGAAATCAGGAGAGCCGCTGGGGGGTGAGACATTGGAAGGGTTCATGTTTTCTCCGGGTTTAAGTGAGGATCACGGCGCCGTCTGGACCTTCGGCGGGCCTTGCGCCCCTTCGAGCAACGCGCATACCGCCAAAGCGCGTCACAGCCGGCGATCTTGCGAAAGTGATTGAACCGTAGTTCGTAGAAAACTACCGCCGGTGGCACCACGTGAGGGTTCCGCCGCAGGCAGGCTTGCAGTGTGCAGCCCGCTGTTGAGGGGAGTCGGCAAAGTGCAGCCGGCGCGCGGAAAGCAGCGGCAGTTGCGAATTGCCACAGGACCCCTCGTGAGTCCCTGCGTTACGCGTGTTTCGCCGGCAACGATGCCAGCGCTTTAACGCGTGCAACTGGCTGGAACAGGCCCGGTTCAATCGGGCGGGGAGGCGCTGGCACACCGGTTGCCTCTTGTGAGCCTTCGCTCTTCAGGCTGGCCGTTCCGACGGCGGCCGGCGGGCGGTCACATCAACCCTCAATTGTTTCAACGTATGGCTAAGATCGAAAACCTCCGCGAACTGCTGGTTCACGAACTCAAAGACCTCTACAGCGCCGAAACCCAGCTGCTGAAAGCGCTGCCGAAGATGGGCAAGGCGGCGACGGATGAAGATCTGGTGGCGGCCTTCGAAGAGCATCTGGAACAGACCCAGGGTCAGGTCGAGCGGCTCGACCGGATCTTTGAGCTCCTCGAAGAGAAGCCGCGCGGCAAGACCTGCGAGGCCATGAAGGGCCTGATCACGGAAGGTCAGGAAGTGATCTCCGAAGACGCGACCGACGAAGTGAAGGACGCCGCCTTGATCGCGGCCGCCCAGAAGGTCGAGCACTACGAGATTGCTGGCTACGGCACCGTTCGGACCTTCGCGAACCTGCTGGGCGAGCGCGAAATCGCCGACCTGCTCCAGGAAACGCTGGATGAGGAAGGCGAGACGGACAAGAAGCTCACCGAGATCGCCGAAGCCCTCAATGTCGAGGCGCTCGCCGGTGCGGAAGAGGAAGAAGAATAATAAGCTGTCGGCTCCGCTTCGCGCGGAGCTTTTTACTGGAGCCGGTTCGCGCTACTGCGAACCGGCAATCCGGGCCTCGCCACGGGCGAGTCGGTGCAGGAAGAGCGCAGCGAGCTGTGTTCGCTGCACGAGCGACGGAAGATCAACGTACTCGCGCGAGGAGTGCAGGTGACCGCCGATGGGTCCAAGTCCGTCGAGGCAGGGTAGTCCCACGGCTTGGAACAGGTTGGCATCCGACCCGCCGCCGACGTGCACCCAATCGAAGGCTGGGAGGTTCAGCGCTTGCGCCGTGGCCTGTAGCACAGGTCGCAAACGATCGGCCAGCGGCGTGCGTTCCATGGGTGGTCGGTTGAAGCATCCGCTGATCTCCAGACGATAACCCTCGCGTTGCCGAATCGGCTCGGCCCGGCGGTGCAACTCGGCCTCGAAGGACCGCGCGGCCGCGATGCTGGCACTGCGGGCGTTGAGTTCCGCCTCGGCGAAATCAGGCACCACGTTGACGGTACCGCCGCCGCGGATACGACCGACGTTCAGCATGACGCCCGGCAGCTCCGTGGCGAGCGACTGAATCGCCAACAGGTACTCGGCCAACGCGAGGATGGCATTGCGGCCGTCGTCCGGATTGCGCCCGGCGTGTGCGGCCCGGCCGTGACACGTGACCGTGAAGATACCGGTGCCTTTGCGCGACTCCACCATGTCGCCGTTTTCCCGCGCCGGTTCGAAGAGCAGGCCGAGCTGGCAGTGCTGCGCTTGCGCCTCCAGGAGCGGGCGTGAAGCGGCGGAGCCGATCTCTTCGTCGGGCGTTAAGACAACATCCCAGCCGAGTGCCTCGGAGCCGGGCAGCTCTTCGAACGCCCGCAGGGCCGCCATCATGACGACGAGCCCTCCTTTCATGTCGGCGACGCCGGGCCCCTGCAGGGTGTGCGCGTTGATCCGCGTGCACTGCTGAAACGGAGAATCGGCCTCGTACACCGTGTCGTAATGCCCGCTGCAGAGCACGCGAACCAAAGCTTGTGGGCGTTGGCGCGCCACCAGGGCCACGCGACCATCCGCGGAGACGGGAACACGAGACACCTCGGGGGTCAGCTCGAGTAGTGCCGCCTCGAGCATGTCGGCCATCCGCGCCAACCCGACGAGGTTGCCTGAGCCCGAGTTAAGCGCGCACCACGTTTCGAGCCGGGTTTGCAGCGCGCCGGCTTCGGCGGTCAGGGCAAGGAGGGAAGGCGGCACCATCATCCTGCGCAGACTCGCCCGTCCTCCACTGCGGGCGCAAGCCGCCTCAACGCAACCGCGGCGGCGGAGTGGGCGCAGCGAAGAGCACTTGGGCAATGCCGGCGGTCGCCAGCACGCTGGCAACGTAGAAGGCGACGGGCGGCGCTTCGTGATAGATCAACCAGCCCATGACGCCTGCGAAGACAAACTGGCTGACGTTGGCCAAGCTGACCACTTGGCCGCGCAGGTGGCGCATGCTCGCGTTCAGCAGCGAGTGGCCGATCAACGTCGGCAACACCGCCAGGCCAAGCATCAAAAGCCACTCCCTCGGTTGGTCGTAAGCGAAGTCGGCCAGCCACGGCAGTGCGAAGAGCAAAGCCAGTGCGGCGGCGCGCTGGTAAACCGGCACCAGGTACAGCCAGAGGGTGGGGAAGTCGCGATTGCGGCGCCCAAGCGCGAGGTACCACGCGAACAGGAGCATCGAACCGAAGCACACGAGGTTGCCCCACACATTACCGTCGGCCGCGATCGCATCACGGGCGCTCAGGACGAGCAGGCCGGCAAACGCGATGGCCGTGCCGACGATCTCGCGCGCGGTGATCCGTTCGCCGACCACCCAATGCAGGAAGAACGGCATGGCGATCGGCACGAGATTCACGATCAGCGTGGCCTGCGCGGAGACGGTGAGTCGCGCGCCGTAGGCCCAGGAAATGAAGTGCAACGCCAGCAACAGCGCCGGAATCCACGCGCGGCGCAGAGGGCTGGTATTCAACGCCGCCGGGTGGCGCTGACGATCCCGCCAGTAGACCGGCGTCAGCAGAATCGCGGCAAACGTCAGCCGTAGCGCCGCGAGCACGAACGGATGCGTTTCGCTGGCCTTGATCAGGATGACAGCTACCGAGCAGGCGAAAACGCCCAGAAAGAGCCGCAGGTAAACCATGATGCCTCGCCCCGCCGGGCGCCGCCGCCGGAGCGTGGCTATTCGTGGTGACGCAGCGCCTGCAGGACGTTGAGCGAGTGATTCCCGATCGCCTCCATCTGGTTCAGGATGTCGATGTACAGCATCTCGGCCTTGATCGTCTCACCGCTGGAACGCATGCGGCGCATGGACTCCTTGCGCAGGTCCTTTCGGAACTGGTCGATGTAACCTTCGAGCTGATACGCCGTTTCCATGTCGTCCGCCTTGACCGGTCGGCCGAGGCAGGTCGCAGCAAAATCCATGAACCGTAGCACGATCTCGGAGAACTGGCGCACTTGCTGATGCGTCTCCGGCGGCAATTCGCGTTTTTTCCGATAGCGACGCTCCGCCAACAGCACGAGCCGGTAGCCGCAGTCGCACATGTCCTCGAGCTCTGCGATGACGCGCAGGTACGACGTGACGCGCGCCATCGAGGTGTCGCTCACCTTGCCGGCGGAACAGCGGAGCAGGTAATCGGTGGCCTGCAGCGCGAGGCGATCGCTTTCCTCCTCCATCGCCTTGAGCTCCTTCACGCGCTCGCCCAAGTCGCGGTCCGGCTGTTCAAAGAGCTCAACAAAGCCGGTGACGAGCTTCCGGGTCAGTCGGCCGAGTCGCCGAACATCCTCCTCCGCTTCGGCCAGGTTCAGCTCGCCGGTTTGCGGCATGAACGCCGGCGAAAACGGCAGGTGCTGCCGTTCCTTTCGCGGCACGTCCTTGATCACCCAGCCGACGAAACGCGCCAGTTGAGGCACGAATCCCACCATCACGACGATGTTCACGAAATTGAACCCGGAATGGAAGGCCGCCATGTGCAGCGGAATGTTCGTGGGGTCAGCGCTGTCACCGGGGGTGATCGCGTCGATCAACCGGGAAAAAGGCGCGAACAGCAGGATCGCCCAAACGACCCCGAAGGCGTTGAAGCAGAAGTGTGCGAGAGCGGCGCGTTTGGCGTTCGGCGTCGCACCCAACGCGGCCAGGTTGGCGGTGATCGTCGTGCCAACGTTCTCGCCCAGGATGATGGCGGCCGCCGTGGGATAATCGATCCAGCCCTTGTACGCCATCGTGATGGTGATCGCGCCAGCGACCGAGGACGATTGCACGATGATCGTCAGGATCGTGCCGAACACGAAGAAGAACAGGACGGAGAATAATCCCCGCCCAGTGTAGTTCTGGATAAACCCCAGCATCTCCGGATTGCTGCGCACGTCCGGAACCGAGTCCTTCAGAAACACCAGGCCGAGGAAGAGCAGGCCAAAACCGATCAGGAACTCCCCCGTGTCCCGCAACACCGATCGCCGCATGAAGATCAGTGGCAGAGCGACGCCGATGATCGGCAACGCGATCGAGGATAGGCTGAAATTGAACCCCAAGTACGATACGATCCAGAAGGTCGTGGTCGTGCCCAGGTTGGCCCCCATGATCATGCCAATCGCTTCAGCCACACTCAGTAGGCCGGCGTTAACGAAACTCACCAGCATGACGGTCGTGGCGGACGACGACTGGACCAGGCAGGTCACGAGGAAACCGGTGGTCAGGGCCGTGAACCGGTTGCCGGTCAACGTCCGCATCAGCGTGCGCATCTTTTCGCCCGCCAGCTTTTGCAGCGCCTCGGACATGACCTTCATGCCGAAGAGGAACATTCCGAGTGCGCCGAGGAATTCGAAGATCGCGCCAATCATGCGGGTTGGGTCAGCAAGGGTTGAGAATGCGACGGCCCGGCCGGTCGCGGCAACCCTCGCTTTGCGCCCCGTCGGGGAACGGCTCCGACGCCATTCGTTGCAGCGTCGGGTTCGGGATGGGGCACACGGCCGCTCCCTTAGAACGACGTGGGGCGGAGCGGACCGTTGGTTGAGGGCACCGGCAGCAAAAGCGCCGGCAACTCGATGGGCCCGGGGCGCTTGAGCCCTTGTTCCAGCCACGCCCACGCCTCCGCGAGGCTTTCGACGTCGAAATAGCGCAGTTCCGCCGCGGTGAACGGCCGCAGCAGCATCGCCAGCGCCTTGTCGCGGCCGTTTTCGCCGACAAACGCCAGGCGCTCGATATCGACGAAGTGCAACGCGCGGAATTTCAGGTCCGACCAAAGCGCGCCAGCATCCCACCCGCTAAAATTTTCAAAATGGAGGAGCAGCCGCAAACGACCGTGCCGCTCCACGGCCGACTGAATCGCGGGCTCAAACGCGGCGTAGTCCGCCGTGTGCAGGGTGCCCGAAAGCCTGAAGCCGAGGACCGGTCCGCGGCTCTGCGCGTATGCTTGAATCATCGGAAGGCCGAGTTGGTGCACTCTGGCACGAACTTCGCCCGGGTAAAGTCAGCTCTAACCATTACACGCCGGCGCCATAGGGCGGCACCGCGTGTTTTCCGCAGCACTGACGCAGCGGCCGAGACCTTCGGCCGCCCGGGTACATCCAACAACTAGACCTTAAATGGGCGGTGCGCCTCCACCGGCGCGGCGGTCTTCCTCGCCGAACGCCGCGCGAGCGGCGTCAAACAGGAGCTTCATCCGCTTCTCCTCCGTATCCCAGTACTCGATATGGTGCGGTTGCACACGGAGCAGACGCAGGTCGGTGTCGTCCGGGCCCTCCGGAAACCAGATTCGCGCCAAGGGCGTCCACAACTCGGCGGCTTTGGCCGGGTCGTGTACAATCCCGGCGCGCCCCGACACCGCGAGGTAGCGGTGTCGCACGGGATCCACGTAGGTCAACGAGACTTCCTGCTCACGTTCGATCTCTTCGACCTTGGTGGCGTTGGCGCGACTGAAAAACCAAAGTTCGGCCACGGAGACCGGGCGCAGCGTGCCCATTGGCCGGCTGTGCAGAAAACCGTCCGAAGACACTGTCGTCAGCATCGCGACCTCGATATCCGAGGCCAACTCAACGAAGCGGTCCACCACGGACGGTGAACGGGTACGGGGAAGCATGGGGCAGAAAGAAAGAACGGAGCGGCGCTGCTCGCGACCGCTCCGCTCGGGGTGACATGGCAAAAGGGGACGCGAATCAACGCGCCTTCTGGTAGATCGGGTTGTCGCGCAGATCGCGAACCGTGTCGTGGGCTGACTGGACCATCGCCGATTGACGCATGATGACTTCACGCGCGCGCATGTCGTCGATCTTCTCCAGCGCTTCGCGGTACGCCTGGACGGCGACGTCTTCACCGCGTTCGCACTCCGCCAACACGGCATGAGGTTCGTTCGATGACAAAGCGGCCTTCAGGTTGATCCAACCGCGATGCACCGAGCCGGCGACGCTGCCGTGCTCCTTCGTCTCGCCGCCAAGTTCCTGAACCAACGCCCGCAACTCACGGATGAAGCCCGACCGTTGCTCCGAGAAGCGATTGAACACGGAGCGAAGCTCCGGATCCTTCGCATCATCCGCGGCAACTTGGAAGCCGTGCTCCCCGTCCTCGCACGTTTTGATCAGGTCGTTGAGTACATGAATGGTGGTATCGGTATGTGTTTTCATAATGAGATGAGGTTGCCGGTGCGGTTCGCCCGCACAGCCGTTTAACCGTCGTTTTGCTCGGGGCGTGCCAATCGGCGGATAAGCTCTAATTGGCTCGCTTATGGTAGCTTGGAACGGCACGCACGAACGGCCAATTTCCGGCCCGTTGCGAAATGCAGCGGGCTGGCCGCGCCTTCGGGTCAGTTTGCAGGCGGCTCGGCGCTGCGTTCTTCCGTTGTGTTGTCCGTTGCTGCCTCGCCGCCGCGTGAGGGCAGGCGCGTCAGGCCCTCGAGGCGTTCGCTGAGCGCTTGGACAAACCCGTGCCGGAGCAGGTTCGCGATCGTCGCCCAGAAACCGATGTCAGGGTCGCCCACTTCGCCGCTGAACGGGATGCGGGTGGCAAGCTGGTCGCGCGGTTTGTTCTTCACCAACGTGACGAGTGCGCTCACCAGCGTCTGCCACACCTTCTTGACGACGGGCTTCTCCTGGCCCGGCAGGTCGGCGAAGGACACTTCATCGAAGAACGGTTTCACGTAGCCTTCAAAAGCGCCGTCCTTCGCGCTCATCTCGGCCACCAGGCTAAACTGGCCGCGGGACACGTCGACGTTCGCGTGGGCCATCAGGTAGTCGTTCAAGGCGGGCAGATGCACGTCGTCGACCTTGAGCTGTAACTCGAACCGTGGCTGTCGCGCGAGCGGGTCGGCGGCGACATCCAGACGCACGCGCCCGCCGCCGACGGTCGTTCCCGTCGCGGTGATCACCGCCGGCAACTCGGTCCCTTCTTCGTCCGGGCGGTTGCGTAATCCTGTGGCCACGACAGACAATCCTTCGAACGACAGGTCCACCGGCGGATCGGAGAACGGATTCTGCAGCCGGATGCTGCCTCGATCCGCAACGAAGTGGGTGATCTCGATGGGGAACAAATCCTCGATGACGTCCTGCCAGGGTGGTTCATCCACCGGGGCGGCAGAAACGTCCTCGGGTGCCGGCACGAAGGTCAGTGTGATGTCGCGTGTTTTGATATCGCTCAGCACGCGGCCGCGCACGAGTTCCCTCCACGCCAGCGAGAAGTCGATCTCCCGCGCTTCAAGGAATGGCTCCAGGTGGTCGCCCACCCGGCGCTGCAGTTCGAGTTGATCAATCCGGTAGGCGCCGCGCCAGAGTTGCAGATCCACGTCCGCCACCCCGCCATGGTAACCATCGATGCGGCCCAAACGCTGGTTAATGCCATGCCGGATGACGAAAGGCGCCGCCAGCCGCGCGGCGCCGAGCAACGCCGCCAGCACGATCACTCCCCAGCCGCAGCGTCGCCACCACGGATGGGGTTGTCGGGTGTAGTTGAGGAGCCGGCGCAACGGCATGGGGAACGCGCGGTTTGTCCCGCGCGCGAGTGCCATGGACTGATCGGCCGCTTCGTGGTGCCGGAACCGCGTTGGCTTTGTCCGGTCGCTGCGCGGCAGCGCACCTCAACCCCGACGGGCCGATATGACGTTCTTCAAAGACATGCTGCAGGGCCGCACGGCCTTGGTCACAGGTGGTGGTTCCGGCATCGGCAAGGCGGCCGCCCTTGCGCTCGCCGCCGCGGGAGCGGAAGTGGCGGTGCTCGGCCGAACCCGGAACGAACTCGAGCAGGCGGTGCAGGAGATCGAGCGCGGAGGTGGTCGCGGCTTTGCCGTGGAAGCGGATGTCGCCGAAGTGGAGCCGATGCAGGCGGCCTTCGAATCGCTGAAACAACGTTGGGGACGACTCGACATCGTGCTCGCCAACGCGGGCATCAACGGCGTCTGGGCCGGACTCGACGAACTGGAGGTCGAAGATTGGGACAAGACCCTGCGGATCAACCTGCGCGGGACGTTTCTCACGGTGAAGTTTGCGGCGCCGTTGATGAAGGCGCGCGGCGGATCCATCATCGTCACGTCGTCGGTCAACGGGACGCGCATGTTCAGCAACACGGGTGCGTCCGCGTACGCGACGTCGAAGGCGGGGCAGGTGGCCTTCGCGCGCATGTGTGCGCTCGAACTCGCGCAGCACAAGATCCGGATCAACACCATCTGCCCCGGCTGGATTAAGACCAACATCGACGACAGCACCGAGCACCGCGACGACCAGAATGATCTGCGACTGCCGGTGGAGTTTCCGGAAGGCGCGGTGCCGCTGACGCGCGGCAAGCCGGGGCGGGCGGAACAGGTCGGGCAACTCGTCTGTTTCCTCGCGTCCGACGCGGCGAGCCACATCACCGGCGCCGAGGTGTTCATCGATGGCGGCCAATCCCTCTTCCAAGGCTGAGCGACCGCCTGACTTTTTGCCATGAGCAACCCAGATCCCCACACCCCGACGCACGACGAGATTTCCGCCCGTGCGCGTCAGCTTTGGCAGCAGGCCGGCAGTCCGGCCCAGCGCGACGAAGAATTTTGGTTGGCGGCTGAAGCCGAGCTGCGCAAGGACCGCGAACTCTCGGTCAAAACCGCCAGGGAGAACCCCAGCGGAAAGCGGAAGCCCGGCAAGGTCGCACCGCCTTCCTGACGCGTCTCGGCAGAGCAGCCGGCTCGGCTTCGGTTTGACCAGCTCGCCGGTTCAGCGGTGTCACCGCCGCGTGGCGACGGTGACGCGGTATCCCGTGCGCCCGTGTGGGTCGTGCATCGATCTCGCGCCGGCTCGTTTCCGTTTCTCCGTTAAACCAGCGGACGGCGCGCAGAAGAGCGCAGCAGACGCGCATCTTTAGGGATTGCGCCCGTTTTGGCGCGTCCGCGAAGTGGAGGCCTCCCCTTTACCCTCCCTTCTCTCATGTCTGCCGTCGATCTGCTGGTGTTCATCGGGTTCGTTGTTGGTGTGGTGGCGTTGGGCCTCTGGCAAAGCCGGGGCGAAGCCAAAACGGGTGATGCCAGTGCGAGTGACTACTTTCTCGCGGGGCGTGGCCTGTCGTGGTGGCTGATCGGCTTCTCGCTCATCGCAGCCAACATCTCCACGGAGCAGTTCGTCGGCATGTCCGGCCAAGCGGCGGACTGGCTCGGCATGGCCATCGCGTCATACGAATGGATGGCGGCGATCACGCTGGTCGTGGTGGCGTTTGTCTTCCTGCCGACGTTTCTCCGCTGCGGCATCTTCACGATCCCGGAGTTTCTGGAGCACCGCTACGGCTTCCTCTCCCGACTGATCATGGCGCTGGCCACGCTGGTCATCCTGGTCGGCGTCCCGACCGCGTCGGTCATCTTCTCAGGCGCCAAGGTCATCAGTGTCGCCTTCCAGGAAACGACGCTGCTGGGGCTTGATCTGGGCGATATCACGACTGCGTGCTGGATCACGGGATTGCTCGCGGCGGCCTACGTTTTCGCCGGCGGCCTCAAGGCGTGCGCCTGGGCCGACTTGATCCAAGGCAGTGCGCTCATCCTTGGCGGCGCCATCATCGCCTACCTCGCGATGCAGGCGCTGGGTTCGGCCGACCCCACGGCGCTGGCGGCAACGGCGGCTGTACCGGGCAGCGTGACGCCGGACCAACTCGCACAGGCGGGCGCGATGGAGCGTTTCACCTTGCTCAACGGCGGTCCGGTGGAGGAGGGCGGCAAGCTTCACATGGTCCGCCCAGCGAGCGATCCGTCGATTCCGTGGACCGCTCTGGTCGTGGGCCTGTGGATCCCCAACTTTTTCTACTGGGGCCTGAACCAGTACATCGTGCAGCGCACGCTCGGTTCGCGTTCGCTCGCTGCCGGCCAGAAGGGCATCGTTTTTGCCGCGGGTTTGAAGCTGCTGATCCCGTTCGTCGTCGTGATCCCCGGCATCCTGGCGTACAATCTCTACAACGCGGACCTGCAGCGGGAGGCGGGACGCAAGAACGCGGCGATCATCGCCGAGTTCGAATCGGGCGCGGACAAGGCGTATCCATTTTCCGACAACTTCGCGCGCGCCAACCCGGAGATCGCCGCCCGCATCTTCGCGGCCAACGCGGAGAAGGCCGGCCAGGCCTCAACCGTGGCGCCGTCCGACCCGCTCGAACTCGCGCAGGCCAACGCCGAGTTGGTCTCGACTGCTTCGGCGGCGGGGGTGAAACCGGCGGTGCGACTGGTCGGGTACGACTACGATGCGGCGTTCCCGACGCTGCTGCGCAACCTGCTCAAGCCGGGTTCGGGCCTGATGGGTTTTGTCTTCGCCGCGATCTTCGGCGCGGTCGTGAGCTCGCTCGCCTCGATGCTGAACGCCGCCTCGACGATCTTCGCGATGGATCTCTGGCACAAGGGACGCCCCTCCGCCGCCGCGCCCGAACTCGTGACCGTGGGGCGGGTGTGCGTGGTGGTCTTCGTCGTGATCGCCTGCCTCATCGCGCCGAGCCTCGGGCGACCGGAGTTCGGCGGAATCTTCACGTTCATCCAGGAGTTTCAGGGCTTCATCAGCCCGGGCATCCTGGCAGTGTGCCTTTTCGGGCTTCTCGTGCCGAAGGCGCCGCGCTTCCTCGGGTGGTTCGGCATCCTGCTGAACGCCGCTCTGTATGGGGTGTTCAAATACACGTTGCCGGTCGCGTTCCTTGACCGCATGGCCATCTGCTTCGGGATCGTCGTGGCCGCGCTGACGGTCGCGACGATCCTGCGGCCGCTGTCACAACCGGTCACGCTGCCGGTCAACGCGCGGTTCGACATGACCGGTTCCGCCGGGGCGAAGGTCTGGGGCGTGGTGGTCTGCGCTGCGACTGTCGCTCTCTACGTCATCTTCTGGTAAGCCCGGGCACGCCACCGCCGCAACGCGCAGACGGCGGTGGTAGTGGAACCCGCACTACGGCGGACCGGACTCTCGGATGAACCGCGCGCGTTGACCGCGGTCGGTGGGCCTGTTATGCCGACCAAAACAGCGAAGAAGCAGGCGAAACGCGCCAAGCGCCAAGGCAAGAAGCCGAGCACCCAGGCCGGTGCGTTCGTGCGTGAAGAGGTGGGGCGGTACAAGCGCGGCAAGGGCACGGCCAAGTCCCGCCGGCAGGCCGTGGCAATCGGCCTTTCCGAGGCCCGCCGCGAAGGCGTGAAGCTCGGCACACCGAAGAAAAAGAAGACATCCGCATCCACGCGGAAGAAGGCTGCGCGTGACGCCGCGGTGGGCCAGGGCCGTCGCAAGCCGTCACCGAAGCGTTCCGCCGCGGCCAAGAATGCGGCGCGGACGCGCGCCCGCAAGCGCACGTCGCGCTGATTTTGATCTCAAATTTCAAATTTGAGATCTCAAATTCAGATGCGCGCAGCGCGCGCCACTCAATCCAGTCCGCGCGGCAGGCTACGTTCGTGGCGATTGCGCGAGCTGATCAAAGCCGCTGCGGCGGCACTGGCGACGCCGATGATGGCGCCGGTGAGCACTGGGTGGAGCGACGCCTGCGTATAAAAACTCGTGCGCATGACGTGGCCGGGATGGTCACCGCGAACGCGGCCTCCGACGCCCGGCCGATGCAAGGCACCCTCCGGCTCCCGCGGCGGTTCCGAACGGACCTGTCCGCGCATCATGACCGTTGAGCCCACGCGATCCATTGCGCGAGGCAGGGTGCGGTTCATCAGGCTCATCGCGCGCGCTCCGCTGCCGACGTAGATGTCGCGTTTGACGTGCGTGGCCGCGTAGAGGATCGCGCGCGCCACTTCCTCCGGCCGGTACACGGGCGGCGGCAGCCCGGGCTCCTGTGGCAGGTAGTTGCGTGCATGTTGCGGGTAGGGCGTGTCGATGGCCGCCGGTTTGATCAAGGTGACGGAAATCGGCGCGCCTTCCTCTTCGAGCTCCATGCGCAGCGCGTCCGTGAAGCCCTTCACCGCATGTTTGGAGGCGCTGTACATGCCCTGCAATGGGATCGCCTGGTCGGAAAGCACGCTGCCCAGGTTGATCAAGGAGCCGCCGTTCAGGCGCAAGTGGGGCACGGCGGCGAGGGAACCGTTCACGACGCCCCAGAAGTTGGTCTGAAACAGCCGGTGGTTGTCGTCCTCGCTGACTTCCGTCAGCCGCCCGTAGATCGAGACGCCGGCGTTGTTGACCCACGTGTCGATGCCGCCGAACCGCGCCACCGCCTCGCTGGCCACGCGCTGCAGCTCGCCGCGTTCACCGACGTCAGCCGTGATGTGCATGGCCTCCCCACCGGCATCCTTGATCTCCTGCTCGATTGTGCCGAGCGCCTCGTCGTTGCGCGACACGAGCACCAATCGCGCTCCTTGTCGTGCCGCCATCCGGGCGGTAGCCAGGCCGATGCCACTCGATGCACCGGTGATGACGATCACTTGATCCCTGAGGGGTTTAAAATTGGGCTTCATCGCGCAATCTATTCACCGAGGCGGGCGCTCACCATAGGGCTGATTGCGGGAGTCGTGACCGGTGAGCTCACCGGGCGAGCGGGGATTGGGGACATCGCGTTGATCCTGGCCTCGCGCACCGGTCTCCCTCCGCCGGGTCTACGGGATTCGATGGCCACCCGTCGTACCCCAAAAAAGTCTGTCCGCGCCAAGGGAAGACGCGAAATCGCGTTCACGAATCCGCAAAAGGTGTACTTCCCCGGCACGGGTATGACGAAGGGCGAAGTCATCCAGTATTACATCGACGTTGCGCAATGGATGGTGCCGCACCTGCGGGATCGGCCGGTCACGTTGATTCGGTTTCCGGACGGCGTCGGCGGGAAGAGCTTTTATGAAAAGAACGCCCCCGGGTTCACGCCGGACTGGGTGCAACGTTTCGAGGTGCCGCGCCGTCGGCACGAAGGGTCGATCGACTACATCCTGATCAACGACGTGGAGACGCTCGCCTGGTGCGCGAACCTCGGTGCGATCGAACTTCACCCCTTCCTGCATCGGGTGCCGGACCTCGATCGGCCGACACACATCGCGTTCGATCTCGATCCCGGGGAGAACGCAAACCTGCTCACGTGCATCGAGGTGGCGTTTCACCTGCGGCGGCTCTTCGAGCGCTTCGACCTGGAGGCGTATCCAAAAGTCTCCGGTTCGAAGGGCCTGCAGCTGTACGTGCCCATCAACACGCCAGTGACGTACGACGTGACGCAACCGTTCGCCAAGGCAGTCGCCGAAGCGATGGAGAAGCAGTTCCCGCAGCTCGTCGTCAGCAACATGACGAAGACGCTGCGCAAGAAGCGCGTCCTCATCGACTGGTCACAAAACTCGCAGTCCAAGACGACGGTTTCCGTGTACGCGCTGCGGGGGAAACGGCCCGAACCCTATGTTTCGATGGCGGTCAGCTGGGCCGAACTGGAGCGAGCGAGCAAAAAGAAGGACCTCGATGCGCTTTTCTTCACGCCGGCCGACGCGCTGCGCCGCCTCGAGAAGGAGGGGGATCTTTTTGCTCCCGTTCTCACCACCAAACAAAAGCTGCCCAAGGAGGCGTGGAACGGTGACGAGCCGCCTCCACCGCCGTCCCGCCGCAAGAAGCCTTCGGCGCAGCGCTCGTTGCAGACCTACGCGGCGAAGCGCGATTTCTCCAAGACCCAGGAGCCACCGCCCCGGCCGACGCGTAGTCGGCAGGGCAGCCGCCGCCGTTTTGTCATCCAGAAACACGCCGCCTCGCATTTGCATTACGACTTCCGTCTCGAAATGGAGGATACGCTGAAGTCTTGGGCCGTGCCGAAGGGCCTGCCGTACGCGCTCGACGAGAAGCGTTCCGCCTTCGCGACCGAGGATCACCCGCTCGAGTACCTCGACTTCGAGGGCACCATTCCCGCCGGCCAGTATGGAGGCGGGACCGTCGTGGTCTGGGACATCGGCACCTACGATGTGATCGACGGCAACTACTGGAAGGGCAGCCTGCGGGTGCACTTGTCGGGGGAGAAACTGCGCGGCGAGTGGCACCTGTATCGAATCCGTGAAGACAACGGCAAGGCGACGTGGCTGGTGGAGAAACGTGATCGCGCGCACCGCGTGATCAGCGCTCGGCGTGACGACAAGTCGGTGCTGACCGATCGCACGATGGCGCAGATCGCCGCCGACAACGACCGGCAATGGCAGAGCCATCGCGAGCCGACCCGGAGCGACCCGCCCGCGCCGGCCGACGTCCCGACAGCAACAGCGGCTTCGAAGAAAGCCGCCCAACGCCCCCGGGCCACGAGCCCGCGGAAGGGGCGCCGTCGTGGAAAGCCGTTGGCTTTCTTCGAGCCGATGGCTGCCAAACTCGTTTCCGAGCTGCCCGCGGGTCCCGAATGGCTCTACGAGGTGAAATGGGACGGCTATCGTGCGCTGGCCATCAAGGAGGGCGACGAGGTTCGTCTGCTCTCGCGCCGCAACAATTCGTTGTCCGGCGATTTTCCGGAGATCGTGGCGGCGGTGCGTGAAGTGAACGCGGAGCGAGCGATCCTGGATGGCGAGATTGTGGCGCTCGATGCGTCCGGCCGTCCCTCGTTTCACGCGCTGCAGCACCGATCCGAGCGCCAGGACGTGAGTCTCGTGTTTTATGCGTTCGATCTGCTGCACCTCGACGGGGAGGATGTGGCTTCGCTTCCGTTGATGGAGCGGAAGCAGCGACTTGAAACGGTGGTGTCCGAAACACGGGTGCTTTACTCCGCGGAGCTGCCGGGTGAGGCGGAGGACGTGGTGGCCGCCGTGGCGCAAGTGGGCTTGGAAGGCGTGGTGGCGAAACGTCGGGATGCGTCCTATGAGCCTGGAGAGCGCAGCGGAGCGTGGAAGAAGATGAAAATCGCGCTGGAGCAGGAATTTGTGGTTGGCGGCTACAAGCCGTCCGCGCGGTCGTTCGAGACGCTTCTCGTGGGCACCTATCAGGACGGGCAACTGATGTACGCGGGCAAGGTGCGCGCTGGTTTTGATCCCCGGTCCCGGGCGGCGGTCGCGGCGCGGGTGCTGCGGCTCACGGTGCGGGAATGTCCTTTCGCCAACCTGCCGGAGACCAAGTCCGGCCGGTGGGGCGAAGGCGTCACCGCCGCGGACATGGAGACCTTGAAGTGGGTCAAACCGCAGCAGGTGATCCAGGTGGGATTCGTGGAGTGGACTCGGCAGGGACACCTGCGACACGCCACGTTTCGCGGGTTACGACCCGACAAGCGGGCGCGAGACGTGGTGCGGGAAGACACCGCCGCCTGAAGCGAACCGAGCCCGATCAGCGTCGGCGGCGCGGCCGCTCCGGAAGGTCCGGCACCTCGCGCTGCAGCAGGCTGTACTCGATCGAGGCATCCGGCCGTTTGATGCGCATCTTATAGTCAACGGTAGGATCCGGCTCGATGACAGGCATCGAGTTGCGACGGGCTCTGGTCGGGTCTGGATCTCGGTGCAGGATCGGCTGAACCTCGGCCGGCGCGAGAGAGGAGTCGGTTGTGGCACGTCCTTGCTCGACTTGGTCCTGCAGTGACAAGGGGGTGCGTTCCAAAGAATGGCTGAACCGCGCCGGTTCGCCGGCACTCAGGGCCAGTGGCGAAAGGGGCAGGGTGAAGACGAGCCAGCGCAACGGTTTCATGGGACGAGAAAGGGTGAGGATTGGGACCTGCGGTGGGCGCCAGTGGTCCGCAAAAGTTGCCCGCACCGACGGGCCAGGGCAAAGACATATCCACCGTGCAAAGGGAGCGTGTGTAGCTGCCTTGCCGCTACAGCGAAAGGTCGGGGTGTAAGGTACTAAGATGATCATCCGGGAGACCCTGAATCCCAACCGGAATGGGCTCAGCCAGTTGCGAGACGTGTCGGTCCGCACTGTTTGCGACCTCCAACGCTTTCCTTATGCACACCTCCCTGCTTCGTCGTTTGTTTCTAACGGCTGGCCTTGCCACCGGCTTGGCTGCCTCGGCTTGGGCCGATCCATTCACCATCAGCTCGGGTACAACGAGCGTGGGTGTTGATGCAGATGCGCTCCTGGCTTCCACGGGCCTGACCATCGTCGGCAGCAACAACACTGTGCCGCCGTACAACGCCTCCTACGCGGTGGGCTTGCCGGTCAACCCGAGCTCTTCCTTCACCTTCTCCGGGGACCTTTCGCTGGTATCCGGCACCCTTGAACACTGGGGCACCATCGATCTCGAGGACGCCGGCGGGGAGATCTATACGATCGGTAACTTCAGCCTGCGCTACGACGAATCGCGCGCGACGTCGTTCCTCAGCGGGTTGTATCTCGTCGATACCTACAATAACTTTGGCACGTTGTTCGACATCGGCAACTTCTCCGACCTGACGATCAACGGCATGTCGCTGCTGGTCGGCCCGGCGTCGCTGTTCATCGCGCCGGAGCTCGGTGCGTTGCTGGTTGAGAATGAGTTTGTGACGCAGGACCCGACTGGTTCTGCGGTGGGCACGATTTTCTTCTCGGGTTCGGTCGGCGCGAGTTCGGTGCCGGACACGGCCAGCGTGGCGGTCACGGGCCTGGCGGCGCTCGCGTTCATCGCGGCCGCCCGGATGCGCCGCCGCTTTGCCGCCTAATCTTCGCTGATTCAGTTCGGCGGCGCGACTCCGCGTCGCCGATTAGGGCGGAGTGACTTCACCGGTCGCCAAATCCGTGGCGGTCGGTGGAGTCGCTCCGCCTTTTTTTTGGATGGGACGTCGGCGCTTCGCGCGGGCAGGACCGAGCTGCGCGGCTCGTGGTGCAACGGGTTGCACTTGCGTCCGTCCTGACGAGGGTGGGGGCGTTTCGCCGTGGCTTCGATTCCTTTTTCCGTCCTCGACCTCTCGCCGATCGTCGCCGGTGGCACCGCCGCCGACGCCCTGCGCAACAGCCGTGACCTGGCGCAACAGGTCGAGCGGCTCGGTTATCATCGGTTCTGGATGGCCGAGCACCACAGCATGCCCGGCGTGGCCAGTTCCGCCACGGCGGTAGCGATCGCGCACGTGGCGGGTGGCACGCAGCGGATCCGCGTTGGCTCGGGCGGCATCATGCTGCCGAATCATGCCCCGCTCGTGATTGCCGAGCAGTTCGGTACACTCGAGTCGCTCTTTCCCGGGCGGGTGGACTTGGGATTGGGCCGTGCTCCGGGCACCGATCAGCGCACCGCGCGGGCATTGCGTCGCGGCCACATGGATACCGCGGACACCTTCCCGGAGGACGTCCGTGAATTGCAGGGCTACTTTGCCGCGTCGCCGACAACCTTTGGTGTCCAGGCCGTGCCTGGGTCGGGACTGGACGTGCCGATCTGGCTGCTGGGTTCCAGTCTCTTTAGTGCGCAGCTGGCGGCGGAGTTCGGCTTACCGTATGCCTTTGCGGCTCACTTTGCTCCGGACTATCTCGAACAGGCGATCCAGCTGTACCGTGACGGGTTTCAACCCTCCCGGGCCCTCGCCAAGCCTTACGTGATGGTGGCGACCAGCGTCTTTGCGGCCGAAACGCACCGCGAGGCGAGCCGGCTCTTCACGTCCGTGCAGCAGCAGTTCCTCGCCTTGCAGCGCGGGATTCCGGGACCCTTGCCTCCACCGGTAGACGATATGGATGCCGTTTGGGCACCGGCCGAGGCCGCCGCGGTGCGTCGTGCCTTGCGTGAGGCCGCCGTGGGCGACCGGGCCGGGGTGAAGCAGCAGCTTGAAGCTTTCCTGGCGCGCACGCGACCCGATGAGTTGATGATCACCGCGCAAATCTTCGATCACGCCGCCCGCGTGCGATCGTACGAGATTGTGGCGCAACTCCGCCCGGAGTTGTCCTGGAGTGGCCTGCGCGCCGCGGGCTGACGCTCGCGGAGGTTTGCTCGCGCCATCCGGGCGCGAGCTGTGGGCGGATCGCGTTCGTCAGGCCGCGACCGGAGGAGAAAACCGGGTTCCCTTTCCGCTTGGAGCGGGGCACGTCGGCCCGCGGGAGCGGTCCCGCGACCATCATGCCTTCCCGCCCAGAAAAGCTTCCCGGTCAGACGCAGTCAGAGCGCCCTGGCAATGAGTCAAAAATGACGCCAGCGCCGCACTCCGAGAAATCCAGTCATCGCGGCAGCGGCCGGCTCGACGGCCGGGTCGCGCTGATCACCGGCGGTGACAGCGGCATCGGCCGCGCGATTGCGATCGCCTTCGCCAAGGAGGGCGCGGATGTGGCGATCGCGTATTTGAATGAGCATGACGATGCCCGGGAAACCGAGCGGCTGGTGAAGGAACACGGGCGCCGCTGCGAATTGCTGCCCGGTGACGCCGGTGACTCCAAGCAGTGCAACGAATGGGTGAAGAAGGTCCTCTCCGTGTTCGGTCAGCTCGATGTGTTGGTGAACAACGCCGCCGAACAGCACCCGCAGGACTCGCTGCTCGACATCACCGATGAACAGCTCGAGCGGACGTTTCGCACCAACATCTTTGCCTACTTCTATCTGACGCGTGCGGCGCTGCCGCACCTCAAGAAGGGCGCGACCATCATCAACACCACCTCGGTGACGGCGTACCGTGGAAGTGAACAGTTGCTCGACTACAGCTCGACCAAGGGCGCCATTGTCAGCTTCACGCGTTCGCTGTCGAAGGCGCTCGCCGAGCAGGGCATCCGGGTCAACGGCGTGGCTCCAGGGCCGATCTGGACGCCGCTCATCCCGTCGACGTTTCCCAAGGAGAAGGTCGAATCGTTTGGCCAAAACGTGCCACTGAAGCGTCCCGGTCAGCCGGAGGAAGCGGCGCTGTGCTACGTGTTCCTCGCGTCCGAGGAATCGTCCTACATGACCGGACAGGTGCTGCATCCCAACGGCGGCGAAGTCATCAACGGTTGAGCGGCACCCGCGGCAGTCAGTGATTGCCGCCACCAGACGGGCCGCGGACTGACGGGAAGCGCGCGGCGCGGTGGTCGTCGACGCTCGCGGGACGTTTTGACGATGCCTCGGATGGGCGTCGCGTCACCACGGTCTGGAGACGCAGGAGGACCGGTTTAAAAATGGCGCTTGCGTTTCACCCAAGGTGCGCGACGCTGGCGCCGTTGAGTGGACTTGGGTCGCGGTGCGACAGTGTGACGGGTTCCCCTCGCTTCGGGCGTCTTTTTTCGATGAAGGACCGTCAGAGGTCCTCCCATTCATCGAGTTCCACGATACGCCTCACCTGTTGACGCGTGTTGCATCGCTGCCGGCGCCTTGCCGGCTCCATCCATGACTAGTTCGTCTTCTTCCGTGAGCTTTTCCTCGCTCGCCCTGGCTGCTCCTTTGCAGCGGGCGTTGGCCGACAAGGGCTACACGCATCCTTCTCCCATCCAGGCCCAGGCCATCCCGGCACTGCTGGAAGGCCGTGACATGATCGGTATTGCCCAAACGGGTACCGGCAAAACCGCCGCCTTCGCGCTGCCGCTGCTGCACCGCCTGGCCGCCTCCGCCGGGCAGCGCGTCTCCCGCAGCCCGCGGGCGCTGATCCTCACGCCGACCCGTGAGCTCGCCGTGCAGATCGCGGACAACCTTTCCCTTTACGGCCGGTATTTGCCGCTCCGCTACACGCTCGTCTTCGGTGGCGTGGGCGAACAGCCGCAGATCCGCAGCCTGGCCGCCGGCACGGATATCGTGGTCGCGACGCCCGGGCGTTTGCTGGACCTGATGAACCAGCGTCACGTGATGCTCGACCGGATTGAGGCCTTCGTGCTCGACGAGGCCGACCGCATGCTCGACATGGGCTTTGCCCCGGACGTGAAGCGCGTGCTGGCCAAGCTGCCGCCGCGTCGTCACTCGCTGCTGTTTTCCGCCACCATGCCGGAGAGCATCCGCCAGCTGGCGCAATCCTTCCTGCATAATCCAGTGCGGGTTGAAGTGACTCCGGTCTCGTCGACCGCGGAGCGCATCGACCAGCGCGTGTGCCACGTCGGCGCCGGCGCCAAGCGGCGTGCGCTCGTGCACCTCATCCAGGAGCACTCCGACGGTGGACTGACGCTGGTCTTCGTCCGCATGAAGCATGCGGCGGATCGCGTTGTGAAGCAACTCGCGCAGGACGGCGTCAAGGCGCACGCCATTCATGGCAACAAGTCCCAAGGCGCGCGTCAGCGGGCACTCGAGGCGTTTCGCACGGGTGCATCGTCGGTGCTCGTCGCGACGGACATCGCCGCGCGCGGCATTGACGTGAAAGGCATTTCGCTGGTCATCAATTACGACCTGCCGGTCGAACCCGAGGCGTATGTGCACCGGATCGGTCGCACGGCTCGTGCCGGTGCCGACGGCATTGCGATCTCGTTGTGTGCGCCCGATGAGCGCGGCACGTTGCGCAGCATCGAGCGTTTGATTCGCCGCGCCATTCCAGAGCAGTCGCTGCCGCCGTCCGTTGCTGCGGCCGCCACTGAACCCGCGCACCGTCCTGCGCTTGGAAATGGCCACGGCCGTCCGGCGCACCCTGGGCACAATCGTCGGCCGGGCCAGCGCCCGATGCGGTCGCGCCATGCGAATGCTGAAGGTTCGCGGAGCAGCGCTCCGTCCACGGCCGCTCCGGCGCCGGCGGCGAAACCCGCCGCGTCCGCTCCCTCGCGGGTGTGGAGCCGGTTGGGCCGTTGGGCTACTGGCCGCCGCGGTTAATCCCGCGTAGCGGAACTTCCGTTGAGGCCGGGCGGGCTCGTGTCCGCCCCGGCCGATGCACATCCCGAGGCGAGACCTGTTCCGCCTCGGTTTTTTCGCGCGCTTCGGCGAAGTCTTCGGCCTCGGGTTCCGGCGCCTCATCGACCTGTTCGGTCGTTTGGGCCTCGCCCAACGCGAGGACGACGCCCATGGCAAAGTGATCCGAGCCGAAACGCGGCAACCGCTCCAGTTCGACGAGCGTGAAGTGATGGCTGTGGAAAATGTGATCCACCGGCCACCGGCAGAGCGGCCAGTTGGCGTTGAACGTATTGTACATGCCACGGCCGATGCGTGGATCAAGCAGCCGGCTGAGTTTCCGGAACAGCCGGGTCGTCGCTGACCAGGCGACGTCGTTGAGGTCGCCCGTGACGATCACCGGGTAGGGCGAGTCCGCGACCGCCCGCCCGACCATGATCAGTTCGGCATCACGTTCCGACGACGTCTCGTTCTCCGTCGGACTCGGCGGGGCGGGATGCAGACAATGCAGCTCGATCAAACGGTCCTCCGGCAGCCGAAGCAGCGTGTGCATCGAAGGTTTGTCGTCCTCCACGAGAAATTGGATTTTCGGATCCTCGAATGGAAACCGGGAAAACAGGTGCATGCCGTAGAGGTTATCCAAGGGGCAGCGCAGCACGTGCGGCAGCTCGCGCCGCAGCGGCTCCAGGGCGCGCTCCCAAGCCTCGTCCGTCTCCACCGTGATGACGATGTCCGGTTTCCATTGCTGTACCACACGGAGGAAAGCGTCGTAGCGCCGGTTCGGCGTCAGAACGTTGGCGGCGAGGATGCGAATCCGCGGAGCCGGTGAACGGGGCTCCGCCTGCTTGACCTCCCGCCGAAACAGCAGCGTGTACGGGAAGATCCACAGGGCGTGGTAGATAAACGCGGCAGCCGTCAGCAGCTTAAGCGTGAGCACCCAGCCGCCTACCGGTTCGAGGAGCCAGAACTGCGCGGCCAGAAGGACGGCGCCGAGGGCTGCCAGTTGCAGACGCGGGAAGTCCCACCCACGTATCCACCAGACGGGATGACGAGAGAGGGGTAGGAGGGTCACCAGAACGAAGAGCCCCGTCAAAACGCTGAGAAGGGCAAACGACATGACGTGGCACCGCTGACACCAACCGAGGTGAGAAGTCGCTGCCTCGAACGGGCACCGCCCGCATATCCGTCGAACGCCTAGCGGACATTCAGAGCTGGGCTGAGGAACCGGCGATCGGCGCTGATCGGACCGGAACTCTGGCCCGTTACACCGGACAGTGGTGAGGCCATGCGCACGTTTGATGCACGCCTGGAGCCGCGTGTGTTCTGGGCCCTCGTCGCGGTTCCACCCCTGGTTTTCTGGCTGATTGTGGAAGGCGGGGTGAACGTTGGCCTGCGCGGGCAGATTTCGTTCGGTGGGTTGCTCGGTCTGGTGGCGCTGGCCTATGGCCTGCCCTTGGCCGCCTTGGCATGGACCCTCTGTAGTGTCGCGGCTTACACGATCACTCCAGGCCGGCTGGTCGTGCACCGCGTGGTCGGCGACCGGGAGTTTCGTCTCGCAGAGTTGCTCGAGCCGGCCCGCGAGGAACGGGGCGCACTGGTCCTGCGCTGGACGGGGCGCTCGTTGCGGATCCGCACCGACGATCTCTCGGCCTGCCGCGCGGCGCTGCAGCAAGCGATTGCGTTCAGCGGCGCCCGCTAAGTCGCCGCGGGTCGGCTTGGATCGGGCTCGGGCCGGCCTGTGCAGCGGTGGCCATGGTCCGACCGGGCTCTTAGCCGCGGCTTCGACTTACCCCTTCAGCTGACCCCGCGCGCCATCGCACGGCATTTGGGGACCGACTCCCAGATGGGGTTCGGGATGATCTCCCATCAAAACGGACCGCCCCTTCGAGCGATGCCGCTGTCAGTGATGGCGGGCCGGGATCCGCCGCGGAACGTTGCTGTAGTTACTGTATCACTACCGAACCGGGGCCTCCGACCCAGACGAACCCTTTTCTTCTTTATGGCACATTCGGAACGTCACGACCAACTCATTACCTGGCTGAACAGCGCGTACTCGATGGAGGAGAACCTCGCGCGGGTGCTGGAAAACCACGCGAAGGACGCCAAGGACGTACCGTGGGTACGCGAGCGCGACGAACAGCATCTGGCCGAGACCAAGCGCCATGCCGAACGCGTCAAGGAGTGCCTCGACCTGCTCGGGGCCAAGCCCTCCACGATCAAGTCAGTGATGGGCAATTTGACCGGCATGGTGCAGGGCGCCTCCAGCGGGGTTTTCAAGGACGAGATCGTGAAGAACTTCCTGTCGGACTACGCCGCGGAGCACTTCGAGATCGCCTGTTATACATCGCTCATCGCAGCGGCTGAAGAGCTGGGGCATCCGCAGATCGCGGCGATTTGCCGCGACATCCTGCGGGACGAGGAGGCGATGGCGCAGTGGCTCAAGGAGAACATTCCGGAGATCACGCGCCTGTACCTCCAGCACCAGACCGCGCGCGTCTGATTTTCCCGGAGCCCAGAAG
>JAEWIY010000056.1 GCA_023386835.1 Verrucomicrobiota bacterium
GACGAGTGGCGGCCTGTGCGGCGCGCGCCTGCTCTTCACGCTGGCGCTGCACATCCTCGCGGCTCTTAACGAAGACGCCGGGAGGCAATTTGACCTGGGGCGGCGAAGCCGGGCGTTCGGGCGCGGCCGGGCTCGCAGCCGGCATCGATGCCGCTGTCGGCGTGGCCACGGGTGGTGGTGCGCCTGCCGCGGCGGCCGGAGCTTTCGGTGCGGCGGGGGCCGCGGGCGCCTCCGGAGCCGGCTCAGCTGCGGCTGCTTCCTCGGCTGCAGCCGCGGCCCGCTTGGCCGCAAATTCCTGCTCCAACGCCTCCGCTGAAATATTGTCGATCGTGCTGGAAACGCTCCTGACGTCGTACTTGCGCTCCTTCAGCAGGGCCAACAACTCCTTGTTGTCCATGCCGATCTTCTTAGCGAGTTCGTGAATGCGGATACTCATCAGGCGGTAGTACGGGCGATGTCGGGCGGGCGGCGAAACAGCGGTTAGTGTGAGGAACGAGCGTCGGGTTCTCAGGCGCCGCGAACGGCGGCGACTTTGCTGAGGATGGAGGCAGCTTCTTCAGCGGTGAAGCCCTGACCTTCCAGGTCGTCAGCTTCAACGCCTTCAAAAATGTCCAGGGAGACGAATCCGGCCGTGATCAGCCGCTTCGCCAGGCTGCCATCGATTCCGAGCGCAGTGGCGAGACGCTTCGTAGCCTCGTCCTGCACGTCGACGGTGACCTGCTTCCATTCTTCGATGTCGATCTTCCAGCCGATGAGGCGGGAAGTCAGGCGGGCATTCTGGCCCTTGCGACCGATCGCGATGGCGAGGTCTTCGTTGGCGACGCGCAACAGGATGCGGCGCGAACGCTCGTCGAGCACGATCTCGCGCGGCACAGCCGGCTTGAGCGCCTCGATGACCATCTTCTGCGGATCCGCGAAATAGTTGATGATATCGATCTTTTCGCCGTTGAGCTCACGGACGATCGACTTCACCCGGGCGCCGCGGGCACCGACGCAGGCGCCGACCGGATCCACCTTCGGATCGGTCGAAACCACCGCCATCTTGGTGCGATAACCCGGCTCGCGGGCGAACGCCTCGATGCGCACGGTGCCGTCGGCGATCTCGGTTACTTCAACCTCGAACAGGCGGCGGACGAACTTCGGCGAGGCACGACTGAGGATCAGCTCCGGTCCACGCGGCGTGCTCTCGATGGCCAGCAGCAGGCAACGGATGCGGTCGCCGGGCTGGTACTCCTCACCGGGAACCTGCTCCTTGCCCATCAACAGCGCCTCGGCCTTGCCGAGATCAACGTAGATGTCGTTGCGCTCGCGGCGGCGGACCGTACCGGTGACGATGTTGCCCACCATGTCCTTGAAGTCGTCGTAAATGCGATCCTTCTCGAACTGCCGCAGCTTCTGCATGATCGCCTGGCGGGCGGTCTGCGCTGCAATTCGGCCGAGGTACGCCGGATCGACTTCCTTCTCCAAGATCTCCCCGAGCTGCGCGCCGGATTTGACGGCTTGCGCGCGCTCAATGTGGATTTCCGTTTTCGGATTGCTGACCGAGTCGACGACCTTGAGCAATGCCCACGCCTTCAATTGACCATTGCGTGGATCAATCTCGATCTTCAGCTCCTGCCCGGAATTCACACCCTTCTGAGCAGCAGTCTTGATGGCGTTCACGATCGCTCCGATCATATCGGCGCGCTCGATCCCCTTCTCCTTCTCCATGTACTCGAGGACGGAAAGAATTTCGCTGCTCATAGGGTTTGTAATACGGGAAAAAAAAAGCGGGCCAGAGGCCCACTTTTAGCAAAAGTGAACTGTGATGTGAGGGGTAAAATTAGCCCCCGGTGAAAATTGATGTCAAGCCCCCCGGGTCGGGGATTCTGGCATGACGCCCGCTTCGCGCGATTCGCGGGCCAATAACCACCCGAGCAATCCTTGCGCGGGACCGGTGGCCGCGGGAGTGGAAGACGTACCAGCCCACCCCAGTTCGCGCAACGCCCGATGCAGCGGATCCGGCAGATTCCCCGGATAACCATGCCACCACCACGTGTGCAGCGTGCACTCGTTGGCAACCCCACTCGCTGCCGCCAATGGCAGCACGCCGTCAACCAACACGTTGTCTCCCCGCGGGGGACCGATCACGCCGGCGTTTACGACCTGTCGCAACGTCTCCCACTCCGCCGGGAAGCGGAGCCGCCGCCGCTCCGCCGCCAGACAGGGACTCGCCGAACCCGCTTCCGGCAAATCCCTGACCGTGCCCGCATTCGCTCCGGGCGTGTCGGGCCGCGATGCAGCCGGCGGCGCGTCCAGCGTCCGCGCCCACGTGAGCACGGCCTCCGGCCAATCCGGACGTTTGCTGACCCACAGCCCGTACGCCTGCAAACGACGCCGGGGATGATTGGCCGGACGCACGCCTTGCAGCGTCCACTGGTCGCGCAGCGCTTCAAAGAGTTGATCCGGGTCGGCGCGGCCCTCCACCCACTGCTCCAGCGGCCATTCGCTGGCGACACGCAACATGCCCGCTCGATTGGAACGATACCCGAGAATCTCGAGCGCCGTCTGGTGACACGCCGCCGACCAGCCCAGACGCTCCACCCGCCGCCGCGCGAACCGCACCTTCTCCTGCCACCGTTGGTTGCCGTGCACCCACAGCAGCCGCGCCAAATTGTCGGGCGGCAGCGGCGCCAACTCCGTGGCGATGCGATGCTCCGCGCGATTCAGTAGCGCCGCGATGGCTTCGTCCGTCGCGTACTCTTCCAAATCGTGCCAAAGCAGCGGCAGCAGAACCAGGATCGGGATCGCCTGCCCACCCACACCGCGCGTGAACGGCTGTCGCGGCGGGAAAAGTACCACGTGCAGCCGGACGTTGGCGTACGCCGGATCCGCGGAGTGGCCGTGGGCGTCCCAGTCCTCCGCCCGGAGGTGCACCTCAACATCACCACGCAGCTTCTCGCTCCCCAACTCGAAGATCGCTTCGCGAAAATCCGGTCCGCCCAACCGATTCCAGCGGCCCGGAGACACCACGACGACGCGACGCCCGTCCACGGTGACGGCGCCGGCGGATGCGTATTCACGTCGCCACCACAATTTCTGCAGCAGCAATTCCGGGAAGGCGAACGGGCCGTACAACCCCTGCAGCTCGGCTACGCTCGCTGAAGTTGCTCCTCCCGATTTGAGGCGCCCTTCGAAAGGGCGGGGAGACGTCCGCTGCGTCCTCCGCTCGGTGTGCAAACGTGGGTCCGAGCTCAGGTTCCCGATCATCTCTCCGGCATCCATGCTCGTCTCCGTGTCTCACCGCACTTCACCAGCGCTGTGCCTCGTGATCCCCTCAGCCGAGTCCGCGGTCGCGCGATGTACGGCGATTCGACGAGTCGGTGATTCGGCGTGCTTGGCGCAACGCCTGTTCGCCCGCCCGCTCAATCCATTTGGCCAAATCGGCTGGTGGCAGTGACGAACCTCCGGCGGCTTCCACCGACTGTCGCACCGCGCGGTCGGCCGTCACGACGGTACAATCACCCGGAGTCTTCCCCTGCGTGACCAACTGCTCAATCACCTCGTCCGCCGTCACGCCGGACGGCGTCGTCAGCACGGAGAAGGTCACGTCCTCGATCGGCCGTTCCACCGCCAGCTCCGAACCACTTCCATCAAAGACGATGGTGATGCGGCATTCTCGCGTGCCGTGCACACTCGCCAGCACGTCGATCAGCCGCGCCCGCGCTGCGTTTTTGTCACGCCGCAGCAACGCCGCGGTTTCCGGCCACGCGTGCAAGACATTGGAGCCATCAACGAGGAGATGGAGCATCACGGCAGCCATCAGTTGCATCATGGCTGGAACGCGCGCGAATGCGAAATCTTGCAGAGAACCGCGAAGCGCTGGACGCCCGCCCGCACGAATCGCGACATCAGCCACCGAGCGCGGTGCAGCGCCAACCCGTTTGGTGTGCGCGGCCGCCGCTCCCTTGCTCTGAAACTTTCACGACCGGAGTGTGATTTTTCGGGAACTCTTTCAGCAATTTCTTGCGCCAGATTTCCTCCCCGCCAAAACAGAGACCTACCCTCGCTGCCTCCGCCCCGCTGACTGCCGCGGCGTTTCCCACCCCATGTCCACCGCCTCTTCCCGGCTCGTCGCCTACACTGACTACGTTTTCCCGGACGTTTCCGGTGAACGTGTGCTGCTGGCTCAGGCCGGGGCGGAACTGCTGGAGAACCAATCGCGGTCGGAGGACGACGTGATTGCCGGATGCGCCGACGCGGAAGCGTTGATCGTGCAACTCGCCCCTGTCACCGCGCGGGTGATCGAAGCCCTGCCGCGGTGCCGAATGATGGTCCGGCTGGGCATCGGTTACGACAACATCGATGTGCCGGCCGCTGAAGCCCGGGGCATCGCGGTGTGCAACGTGCCGGACTACTGCACGGGTGAAGTCGCCGATCACACGCTGGCGCTCGCCCTTGCCCTCGTGCGCGAACTCTCGCCGATCGATGCCCGCGTGCGAGCGGGCGAATGGAAACTCAGCCCAGTCCGCCAGCTGCCGGCACTCGATCGGCTCACGTTTGGCACGGTTGGGTTCGGTCGCATCGCGCAAGCCGTGCTGCACCGGGCCAAGGCGTTTGGCTGCCGCTTGGTGGCGAGTGATCCATTTGTACCCGCCGAGGTGTTCGCCGCCCAGGAAGTGGAGCGTGTGAATCTCGACGACCTCTGCCAACAGGCGGACATCCTGTCGTTGCACGCTCCCTACACGCCGGAAACCCATCACCTGCTCAACGCGGCCCGCCTCGCGCAACTCAAGCCGGGCGCCATCGTCGTCAACTGCGCGCGCGGAGCCCTGATTGACACTCATGCACTGGCCCGCGCGCTGCACGCCGGCCGACCCGCCTACGCCGGGCTGGACGTGTTTGAGGACGAACCGCTGCCGCTCGATCACCCGCTGCGCTCCTGCCCCAACGCACTGCTGACGTCCCACGTCGCCTGGTTGAGCGACACGAGTGGACCACGGCTGCAACGGCTGGCGACCGAGGAGGTGTGCCGGTACCTGCGCGGCCAGCCGCTGCGTTGCCCGATCAACGACGCCGCTCGCGCCTTCGCGCGCTAGGCGTACGCCCCCTCGCCTTTTCCCCGTTGCCATGAAGCTCATCGACCTTTCCCACCCGCTGATCCACGGCCAGGCCAACTTTCCGTTCGACCCGAAACTGAGCATCATCCCCCACGGCACGGTCGAAACGCTCGGGTACAACATGACCCAGCTGAGCCTGGCCACGCATCAGGGCACCCATCTCGACGCGCCGTATCACTTTTACAATGACGGCCGCACGATCGACCAGATGCCGCTGGAGTACTTCTATGGGCCGGCCAGCCTCGTCGACCTTGCTCCCGGAGGTGTGCTGCCACCCGGCACACCGCTGACCTTGGAGATGTTCGAACCACACGCGGACAAGTTCACGCCGGGCGCCCGCATCCTCTACCGGACCGGCTGGGATCGCAGCGTCGGCACGGCGGAGTATTTCTCCCGCTTCCCCACCCTCACGCTGGAAGCCGCCCGCTGGATCGCGTCGCGGCGCATCCGTCTCCTCGGCATGGATACGCCGACGCCGAGCACCGACTGGAAGGAGTGCCACCTCATCCTGCTGGCGCCGGACGTGGAGATCGTGATCGTCGAGGGCCTCACGCGGCTCGAGCAGCTGCCTCCCTCGTTCACGTTTATCGGGTTCCCCCTCAACGTCGCCGGCCGTGACGGTTCGCCGATTCGGGCGATTGCCGCTGTCAACTGACCCGCTTTCTCCGCCTCATGAGAACACGCACGCCCATCAAGGATCGTTTTAAAGGACGCGGCGCCCTCGTCACTGGCGCCGCCAGCGGGATCGGCCGCAGCATCGCCGAGGAACTCGCCCGCGAGGGCGCGCAGGTGGTGCTGGCCGATTACAGTCCAACGGGTGCTGACGTCGCGCGGGAACTCACCAGCCAGGGGCTGCAGGTTCATTTCATTCAGGGCAATCTTGGTGACGAAGCGTTCTGCCGTCGACTCGCGGATGAGGCGGCCGGGGCGATGGGGCGGCTGGATTTTCTCGTGAACAACGCGTTCTCCTTCGTCGCAAAGGGCCTCGATGCGACCGCCGAAGACTGGGACCTTTCGCTTCAAGTGGGTCCAGTGGCGTTCGCCCGCATGGTCCAGGCTTGTCGGCCGCACTTTCGACGCGTCGGCGGCGGCGCGGTGGTCAATGTCTCCAGCATCTCCGCGTTCGTGGCGCAACCCAATCGCTGGACCTACAACGCCTCGAAGGGCGCGGTGAATACCCTGACCAAGTGCATGGCGCTCGACCTCGCTCGTGATCACGTGCGGGTGAACAGCGTCAGTCCGGGTTGGACCTGGACGCGCGAAACGCTGAAGGCGGCCGCGCTCGACGGCGGTGGTCGTGAAAAATGGGATCCAATCTGGGGCGAGTACCACATGCTCGGGCGTTGCGCCGACGCGGTCGAGATCGCCGGCCCGGTGCTCTTTCTGCTCAGCGACGACGCCAGCTTTATCACCGGCACCGATCTGCCGGTGGACGGCGGTTATCAGAGCATGGGCCCCGAAGGCCTCGGCAAAACGACGGTGATCGCGGGCTCCAAGTAGCTGCTTCGTCCCGTCGTCCTCCCCGGTCGGCACGGCGCAACCGTGTCGCGTCAATGATCAACGCGTTCCTGCGCTCACCCAACCCTCCTCTCTTTCATGTCTTCAAGTCCCTCCTCCTGGTCTGATCAAACCGCGCTCATCACTGGCGGCGCCAGCGGCCTTGGCTTCGCCATTGCCGAACGGCTCGCCGGCCTGGGAGTCACCGTCGCGCTGCTCGATCGAGAAGCGGAAGCTCTGCAACGCGCGGTGGAGACGCTCGGCGGACGCGCCTTCAGTGTCCAAGCCGATGTGACCGACCCCGCCGCGGCCGAACGTGCCGTCGCCGAGGTGGTCGCTCGCACGGAACGCCTGGACATCCTCGTCAACTCTGCCGGCATCACGGGACGGACCGGGATCAAGAGCCACGAAGTGGATCCCGCGGACTTCGAACGCGTTTTCCGCGTCAACGTCAGCGGCTCCTTTCACATGGCCCGCGCCGCGTTGCCGCGCATGTTGCAACGCAACTACGGCCGCATCCTCCATATCGCGTCGATCGCCGGCAAGGACGGCAACGCCGGCATGCTCGCCTACTCCGCCTCCAAGGCCGCAGTCATCGGCATGACCAAGGTGCAGGGCAAGGAGTACGCGGAGACCGGCATCACGATCAACGCGCTGGCGCCCGCCGTCGTCCGGACGCCGATGGTCGCCGCGATGCCGCCGGCGCAGGTGACGTACATGACGGACAAGATCCCGATGAAACGCTGCTGCGAGCTCACAGAGGTGGCGTCGCTCGCCACGTTCATCGTGTCTCCGGAAACCAGTTTCACGACCGCCTTCACCTGGGACCTCACCGGCGGCCGCGCCGTGTATTGATCGGACGGTGACGCGCGGCTCGCGCTCGGATCGGCTCGGCCTCCTCGGTGCGTCTCCCGGCGCGGCACACGGAGTTGCAAATCAATCGAGCGAGGCGGCGCGTGCGCGATGGGCAGCCGCTTCCCGGCCCTGCGGGCCCGGCACGTCCCGTAGCGTCGCACTCGCCTCGCGGAGGAGAACCTCAGCCTCCGCCCGTTCTCCCGAACGATGAAGGGCGGTGCCGAGCACGCTCTTGATCGCCGCGAGTCGCCAGTCGCCCGCCGGCACCAGGCGCTGGCGCAACGTCAGCGCCTCCCGCGCCACCGGAACGGCTCGCGTCGGCTGGTCACTCTCGAGGTAGATCAGGGCCAGAGCCTGCGAGCAGAAAACGAGCAGCGGGTGGTCGCCGCTGGTGCCTTCCCGCACGAGTTTGGCGGCTTCGAGCACCGCCGCCTCCGCCTCGTCGAAGCGCTGTTGGCGGCGCAGCGCATGACCAAGGTTGAGCAGCGTCTGCGCGACCTGCGGATGATTCTCGCCGAGCGCGGCTCGTCGGATCGCGAGCGCCTCGCGAAACATGATCTCCGCCCGCTCCGGTTCATCACGATCGATGACCGTGAGGCCAAGGTTCGCCACCGCCGTGCCGACATTGGGATGCTCCTCGCCCAACGTCCGCCGGCTGATCTCCCAGCACTCGCGCAGCAGCCGCTCCGCCTCGGCCAGTTCTCCTTTTTCGCGGAGCAGCAGTCCAAGGTCGCTCAAACTCGTCGCCGTTTCCTGATGCTCTGAACCGAGTTCCCGGCGTCGCAAGGCCAGAGCCTCCCGGAACAGCGGTTCCGCTCGGTCGCCGCGGCCTTGATCGATGAAGACGCGACCAAGCTCCACCAGCGTCACCGCAATGTCACTACCGGCCGCGCCCGCCGACCGGCGCAACTCGAGTGCGCGCTCGAGCAGGCTCCCGGCGGTCGCCACGTCGCCGGTTTCGGCCCGCAACACGCCCAGTTCGTTCAGCGCCTCCGCGTGCAGCAGGCGGTCTCGGCCTTCCGGTGCGGTCAGGGCCACGGCTTCCTCGAGCAACGGCCGCGCCGCCTCATGCCGGCCGGCGCGTTGATGCACGCGCCCAATCACCGCAAACATCTTCGCCTGCAGTTCCGGCTGTTCGCTCAGTTCCAGCCGCGCCCGCTCCGCCCCAGCCTCCAACAATGAGCGGATGGTGGGCTCCTCGGCCGTGCGGGTCCGGTACGGGTCCGAAGCCGTCAGGAGTTCCGCCAGCAGGTCGCTCAGTGAACGCGCCTTCTCGGCTTCCAAACGCACCCGGTCCCGTTCGCCTGTGAGTTGCACCGTGTGATAGACGATCGACGCGCCCAATACGATGCTGCCGACGCCCACCACCGCCAAGCCGCGCGCATGCCGCCGGACAAACTTGGCGGCGCGGTAACGCACGGTGTCCGGCCGCGCCAGCACCGGTTGATGGTTCAGGTGCCGCGCCAGATCCGCCGCCAGCGCGCTGCTTGTATCATAACGTCGGTTACGGTTCTTCTCGAGGCACTTCATGACGATCCGGTCGAGATCCCCGCGCAACTGGCTCGTGAGTTTGGCCGGTTCGAGCCGCCGCCGATGCGCGGCGGTTTGCTGCTCCTGGCGATCCATGGTCAACAGCCGGCGGGACGGCACCGGCGGCTCCTGTTCCCGAATCGTTCTTTGGATTTCCGCGTAGCCCGCCCGCAACAACTCGCGGGTCTCGAAGGGCGTCGTGTCCGTCAGCAGTTCATAAAGCAAAACTCCCAGGCTGTAGATGTCGCTGCGTGTATCCACGTCGATGCCCTGGGTGCCAGCCTGCTCGGGACTCATGTAGGCCGGCGTGCCGATAAACGGATGCAGGTGGCTGAAGACGGTTTCTTCGATCAGCCGCTGCTGGGTCGCCTTCGCGATGCCGAAATCGATGACCTTCGGTTGTGCGCTCTCCCCCTCGCCGGTCACCAGCACGTTCGACGGTTTCAGGTCGCGGTGAATGATTCCCTTCTGGTGGGCATGCTCCACCGCTTCACACACCTGCATGAACAGGTGCAGCCGTGCGCGCAGATTCAGGCGGTGCTCCGCGCAGTAAGTCGTGATCGGCACGCCCTCCACCAACTCCATCACGAAATACGGGCGACCATTCGCGGTGGCGCCCGCGTCGAGCACCCGCGCAATCCCAGGGTGATCCATCAACGCCAGCGCCTGCCGCTCCGCCTTGAAGCGCGCGACGACCGCCTGGGTGTCCATGCCGAGCTTGATGATCTTCAGCGCCACCGTGCGGCGCACCGGCACCTCCTGCTCGGCGCGATACACGACGCCAAAACCGCCTTCGCCAATCTTCTCCACCAGCCGATAACGATCGATCCGCGAGCCGGGTGCTTCCTGGATCATCGCCTCGCCTGCACCTGCCAGCGGTGCAGCAGTGGAGCCATCCAGAAAAGCCCCCGAGGCGGCCTCGGCCCGCAACAACTCCTCGATGCGTGCCCGCAGCGCCTCGTTGCCCTGGCAGGCGCGCCGGAGGTAAGCCGCGCGTTCTTCCGCGGTTTCACAGTCGAGGGCCGCGGCGAAGATCTCACGTTCGAGGTTCACGAAGGGAAGGACAAAGGCTCCCCGCGTTCAAGCGGCGCGTTCAGCCGAGCTGCGCGGGCGCGGGACATCGGCCCGCCAGCGGCGTTGATCAAAGGTTGTGATTGATTTCCTGATACAACCAGGCGCGCGCATAAGCCCAGGTCCGCTTGGCGGTGCGTTCCGAGAAATCGAGCAGCTCCGCCGCCTGCGCAAGGGTGAGGCCGGCGAAGAACCGCAGCTTCACCAGCTCGGCCGCCGTGGAATCGACGGCAGCCAGCCGCTCGAGCGCATCATTCACCAGCATGATGGCATCATCGGTCGCCTCCACCGCGACCACCACGTCGTCCAGGTCCAGTCGCACCTGGCCGCCGCCATGGCGCACCGCCGCCTTGCGCCGCGCCCGATCAACCAGGATGTGCCGCATCGCCTCGGCCGCCGCCGCGAAAAAGTGCCGTCGGTTCTGCCAGGTCTGATCTCCATCCCCGAACAGGCGCAGGTACGCTTCGTGCACCAGCGCGGTCGCCTGGAGCGTCTGGCCCGGGGCCTGTCCGGCCATCCGGCGCGCCGCGAGCCTCCGCAGTTCATCATAGACCAGCGGTAAGAGTTGGTCGGCGGCTCCGGGGGCGTCGCCAGATTGAAGCAGGCGCGTGATGTCGCTCACCTCCGCGACCGCACCAGAATCGGTCCGCGACGGCAATGCCGCAGCCGGCCCGGCCAGGGTGATCGTGGACACCCCGATCGGGTGGACCACCGGAGCACAGGCGTTGGCCAGCGCCTCCACCATCGGGGACCATCCGCGAGTTGCGGTGCTCACCCGTCCGGACTGAACCGGTCCGCCGGGACAAAAGGGACGTCGCATCGTCAGTCCTCCTTACGGCGCCACCGTTCGTTCGATCCGTTTGGATCGGCCGGGTTGCGGGACCAGCATCGGCGTGCGGCGGCGGTACTCGAGGTAATCGTCGCCATGATACGTGACCAGGTCGCGCTCCTCGAACCGGATGGCGACGAGGATGTACGCCGTGGTGAGGACCGCAAAGAGCAGGTGCGCGAGCGTCATGTGCGGCGTGCACCAAAAGGCGAAGAGCCAGCCTACATAGAGCGGGTGCCGCACCCAGCGATACGGCCCCGGAGTGACAAACTTCAGCGGCGCGTACGGCCGCCCGCGGAAAAACAGCCAGACTTGGCGCAGGCCAAACAGATCAAAGTGGTTAATGAGAAACGTCGTCACCAGCACGGTCAGCCAGCCGCAGGCAAAGCCGAGGTGCAGCAGCGCCTGCCCGACGGGATGGTCAACCTGCCAGACCAGGCCGCCGATCGGCTGCCAGAAGCGAAAGAGCACGATCAGCGCGAGGGACGACATCAGCACGTACGTGCTGCGTTCGGCGGCCACTGGCAGGAAACGGGTCAGCATCCGCTTGAACGCCGGCCGCGCCATCACGCTGTGTTGCAGCGCAAAAACCATGAGCAAACCCACGTCGATGGCCACGGCCGCAGCCACATGGACGCTGGGCACGGAATCGATCGAACGCGGGACGAGGAAATTACCGACGAATCCAGCGGCGTAGAGGAAGGTGACGAAAAAGACCGCGTACGAGACGGCGCCGTAAACAAGCACGACGGTCCGAAGAAACAGGGACGGGCGGGGGTTCATGTTCTCGTAAACGAGAAACGCGGAGCACCCGGGCCAAAATTCTGCCACGTCCTCCACGAATTTCCCTGAAGGATCCTTCCTCAAGACGGGCGGCGCGTCGCGTTGCCGGAGCGACGACGCACGACGCACACAGCGCTCAGCGCACGAAACAGAAACCGATTTTGGCCCGTTTGGCCGCGCAACCGCGTTTTTGGAGCCAGCAAGGACTGGTCAGCGTCGCGGCGGCCGACCGGTTCCAAACACCCTTCGCCGTATGAACACCCACTGAAATGAACCTGTCCGTCCTCACCTCCCCAGCCCGTCGGCGCCTGCTCGGCGCCACCGTCCTCTTCGCCGCCGCCGCCTGCGGCGCGTCGGCCGATGTGGTC
>JAEWIY010000009.1 GCA_023386835.1 Verrucomicrobiota bacterium
CGGCGCGTCCGGTCGGGTTGGATTCGTCCGCCGTCGCGTTCGTGTCGGCCCCGCGCTGGTTGCGCCAGCGGGCGAGGATCTGCCGGTACATGTCGTCCGGTGCCAGGCCGTAGGTCTCGCGCAAGAGGGCGGGGGTGCTGCCGTGTTCCACAAAGCGATCGGGCCAGCCGATGCGCTCCACCGCGGTGGAACAGTCCGCTTCCTGCAAGACCTCAAGGACCGCGCTGCCGAAGCCGCCGGCCAGCACGTGATCCTCCATTGTCACCAACAAGGGAATACACGCGGCGTGGCTGAGCAGGAGCTCGCGATCGAGCGGTTTCGCGAAGCGGGCGTTCACCACTCCGACCGAGAGATTTTCCTCCGCTTGCAAGCGATTCGCCAGCGCGAGCGCGTCCGCCACCATCGGGCCGAGCGCCCAGATCATGATGTTGCTGCCTTCGCGCAACACCTCGGCCTGGCCGATCGTCAGCTTCGCCGGCGTCTCCTTGATCGTTACGCCGGCACCGGCGCCACGCGGATACCGGATGAACGCGGGCCCGTTCAGCTCGAGCCCGGTGTGCAGCATGTCGACGAGCTCGTCCTCGTCCTTCGGCTGCATGACCGTGACGTTCGGCACGCAGCGCAGGTAGGCGAGATCGAAAAGGCCATGGTGGGTCGGGCCGTCGTTGTGCGAGAGCCCCGCGCGATCCATGCAGAAGGTGACCGGCAGGTTCTGCAGGGCGACGTCGTGAATGATCTGGTCGTACCCGCGTTGCAGGAAGGTCGAGTAGATCGCGCAGACGGGCCGGAAGCCTTTCGTCGCGAGACCGGCGGCAAACAGCACCGCATGTTCCTCGGCGATGCCAACGTCGAAGAACTGCTGCGGGCACGCCTTCGCGAGATGGGTCAGGCCCGTGCCGCTGGGCATCGCGCCGGTGATGCCGATCACACGGGGATCGGCCTGGGCGAAGCGCACCATGGCGTGGCCAAAAACATCCTGGTAATTGGGCGGCGTGCCCGGTGGCGACTTCTTGCTCTCGCCGGTCAGCGGATCGTACGGGCTGGCGCCGTGGAATTTTTCGGGCGAGTGGATTGCCGCGGCGAGACCCTTGCCCTTCTTCGTCAGGACGTGGATCAGGATCGGCTGGTCGCAGTTCTTCGCGAACTCGAGGTTCTTGACCAGCTCGTCGAGATTATGGCCGTCGATCGGGCCGATGTAGCGGAGCCCAAACTTCTCGAACAACGAGGACTCAACGAAGAAGTCCTTCGTCTCCCGCTTCCACTTCATGTAGACCCGGTGCATGTCCTGACCGCCGGGCAGGCTGGTGAAGAAACGCTCCAGATCGTGGTGGATCTTGTTGTAGGTCGGGTTAGTCGAGAGCCGGTTAAGGTAGTGGGCGATTGCGCCGACGTTCTTGGCGATCGACCATTCGTTGTCGTTGAGGATGACGATCAGCCGCTTCGTGCAGGCGACGACGTTGTTCAACGCCTCGAGGGTCACGCCGCAGGTGAACGCCGCGTCACCACAGACCGCGACGACGTGCTCGGACGATTGCCGCAGGTCGCGGGCCGTCGCCATGCCGAGTGCGGCACTAAGGGCGGTCCCGGCATGGCCGGCGCCAAACGCGTCGTGCGGGCTCTCCGCCCGGTAAAGGAAACCGCTCGCGCCGCCGGTCTGACGCAGCCCGCGGAAGAACTCGCCCCCACGGCCCGTCAGCAACTTGTGCACGTAGCCTTGGTGGGCCACGTCGAAGACAAACTGGTCCTCCGGGGTGTTGAAGACCCGGTGCAACGCGAGCGTGAGCTCCACGACGCCGAGATTGGGTCCCACGTGCCCGCCGTTGATCGACGTCACCGCAATGATTTCTTCGCGGATCTCCTGGGCCAACTGGGCCAGCCACTCCGTGGGCAGCGCCTTCACGTCGGCGGGGCCGTGGATTTGCGGCAGGATGCGGTCAGGAGCCGGAGCGGGAGGGGCCGATGGCTCGGCGGGCGGGTTCATCTCAGAGGAAGACCGTGGGGTGGAAGAGGCACTCATTCGCCGCGCTCCCCGCTTTCAAAGGCGGTGAACGTGACGGTGCCGTCGCGTTGCTGCTTCAGTTGCTCGATCTTGAGTTCGGCGTCCTTCAGCCGGGATTCACACACCTTGAGCAGCTGCGTCCCTTCTTCAAACTTGGCAAGGAGTTCAGCCAGCGGGACATCGCCCGACTCCATCGAGTCGACGATCGCCTCGAGTTTGGTCAGGGCATCCTCAAAGGAAAGTTGTGCGGCCTTCTTCTCGTCCACAGAAGGAACACGATGCCCCCAGTCCGGGGGGAAATTCAATCCCGCAATTGGGTGGCGGGGTTCGGCGGGTAGCAGAACTTAACTGCCCACGGAAGAAACCAGCCGGAATCGGTCACCGCGAATGGCCGCGAATGAGGTCGGCAGGATTTAGCACCAAAGCCGCAAGGGCCGCAAAGGGTTGGGTTGCCCACGGAAGACACGGAAACGGACCGGGGTGGTCACCCGCGAATCACGCGGATGGGCGCGAATGAGGTCGGCAGCATTTAACACGAAGGCCGCAAAGGGTCGCAAAGGGTTCGGTGGCCCACGGAAGGCACGGAAACGGACCGGAATCGGTCACCCGCGAATGCGCGCGAATGAGATCGGCAGGAGAGGCTGATCTAAGATTGCCTCGATTCAGTGGACACAGAGTCGAGCTATTTATGAAGCTCTGTGATTGCCTCGATTTCGTGGACAGAGGGTCGAGTTGTTCATCAAGCTCCCCGGAACCCACGGCTTCCTTCCACCTCTCTTCCGTGTTCTCCGTGTGTTCCGTGGGTCTCAACGGGTGTTCCTCCGCGATCTTTGCGTCCTTCGTGTTAAACTTCTCGCGACCATTCGCGTGATTCGCGAGGGGCCCGCGCTCAGCAGAAGTCGTGGGACGCCTGCTCGGGCACGGTCACGCCGCTGCGGGCCAGCGGGGTGATGTGCTCGGCCTTGATGTGGATGACGCCTTCCTCGTTTTGCACCGGGCCGGTGATGACGAGGGCCGCTTCCTGATTGATGACGAGGCGGTAACGTTCGAACAGGTCCGGCCGGACGACGGCGTTGGCGACTCCCGTTTCGTCCTCGAGCGAGACAAAAACGAAACCCTTGGCGGTGCCGGGGCGTTGCCGGCAAATCACGCTGCCGGCGACTTTAACACGATCGCCGCTGCGGGTGAGCGGCAGGTCGCCGGCGCGCCAGACGTCCGGGAGGCGGTGGCGGACGAGGGCCATCGGATGTTGACCGGTGGTCAGGCCGAGCCCGCCGAAGTCGGCTTGGTAACGTTCATACTGGCTCATCGGCGTGAGCGGGGACGCCTCGGCCGCGACCATGGTGTCGAATTCAGCCTGTCGATACCGCAGCAACGGTTCGTCGGTCGACCACGCGGCCTCCACCTGCCAGAGCGCCGCACGGCGATGGGAGGCGAAGCCGTTGAGCGCGCCGACGGCGGCGAGCGCGCGCCGTTCCGCCGCGCTGAAGGTCGTGCGCGCCAGCCAGTCTTCCAACGAGGTAAACGGCTGCTGGGCCCGGGCGGCCAGCATGACCTGGACGTGTTTCTCCGAGAGGCCTTTGACATAGTTAAGCCCGATGCGGACCACGCGATCGGACTCGACTGTGCATTCCCAGTCCGAGGCGAGGACGCAGACCGGCCGGAAGGAGAGGCCGTTGCGCCGCGCATCCTGCACCAGCGTGGCCGGTCCGTAGAAGCCCATGGGCTGGTTGTTGAGCAGGCTGGCGAGGAACTCGGCCGGGCGGTGCACCTTCAGCCACGTGCTGGCGTAGGCGAGCAGGGCGAAACTCATGGCGTGGGACTCCGGGAAACCGTAGAGCGCAAACGAGCAGGCGGATTCGACCACCTTTTCGATGATCCGGTCGTTGTGCCCGCGGCGGCGCATCGCATCGCGCAATTTCACCAACACGCGTTCGAGCCGCTCGTTGTCGCGGTGGAAGCCCATCGCACGACGCAACTCCTCCGCTTCCGAACCGCTGAAGCCCGCCACGGTCATGGCCACGGCCAGCATCTGTTCCTGGAACAGGATGACGCCGTAGGAGCGTTCCAGCACCGGGCGAAGTTGTTCGTGCAGTTCCGGGTCGAGGCAGATCACCGGTTCGCGCTGGGCGCGGCGGTTGATGATCGGATGCACGAGGCGCCCGACGATCGGGCCCGGCCGCACGATCGCCACCTGCATCGCCACGTCGTAGAAGTTGGCCGGCTTGAAACGTCGCAGCGTGGTCATCTGCGCACGGCTCTCGATCTGAAAAACCCCAATCGTATTCGCCTCCTGCATACAGCGGTAGGTGGCGGTGTCGTCCTGCGGGATCTGGTGCAACTCGAGCGGGCGCCCGCGTTCGCCGCTCAGGCGCAACGCGTCCTGGATCACCGCCATCATGCCGAGCCCGAGCAGGTCGACCTTCACGATGCCCAGGTCCTCACAATCGTCCTTGTCCCATTGCACGACGACGCGCCCCGGCATCGTCGCCGGCTCGAGCGGCACCACCTGGTCCAGTTGTCCGCCGCAGATGACCATGCCGCCGGAGTGCTGCCCGATGTGACGGGGCAGCCCGTGCAACTGCAGGTACAGGCTCGCCATCACCTGGGCGCGCGGATGGTCCGTTGGCAGCCCGGCCTGGCGGAGCTGATCCTGCAGGGCGAGCGTGTGCGGAAAGTCGCCGCCGTGGAAGAGGCTGGAAAAGCGGTTCGAGACGTCCTCCGGCAGGCCCAGCACCTTGCCCAGCTCGCGCGCGGCGCTCCGGCCACGGTACGTGATGACGTTGGCCGTCATGCCGGCGCCCCGCGGCGCGTAACGCGAATAGACCTCCTGCAACACCTGCTCGCGCAGGTCGCCGCTCGGCAGGTCGAGGTCGATGTCCGGCCACGACGGACGCCCATCGGCTCCGACCCGACCCTCGCTCAGGAAACGCTCAAAGAGGAGGCCGTTGTTGACCGGATCGACGGCCGTGATGCCAAGCGCGTAACAGACGGCGCTGTTGGCAGCGCTGCCGCGGCCTTGCACGAGGATGCGGTGTTCGCGCGCCCACCGGCAGATGTCCCAGACGATCAGAAAATAGCCGCAGAACCCGAGCCGCTCGATCAACTCGAGCTCCCGTTCCAGTTGCTGGCGCACTTTGGTGGTCATCGCCGGGAAACGGTCATGGGCGCCGGCGTAGGTGCGCTCGCGCAGGTGTGACGCCATCGTTTCACCCGCCGGCACCGGAAAATCCGGGAAACGATAACCGAGATCACGCAACGTGAACTCCAGCCGGTCGGCCAGCCGCACCGTTTCCGTTACGGCCCCCGGCAGGTCGGCGAAGCGCGCCGCCATGACGGCGGCGCTGTGCAGGTGACGCTCGGCATTCGGCGCGAGCAGCCGTCCGGCGGCGTCGAGGGTCGTGTGGTGGCGCAGGCAGGTGAACACATCGGCAATTCGGCGATCCTCCCGCGTGGCATGCGTCACGCCGCCGGTGGCGAGCAGGGGTAGCCGGTGCGCGGCGGCGAGGTCGCGCAGGAAACGCACCGCCCGTTCCTCGCCGCGAACGCGGTGGCGCTGGACTTCCACGTAGACGTTTTGGTGACCGAACAACGTGATGAGCTGACGCAACACGGCGTCGGCCGCCGCCGGGCCCTCGCGCCGCCACGCCGTCAGCAGCGGCCCTTCCTCGTCGCCGGTCAGCGCGACGAGTCCAGTGGTGAACGGCGCAATTTCTTCCCAGGTGGCGAAACAAGGCCGTTTGCGCTCGCGGCGCAGCGGTTCCGGCGCATGGGCGGGACGCGGCTCGCATTTCGTATGGGTCACGAGACGACACAGGTTTTGGTAGCCGGTGCGTGTGGCGACGAGCAGCGGCAGCGCAGTTCCGTTGACCAGCGTCAGTTCACAACCGACCAGCGGACGCAGCCCGTGATCACGTGCCGCGCCAAACAACCGCGGGGCGCCGTACACGCCATCACGATCGCACAACGCGATCCCCGGCAACCCGAGCCGCGCCGCCTCTGCCACAAGCGCTGTCGGCGGCGAAGCGCCGCGCAAAAAGCTGAACGC
>JAEWIY010000091.1 GCA_023386835.1 Verrucomicrobiota bacterium
CGCTGCGCGGCGAAACCTTGTTTGTTGGTGGCGGGCTGGGGGGGGCCGCGCGCCCGGGCGCGCCGGTTGAGATGGAGCGGTGGAAGCGGGAGCCGGTTCCGCGGATCAGGACTGCAGCGCCTTGACCGGGACCTCGGGGTTGACCTGCGCGAGCGGTTTTTCGCCCTTCGCGGCCAGGATCGTGTTGCGCACCGCAGCCGTCGCCTGGCGGACGACGCTCTCGTAGGTGCGGGAGCCGACGTGGGGCGTGACAATGCAGTTCGGCAGTTTCAGCAGCGGGTGATCCGGACGCGGCGGCTCCTCGTCGAGCACGTCGGTGCCGTAGCCTCCAACCTGGCCCGACTGCAGCGCGGCGACCATGTCGGCCGTATTCACGATTTCACCACGGGCGCAGTTCAGGATGAGCACGCCCTTCTTCATCTTGGGGAAGCTGCGGGCGCTGATCAGGTCGCGGGTTTCCGGCGTGAGATTGGTGTGCAGCGAGAGGTAATCGGCGGCGGCGAAGACCTCGTCGAGCGAGGCGGCGCGGCGGACCTCGTGTGACTTGGCGAAAGCTTCGTCCCAATAGACGTCATAGCCGATGACGTTCATGCCGAAGGCGCGCGCCCGGATCGCGACTTCCTTGCCAATGCGACCGAGCCCAATGATGCCGATGGTCTTCTCGAGCAGTTCGTGGCCGGTCTTGCGTTTCCATTCCCCGCGACGCGTCGCGTCGACCTGAGCGACGAAGTTCTTCTCGAGGGCCAGCAGCAGCAGGAACGTGTGCTCGGCCACGGTGGTGTGATTCACCCCGGGAGTGAACAGCACGGGCAGGCCAAACTCGGTGGCGGCCTTCACGTCGATCTTGTCCACGCCGATGCCGTATTTGGAAATGATCTTCAGGCGCGGCCGGGCTTTCTCCAGCACCGCGCGGGTGATGGCGTCATCGCCGCACAGGAAGATGTCGAAGTCGCCGGCCAGTTCCAGCATGCGGGACTCCGGAAGCGGGCCGCGCTCGCGGACCACCTCGAAACCGGTGGAGGCGAGCAGATCATGGTGCGCGCCGGGAGTATCCTGGAACGACGTTGTGGTAAGTAGAACGCGGGTCATGGGGCGTGGATGGACTGAGCTGAGCATCCCACCGGACGGCCGTTCGGCAGGGAAGGGTGAGGTTGCTTAACGTTCGCTATGGGTGCAACCCCGACGCGTCCTGACCGTCGTCCAGGCAATGGTCGCGGTTCGGCTGGAAGCCGCTTGCGAGAGGTGCGTGGGCGAGTTGGGCTTGCCGGATGAGCGAGCATCCAGCGCCGACGACGCGCCTCGAGTTCCGGCCGTTCGATCTCGAGAATCTGCCGGATCTGGCGGCGCTGCTGCGCGATCTCGCCGTGATGCGGTTTACGATTCAAGGTGCCCGGACGGTCGAGCAGTCGCGGGAGGTGCTGCTCGGCTTTCAGCGGGCGCAGGCCGAGCATGGGTTCAGCAAGTGGGCGGTGTGGCGCCGCGCCGACGGTGCGTTTGTCGGCTACTGCGGCCTCGATTTGTACCCGATCGAAGGCCGCCCGGAGGTGGAGCTGGGCTATCGGCTGATGCCGGCGTTTTGGGGACAGGGACTCGCGACGGAGGCCGGGCGGGCGGTGGTGGAGTGGGCGTTCGGGGAACGGGGGCTGCCCTACGTGCTGGCCTTTCTGGATCCGGCGAATGTCGCCTCCGTTCGGGTGCTGGAGAAGATCGGCCTGACCCGCCGCTTCGACACCGACATCAAGGGGCATCGAATGGATGTTTATCGCATTGATGCGCCGTTGCCCCGTGCATGACGCTGCCGGTTGCCATGGCCGACTTCCGCCTTCCCACTCAACAGCTGCAAAAGGCGCTCGGGACCCGTGTGGTCCGCACGGATGAGGAGTCGCGTTATGCCGCCTCGTTCGACAGCAGCCGCATTTCGTTCCTGCCGGCCGCGGTCATCTTGCCGCGGACCCGCCAGCAGATCGGGAAGGTCCTCGAGCTGGCGAACCGTCACCACGTTCCGGTGACGCCACGCGGCCGCGGGACCACGCTGATGGGCTCAGCCGTGCCGCGGGATGGTGGCTGGGTTCTGGATATGCTCGGCCTCAACCAGATCCGGATCGATCCCGAGGCGGGGCTGGCCCACGTGCAGGCAGGAGCCAAGGTTGCGGACGTGCAGCGTGCAGCGGCGGAGCTGGGGTGGTTTTATCCGCCCGATCCGTCGTCGAAGGAGTACTGCACCATCGGTGGTAACATCGCGTGCAACGCCGGCGGCATGCATGGCGGCAAGTACGGCGTGACCCGTGATTTTGTCGTCGCGCTGAAGGGCTATCTGCCCACGGGTGAGTTCGTCGAGTGGGGGACCGCCACCAAGAAATTTGCCGCGGGTTTTAACCTGCGCGATTTGTGGATCGGCAGCGAAGGCATGCTCGGTGTCGTGACCGATGCGATCCTGAAGTTGATCCCCCAGCCGGCGGCCCGCTGGACCTTGTTGACGGCGTTCGCCGACGAGATCGACGCGTTCAAGGCGGCCCGGGCGCTCTTTGGGGCGCGAATTCAGCCGGCGATCTGCGAGTTTCTTGATCGCTACAGCGTGCAGTGCGCGGAGCGCGCGATGCAGACGACGATTTTCGCCGGACAGCCTGGCCGTCCCGTGATCCTGCTCGAACTCGCCGGCACCGCCGCGGAGGTCACGGAGACCCAGCAGGCCGTCTTGGCTTGGGCGCAGAAAAATGCGGTGGCGTTCCAGGCGGCGCCGACCCGCGCCGAGGCGGACGCGCTCTGGGCCGTGCGCCGCAAGTGCTCGGGCGCGATGTTCCAGATGGGAGACGCCAAGCTCAACGAGGACATCACCGTGCCGCTCGGCGCCTACGTGGAGTTTGCCGAATTCCTCGAAAAGCTGCGGTCGACCTCAAAACTCGCGATTCCGACTTTCGGTCACCTCGGCGACGGCAATCTCCACGTGAACATCATGTATCACAAGGCGGAGCCGAAGGAGGTGCGAGCGGCGGAGAAAGCCGTGCTGCAGCTCATGAAGAAGGTCGTCGCGCTCGGCGGTGCGATTTCCGGAGAGCACGGTATCGGTCTGGCCAAGACACCGTTTCTCCGCCTGCAGCATTCACCCGCCGAGGTGCAGGCCATGCAGGCGATCAAGCAGGCCCTGGACCCCAAAGGCATTCTGAATCCCGGCAAGATGTTCGACCCCTTCGAAGTTTGGAAGGCGCCCCGCGTCACGGCCTCATTCCCGTGGGATCATAAGTAGCGGGGGGGGGGGGGGGCCGCGCCGGGCGGCCCCGCCCCGATCCTGTACAAGATTCCCTTGCTCACCTACCACGCCTACAACACCGGCGACGGTGTGCCGCTGGACGCGCGGCTGGGTACCGGCCAGTGGTGCCTGTACAACAC
>JAEWIY010000093.1 GCA_023386835.1 Verrucomicrobiota bacterium
AGGTTGTAGCCACCGAGTCCCAGGCTCTCGGGATACGTGTACACGCGACGCGCCAGCCCGAGAAAACCCATCACGTGCATGGGAAAGAAGGTCAGGTTGAACCCAACGAAGTTCAGCCAGAACCCCCAGCGGCCGAGCGCTTCGCTGGTGCGGCGGCCCGTGATCTTTGGAAACCAGTAGTGCAGCGCCGCGAAGATCGGGAAAACGACGCCGCCGATCAGCACGTAGTGGAAATGCGCGACAATGAAGAAGGTGTCGTGCACCTGCCAGTCGAACGGCACCACCGCCACCATCACGCCGGTGAAGCCGCCCAACACAAAGATGAAGAAGAACCCGAGCACGTAGAGGAACGGCGTCGTGAGCGCCGGGCGCGTGCCCCACAGGGTGGCGATCCAGGCAAACACCTGGATGCCGCTGGCCACTCCAATCATCAGGCTCGCCGCCGCGAAGAAACTTAACCCGAGCTCCGGCAGCCCGGTGGTGTACATGTGGTGCATCCAGAGGCCGAAGCTGACGAAGCCGGTGACCATCACCGCCATCGCCACCAGCGCATACGCGGCCAACGGGCGTCGTGCCGCCGTCACGACAAGCGTCGACACAATTCCCGTGGCCGGCAGGAACATGATGTACACTTCCGGATGACCGAAGAACCAGAAGAGGTGCTGCCACAGCAGGCTGCTGCCGCCGAAATCCGGATCAAAAAACCGCGTGCCCGCCACCCGGTCGAGCTCCAGCAGCAAAGTCGCCACCAGCAGCACGGTGAACGCGAAGATCATCATGAACCCGACGACCAGCAGCGTCCACGCGAACATCGGCATGCGCCGCAGCGACATGCCGGGCGCGCGCAACGTGAGCAGCGTTGCAACGATCTCCACCCCGGCGCCGAGGCCTGCGACTTCGACCAGGGCCAGCCCCATCACCCAAAAATCCATGCCTGTGCCGGCGTAGTCAGGACCGGACAACGGCGTGTAGGCGAACCAACCGGCATCCGGCGGCCTGCCCGTCAACAGGCTCGCATAGAACACGATCCCGCCAAAGAGGTAAGTCCAGTAACTGAAGCTCGAGAGCCGCGGATAGGCGACGTCCCGCGAACCGATCAACTGCGGCAGGATGTACAGCGCCAGCCCTTCGAGGAAGGGCACGGCGAAGAGGAACATCATCGTCGAGCCATGCAGCGTGAAGAGCTCGTTGTAGGTTTGTGGATGCAGGAAATCGTTTTCCGGCACCGCCAGCTGCACGCGCATCAACAAGGCCAGCACGCCGCCCAGCCCGAAGAAGACGAGCGCTGTCACCATGAACCAAAGACCGAGACGCTGGTTGTTGACCGCAGTGAAGACACCATGCCAGCCCGACGGCCCCTGCCACTCGCGCTCAAACGCTGCCCGTTGTTCGGAGGTCGGTGTCATTGCTGCGCGCGCAGGTAGGCGACCAAGGCGTCGAGTTCATCGGGCGCGAGTGGCGTCGCCGGCATGAGGTTGCCCGGTTTCAGCTCCTGCGGATTGAGCAGCCAGTTCGCGAGGTGCTCGTCGGTATTCGCCACCCGTCCGGCGCCGAGCGTCCGCCGTGAGCCGAAGTGCGTCAGATCCGGTCCGATCCGCGCCACCGCCGTTGTACCCGCAATGGCATGACACGTGTGGCACGCCTCACGAAAGAACACCTCTTCGCCTTGTCGCCGGAGCGCGATCGCAGCGCTCTCGCCATCAGGAGCGACGGACTGACGCCTTTCTGTCGTCCATTGCTCAAAAGCTTCGGGTGCCAACGCGACCACCTCCAACCCCATCCACGCGTGCTGACGCCCGCAGAACTCCGCGCACTGCCCGCGCCATTCTCCCGGTTCGTCGGCCTGCACCACCAGCCGGGTCGTCACCTCCGGCATCAGGTCCATCTTCCCGTGCAACGCCGGAACCCAGAAGCTGTGCACCACATCCGCCGCCCGCAGCTCCAGCACAACCGGCACGCCGGCCGGCAGGTGAAGTTCGTTGGCCGTCACGATGCCGAGCTCCGGATAACGCACCTCCCACCACCACTGATAGCCGATGACCTGAATGCGCAGTCCTTCGGGCGGGCGGCGCAGCGCGTTGGATGTGCCCAGCGAATAGAAGAGCATCCCGAGCAGCACCAACCCGGGAAACGCGATGCCGCCGCCGATCACGAGCCAGCGCGAACGCTGCTGCACCCGGCGCTCCGAGCCGTCGCGCGACCGCCGGATCACGGCGAGGGTGACAAGCGCCATCACCAGCACGAAAGCCGCGGCCAGCGCGGCGAACATGACCCACCACAATAACGCGATCTGCCCGGCTGCCTCGCTGGCCGGGTGCAACGACGATTGTGGATGCGCGGAGCGGCACCCCGCCACCAGCATCAGCGACAGCCCCGCCGGAAGAAGTGACCACGACCGCCGCGCCTTCATCGCGTCGTCCGGAAGGTTTGCGCCGCCAGCACGTAATCGACCAGACGCTCGATCTCCTCGTCCGTGGCCCAGCCTTCGTAGGCAGGCATCGCAATCCCCGGCGGGGGCTGTCGGATGTAGTCCTGCAGGTACTGACGCGACCGCGGCTCCTCCATTGCCGCCAGGTCGACGGCCACGTGCCGCCCGCCATAACCCGCGACCGAATGACAGCTGGTGCAGCCGTGCGCTGCGAAGAGTTGCCGGCCCGCCTCCGCGTTCGGCGCGAGGGTGAATCCAGGGGGGATTTGCGGCGGACCTTCGGAGGGCCAGCCGGTCCACGGCGACCGCAACCTCCAGCCGCTGAGCGCCACCAGCAGCACCACGGTCAGCACCACGAACCCGACGGCCAGCGGTCGTTTGCGAAACCCACGATCCGGGCCGCGATCCACCAGCGGCAGCAGCGTCAGACCGAGCAGCACCACCAACGGAAACAGGACCAGGAACGTGGGAACGATGCGCTCGGGCAGGAGCGCGACGAGCGCACTGAACCACCACCACCACCATTCCTCGGCCGGGAAAGAACGCTCGGTGAAATTCGCTTCGGGCAACAGCGGCGCGGGCCCGACGACCACGACAAAGATGATCGCGAGCGCGAGCACGATCGCCGCCATGAGGCCGGATTGCACCATCGTGTCGGGATAAAACGTCTCACCCTTCTCCTCATCGTGGGCGTCGCGATGATACCGTTGTCGCTGCTGCTCCGTGCTGTGCGTGGGATGCCGGCGCTCAGCGTGCGACGTGATGCCGTGCAGGATCACGAGGTACAGGTGCCACGTCACGAAAAGCCCGAGCACAAGCGGGATCACCGCGACGTGCAGCGCGAAGATCCGCGTCAGGAGTTGCGGGCCCGGCCGGCTGTCCCCCTGCACCAGCAGCACCAGCCGCTCCCCGATCCACGGGATGCCTTCGAACAGGTGCAGCGACACCCGCACGGCGTAGATCGCACGCTCGTCCCAGCGCAGCAAATACCCGGTGAATGCCATCACCACGATGGCGACGAACAGGACCACGCCGATCAGCCACGTGCCTTCCCGCGGAAACTTGTAGCCACCGATCAGGATCTGGCGCAGCACGTGCCAGAGCGTCATCACCATCAGCAGCCCGGCGGACCAGTAGTGCAACCCGCGCACAAACCAGCCGAGCGTCTGCTGCTCCGTGAGGTAACGAACACTTGCATACGCCGCGTCGGGATGGGGCGCATACGTGAACATCATCGCCACGCCGGTCACGACCAGCACGCCCAGCAAGAGGAGCATCGTTGCGCCATCGCCGAAGTACCACGGGCTCTTGGCCACGCGCCGTTCCAACACCTGCGCCTTGAACGGCCGCCAACCGAACCGGTCCGCAATCCAGTGCACCAGCCGCTGCGACAATCGCGGCTTCATCCGGCCGACGGTGGGATGGAGTCCAAATCGATTTCCAGCTGTCCGTCGCGCAAGCGGTGCGCGTACCGGTGCAACGGCCGTTTGGGCGGACCCTGGCGGGGCACGCCTTCACGATCAAAAATGGCGCCGTGGCACGGGCAGAAGAACCAGCCACTCGCCGGATCCCACGTCACCGGACAGCCGAGGTCGGTGCAGCTCCGCGCATACACCACGACCTCCTCCTCCGCCGGGCGCCAGACGAACACGCCCCGTTTGCGCAGCGCCTGGGCCCAATCGTCGCGCGGCACTTCCACGATCGCCTGCCCCACCTGCCCGAGCGCAAACCGCTCGAGCGGCCCCACGGGAACCCACGTCCCGACGGGTTGGGCTCGCCAGATCGGCGACAACACCGACACGAGCGCCGGCCCAGCCACCACCCCGGCCGTGGCGGCGCCACCAATCTTGACGGACCAAGCGAGGAAATCACGGCGTTCCATGAGCGGAGAAAGCAGCGGGCATCAGGGGTAGGCGTTCACGAGCAGCCCGCCGCAGACAACACCTTGGCGCTCAAGCTCCCACCGAGCTGCCGATTGGGTGCGTCGCCGTCGACGGAGCGATCGAAACAATCACGGACTTCGATGTCGGGCAGTTGCTCTGGTCGGCGGTGCTCTCCAGCGGCACGAGCACGTTGCCTTCCGGATAATAGGTCGCGACGCAGCCACGCGGGATCGAGTACGGCGCGATCATAAACGTCCGGGCGTGCCGCTCCCGGCCGTCGTAATGGCTGGTGATGTCGACCAGCTGCCCCTGCATCAGCCCGGCCGCCGCGACATCGGCTTCGTTCATGAACAGGACGCGGCGCCCATTGTAGATGCCACGGTACCGGTCGTCCTCGGCATAGATCGTTGTATTGAATTGGTCGTGACTGCGCAGCGTCGTCAGCAGGTAACGGCCGGGCGGCACCTCGATTCGGGTCAACGGGTGCGCCATGAAGACCGCCTTGCCCGACTCTGTCTCGAAACGTCGTTCGTCCCGCGGCGGGTTCGGCAGGTAGAACGTGCCTTGGCGGATCCGCTCGTTGAACGCGTGGAAACCCGGCACCACCGCCTCGATCTTGGCGCGGATCAGGTCGTAGTTCGCCACATACGCGTCCCAGTCGATTGGTGTTGTGGGCCCGAGGGTCGCCTTCGCCAGACCGGCGACGATCGCCGTTTCGCTCAGCAGGTGCGGCGACGCGGGTTCGATCACGCCCCGTGTGGGGTTGATCACACCCATCGTGTCCTCGACCGTCTGGAACTGCTCCTGCCCGCCCTGCCGATCGATCTCCGTGCGGCCGAGACACGGCAGGATCAACGCCGTCTGGCCGGTGACCAGGTGCGCGCGATTGAGTTTGATGGAAACATGAGCCGTCAACCGACAGCGCTGCAGCGCCGCCGCGGTGAACTCGGTATCGGAGGGCGCGGACAGGAAGTTGCCGCCCATCGCGAAGAAAACGCCGATGCGGCCCGCGTGCATCGCCTTGATCGCGTCGACCGTATCCAACCCGTGGCGACGCGGGGGCTCGAAACCGAACTCCCGCGCCAGGCGGTCGAGGAAGGCTTGGCTGGGTTTGTCCCAGATCCCCATCGTGCGATCGCCCTGCACATTCGAGTGTCCCCGGATCGGGCACGGACCGGCGCCGGGCCGGCCGATGTTGCCGCGCAGGAAGAGGAAGTTGAGGATCTCCTGGATGGTCGCGACGGCGTTCTTGTGCTGGGTCAGCCCCATGCACCAGCAGACAATGGTCGATTTCGCGTCGATCGCGATCTCGGCCGCCTCCTGAATCTGCTCCCGCGTGAGGCCGGAGGCGGCCAGGAGTTCCGGCCACGTGACGCGCCGCAGCTGTTCCAGCACGGCCTCGACGCCTTCGGTGTGCAGGCGGATGAATTCGTGATCGAAGACCGAACCCGGCGCGCGTTCCTCGTGCTCCAGCATCTCCTTCATCAGCGCCTGCAGCACCGCTTGGTCGCCGTTGATCCGCACGGGCAGCCAGAGATCGGCCAGCTCGGTGCCGCGGCCAAAGAGGAACCGCGGGATTCGGGTGGGATGCAGCAGATCCTGCGGGTTCTTGAAACGAAAGGCACCCGTCTCGGGCAGCGGGTTCACGAAGACGATGCGACCGCCGCGCTCCTTCATCTTCTGCAACGCCGTCATCATCCGCGGGTGGTTCGACCCGGGGTTCTGGCCGAAGATAAAAATGGCGTCGGCGGTCTCGACGTCCTCGAGCTTCACGCAGGCCTTGCCGATGCCGATCATCGGCGGCAGCGCCACGCTGCTCGACTCATGGCACATGTTGGAGCAGTCCGGTAGGTTGTTCGTGCCGAAGGCGCGGACAAAAAGCTGATAGAGAAACGCCGTCTCGTTGCTCGTCCGCCCCGACGTGTAGAACACCGCCTCGTCCGGCGAAGCCAGCGCCTTCAACTCGCCCGCGAGCAGCGCAAACGCATCGTCCCACGTGATCGGCTCGTAGTGCGTGGCGCCCGGCCGCAGCACCATCGGCTCGGTGAGCCGGCCTTGTTCGCCCAGCCAACAGTCCGTGTGGGTGGCGAGTTCGGCCACGGAGTGCGTGCGGAAAAACTCGCGCGTGAGCCGCCGCGGATCGACCTCGTAGGCCACGGCCTTGAAGCCGTTCTCGCAGAACTCGGCGAAACTGCGGTCCTCGTCCGGGTTGGGCCAGGCGCAGCTCTGACAGTCAAAGCCGCTGACCTGGTTCAGCTTTCCGAAGGTTCGCAACGAGTTCTTCAACCCGCCCTCGTGCAGACCGTAACCGGCCGACTCGCGCAGCGCGGTGAAACCGGCAGCGAGTTCGACGCGGTCCTTCTGCTCGGCCGCGCCGGTGTGGGGTGGCGCCCACGGACGGGGCGAAGCGTGGTTCGAGGGATCGCGGGGTGAATTCTCCATGATGTTCGTCGTTCGATCCGAAGGTGCCGACGGCACCGGCACGAATGCACCACACGCCAAGGCCAACGCAGGGGCCGCGCCAGAAAGGCGACCCGCCGAGGCCGGAAGCACGGCTCGGATCAGTCCCGACACCGATGCGCCGAACGCGGCGCGACGCAAAAAACCGACCCCGGTTTTTGTCCCGTTTGTCTCACGGGGACAACTACCTACCATCGATCCCTATCGGCCTGATGAGAAACCGACCGCTTTGACGGCGCGGCCACGATCAGGCTGCTTCGATCGGCCGTGCGGAGAGAGCAGGCCCAACGGCGGCTGCGCCTCCGGCGGTGCTGCGTCCGGTGTATGCGTCACGATTCGACAGCGCCTCATTCCGCGCAGCTGGCTTGCCCGGCCGTAGCGGGAAGCTGTTGTCCACTGTCGCGGCGTACCTCGGCTGCTGTGTAAGGGCACGGCTTACTCTGCATCTGCCGTCGCAGCGGCAGCTGGCTCGCCCAGCCGTAGCGGGGATGGTCGCCCTCGCCTCCTACCTCGGCTATGGCGGGACGACCTTTGCTCGCAAAGCTCGCGAAGGCTGGTGGGCCCACTGGGATTCGAACCCAGAACCAAAGGATTATGAGTCCTCTGCTCTAACCGTTGAGCTATAGGCCCGGAAAGTGCGCACGACGTTCAGCACGTGCCCCCGGTTGGTCAATCGCACGTTGCCTGAGGCTTCGCTTTCGATTGCGAACGTTCAGGGAGCTCGTCAGCTACCTCGAGCAGCTGATGACGGAAGAGAAATCCCGCCCGCCCTAATCCAGCGCGGTTTGGGATTACCTTGAACGCTGGGACTATCAACTATCGGCCTGCCCCCATTGGCTTCGATGCCGAGCCTTGGAAATGGAATTCGCCCGTCTGCGGGTTCAAACCGGTTAATCGGCACTGTAAAACTTCGACCAAGCCGACTCCCGTTGTGTTGTTCACGCCAGATACGATCGCCGTATAGACTCCTGGCTCCAACCAAGTCACAAGCGCGGCGTCTTGGCTTCCGCGGAGGCTAACGGAGAGGGGTCAGGCCGCTGTTTGTTGATTTGATGGCCTGAGATTGGAGGGAATTCAGCCCGGCAGTCGCGAGCCAAGCACAAAGCGAGGCAGCGCCGGTTAGGTCGAGGCTCGTTGACGAACCGTCCGGGTGGGCTCTTGAACCCCGCCTGTCGGAAATCAACAAACAGCGGCCTGACCCCATGGATCGGCCCCCCAAACGTGTTCCGATCGCCACCGGCGGCTTCTGCCGGACGGGGATGCTCGCCGCCGGCGGGATCGGGACCACGCGCACGAGCCTCACTTCAGCTGGCCGGTCTTTTGGCCGTGCAGCGGCAGGCAGGCGTTCTCGAGCACGTATTCGCCGATCTTGAGACCGAGGTCCAAGGCATCCTGATCGGCGAAGCGGAAGTGCAGACCCGACACGATGCGGGCTCTGACGAGCTCCGCTCCCGCCGCGTCGAAATTCGAGAACGAGCGCACCACGCCGGCCAAGGCTGCCGCGTCCGTTTCGACCACGAAGCTCGTGTCTTCACCGAAGAAGGCGGCCAGCACCGCCAGCCCCCCGCCAGCCACACCGCACAACCCCGAAGGATAATCCGGATACGGCGGCGTCGTGATGAGCGGAGTCCAATTCGCTTCCGTTTCCGTCGCCGGGTTTCCGTCCGCGCCGGCAAACTCGATCGCCGTGATCGGGCGCCAGAACATGTACATGTCTTTTCCGCGCCAAATCGCGATGGTGGAGTCAGCGATCGCCACATTGAGCAGACAGAACAGGCGCGCATTTTCCGACAACGTGGTGTGACGCTGGGCCGCCAGCACCTGCGCAACGCGGTTCCATTGATAGGTCGGGGTGCTCGCGGTCGCCCAGAATCGGGACATCAACGTTTCATCAGCCGTTCGATCGGTGCTGTTCACCCCACCCAGCCGCTTCACTTCGTTATACGCCGCCGTGTACGCGTCGCTCGTCAATGCCGGCGGACCAGGGAGAGGGAAATACAACGGGCTCGGCAGCACCCACGTTGTGGTAAAGCCGAGTTGGGACGCAGCAAAGGGAGCAAAGGCGGGTGGAGTCGGCCGCCACTGTCCGATGTTCATTCCGCCAATGTTCGGTGGCGGGGGCGGGGTGAAACCGTCGGCATTGCGCCACGCCACAACCGCGTCCGCGACTGCCTTGCCCCACCCGAGGCCCAGTTCAATGGACCGGCTGCTTTCGGTGGCTCGGCTGCTGTTGATGGCCGTCAGTGAACTCGCCCGTTTCGCCGCCAAGGTCGCCGCCTGCGTTGGATACAAGTGCACGAGGCTCGCGTAGGCGGCTTCGACCACCGCGGCTCGACGCGAGGCGCCGGCCGGGGCTGCGGGTTGCACGTGGATCCAGCTGTAGCGTTTTTCGACGCCGTTGTGCGCATCAAAAACCGCGGCATGCACCGTCGCAGCATTGCGGATCGCGACGATCGGCGAGCTGCCCGTCGCACGAAATGTGTCCAACATGATCTGGTTCCAATCGGTGACCTCGTCGCCGCGGACGAGCGTCGCAAGCTGGCCAAGGAGTATGGCCAGCAACGGGTATCTGAATGATGTTTGCATGACGATTTGGGGTGCGTCGGAACAGGTGCGGGGCGCGTGACAACGCGGCCGAGGGCCCGACGTCACCCTTCATGCGCAAACGGCGCGAAAAAGAGGCCACGTTCCTGAAGCGGTACGTGCACGTTGTGCGATCCCGGAGAACGCGCTGATCAACGCGTCGCAAATGAAGTCCCCGCCGCAACGCCCTCGGCGCGCGCTCCGGCTCATTACGGAGTACTCACAAATTCGCCGCGGGTGTTTCGTTCGGACCAGTAGCCCACAAGGCCCGACTCAATCAGCGCCCGCTCGACGTACTTAGGCTCCAGCCAGCCATCGAGGTTCAGCTCGGCGTCCGGCGGGAGCAGGCCAAATCGTCGGGCATCTTCACCGTCGCGGCGCAGTTTCGCCTGATAGAAGTCATCGAACAGCGGCGACATGAAGAGTTTCATTCGCGGGCCTGCACTGGCTGCTCTCAACGCTTTCAACCGCTCGGGCGAATGGGCCCATGCCGCCAGAACCGTCTCGCGGTTGGGTTCGTACGAAATCCACGCCGCGGCCTTCACCAACGCAGTGACGACGCGTTGCACGACCTCCGGATGCCGTCGTTCGAACTCCGCCGAGACGACCAATTTGCCCGCACTGTCCGCATCAAACTCGCTCTCGACCGCAACGATGCGTGCACCGGCCAAGAGGGCAAGCCCGGCGCCCCAACTCTCCGCCATGCACGCTTCCAGCTCACCCGCGGAGAACGCCGTATCGATCGCGGCATGACCCGCGTAGGACACGAAGCGAAACCCCGCCACCTGAAGACCGTGACGCTCGATCAACCGGCAGAGAGCAAGGTGAGAACGTGTATTCAAACAGATCCCCACCCGGCGCCCCTGCAGATCGGCGAGGGTCTGGATCGGGCCGTCCGATGGAACCACCAGCGCCATGCGCGCGTGCAAACCCCCACTGGGCAGCACGAGCTTGTGTCCCAGCCCGACGATGCGGGCGCTCCATGCATGAAGTGGCCCCACCTCCGCCAAGTCCAGGTCGCCGCGCGCCGCGATTTCCCTGGCGGTGTAGTAGGATGGCGAACTCCACTCGATGCGGATGCCGTCGGTCGCGAATTCCTGCTCCAGGATCCGTTGCTGATAGGCGAGACTGAGCACATTCGGCATCAGCGGCTTCCCGCCGGCAAAACCGCCCGCCATTCCGATGCGGATAACGGTGATCGGAGCGGCTGGTGCTTCCGTGGGCGAGGATTCGCCGGCGGCGCCCAAGGAGGGCGTGGCGTTTCCCATGAGCCGCCGCACGTGCAGCGCAGCATTTCGCGAGGCTCGTGTATCCACGTGATCGATTCCGAGTCGTCGCTCCCGGATCTCGGCTGCTTCGGACAGCAGCGCGGCGGCTTCAGCCCACCGACCCTGGTTCCGACGGACTTCGCCGAGCTCGTGCAGCAAACCTGCCACCGCCGGATGATCGTTTCCCCACGCGTCCCGCCGAAGCCTCAACGCCCGTTCGTACATGACTCCGGCGGCGGAGTACTCGCGCAGGTCGCGATAGATGCCGCCAAGGGTTTCCCGAAAGCTGGCTTCAACGTCAGGATGGTTCGCCAGGCTCGTGTTCATCCGGACCACGGTTTCATCCAGGATCGTGCGCAGGAGCCGCGTGTCCCGCCCAAGCGCCACCTGCGGACCTACTCCGGCCAGCATGTCCTCCATCAAACGCGCCAGCTGCAAACTCCGCGACGCTTCCAAGTCGGCCTGTTGCCGGGCCTCACGCTCTCGCAGCAACGCGAGCGCGGAGAGCGTCAGCCCTGTCGCCAACGCCATGACCACCGCCGCCAGTGCCCCGAACAGCAGTTTGTTTCGGCGCATGAGCTTGCACAGCGTGTACACGGTGCTCGGCGGACGCGCGCTCACAGGCTCGTTCCGCAAAAAGCGCTGCAAGTCGAGCGCGAGCCCGCTCGCCGTCCCGTAACGCCGGGAACGATCCTTCTCCAGGCAACGCATCACGATCCAATCAATATCGCCCTGCAGCCATGCGCGAAGCCTGGTCGGATCCGTTCGGCGTCGGGTTGCGAGGACGAGCGCCTCAATCGGGCTGAGCGAATGCACGTAGGCCGAGGGCCGCAGCGGTTCCTTCTCCCGAACGATTCGCCTGAGCTCGTCAACCCCGCCCCGCATCAGTTCGCCCGCAGCAAATGGCGTGCGGCCGGCGAGCAGTTCATACAACAGCACGCCCAGGCTGTAGATGTCGCTTCGTGTATCGACGTCGGCACGACCGCCCGTCTCCAGTTGCTCCGGACTCATGTAGGCGGGCGTGCCGATGAACTGCTCCCCCGCGGTCAACAGCGTCCGCTCCGTCAGCCGTTCGTGCATCGCTTTGGCGATGCCAAAGTCGATGATCTTCGGCGCCGGCGCACCGTCCTGCATCGCCACCAGGAGGTTGGAGGGTTTGAGATCCCGATGAATGACCCCCTTCTGGTGCGCGTGCTCAAGGGCCGAGCAGATCTGGATGAAAAGACGGACGCGTTCGGTGAGGCTGAGCCGTTGCTCATCGCAGAACTGGGTCACCGGAACCCCGTGCACAGGTTCCATCACGAAGAACGGCCGGCCTTGGGCCGTCGCCCCCGCATCGAGCACATGCGCAATGTTGGGATGATCCATCAGCGCGAGGGCCTGCCGCTCCGCTTCAAAACGCGCGATCATCTCGCGCGTATCCATACCCAGCTTGATGATCTTCAACGCCACCTGGCGCCGCACCGGCTTCCGTTGCTCGGCCAGGTACACGCCGCCGCAACCGCCCTCACCGAGCTTGTGCAGGAGCGTATAGGGGCCGATGGTGGAGCCTTCCTCGTACTCGACCCGCCGGCTCGCTTGGGTTCGCAGCAGCTCGGCCGAATCGCCCAGGGGCGACACCTCCAGTCGTGCGCCGGCGCCGTCGTAACCACGCAACAGCGCCATCATTCGTGCCTCCAGCGGCATGTCGCCACCGCAGGCGCGCGCAACAAAGGCAGCTCTCTCCGCGAAGGAGTGATCCAAGGCCTCTGCAAAAATGCGCTCCTCCAGCTTCATCATGGCGGCACCGGTCTCCTTGACCGCATCATGCGCGAAAACAGAACGAGAGGGGCCGTGGGGCTGAAAAGGGCAGGCGCATGAGGGGATCTCTGCCAACCGGTCTCGCGCGGCGGAGTTCACACGCGACGGCGGCTGAACAAACTGTGGCAGTTCAAGTGCTCCGCATCCGTTCGATGGCTTCACCCAGCCAGGCGCGAGCGTACGACCAATCCCGCTTCGCCGTTCGCTCCGAAATCCCCAGCGCCTCCGCCGCTTCCTCAGTCGAAAGACCAACAAAATAGCGCAACTTGACGAGCTCCGCCTTCCGCGGGTCTTCCCGCTCCAAATCGTCCAGGGCGTCATGCAGACGCAGGAGTTCGTCATCTTCGACTGGCGTGGCGATTTCGCACACCGGCCCTTCAATATTGATCTTCTGAATACCTACGCCCCGACGCGCGGTCTGCTTCCGGCGGGCGTTGTCGATCAGGACGCGGCGCATGGCCTCAGCCGCCGCTCCGAAGAAATGACGCCGATTCTGCCACGCGGCCGGCTCATTGCACCCCAAACGCAACCACGCTTCGTGGACAAGCGCCGTCGCCTGCAAGGTGTGGCCATCACGCTCCTGACCGATCTTCGCGGCCGCCAGCCGCCGCAATTCGTCGTAAACCAGCGCCAGCAACTGTTCCGCGGCTTGCGGATCCCCTGCCTCCATCGCGCGCAGCACTCGCGTGATTTCGTGCACGTTGCCACGATATCGACTCGGCCCGGCGCGACCATCGGCTTCGCCCCGAAGCCGCCGCCGTCATGCTCATCGGGCAATTGCCGATTGCCGGAGGGCACGGGCGCCTTGAGTCTTCGTTCCCCACACTTTGCCCCGCGTCGCTGCCATGAAGATCGTCACCTACAACCTGAATGGCATCCGGGCCCGGTTGCCGCGGCTGCTGGAGTACTTGGAGGAACAGAAACCGGACGTCGTGTGCCTCCAGGAACTCAAGTGCGCCGACGAAAACCTGCCGATCGAGGAAGTCCGGGCGGCAGGTTACGCGGGCGCGTGGCACGGTCAGAAGGCCTTCAACGGCGTGGCGATCCTGAGCCGGCTGGACGCGCCCATTGTGCTGCGGCAGCAGGGGCTTTCACCTGACCCGGCGGACACGCATAGTCGCTACGTCGAAGTCGAGCGGGGCGATTGGATCATCGCCTCGCTCTACCTGCCCAACGGCAACCCGGTCGGAACGGAGAAATTCGCCTACAAGCTTCGCTGGATGGAGCGGTTGCGCCAACGAGCGCGCGAGCTGGCGTCCCTCGGCCGCCCGGTGGTGCTGGCCGGTGACTGGAATGTGATCCCAACCGAGCTCCCGGACGACGTGTTCTCCGCCCGGGCGATGGCTCACGATGCCTTGATGCAACCCGAGAGTCGCGCCTCGTTTCAGCAGTTTTTGGACGAAGGCTGGACCGACGCCCTTCGCGCTCAGCACCCCGAAGGTCGACTGTATACATTCTGGGACTACATGGCAGGCTGTTGGCGCCGGGACGCCGGCTTCAGGATCGACCACTTCCTTCTGTCGCGTGAAGCGGCCACCCGCCTGGTCGATGCCGGGGTCGACAAAGTGTACCGCGGCCGTGACAAGGCCTCCGATCACGCCCCGACCTGGATCCAGTTGCGGAACTGAGATGGGGAACGTCGCGGCCTCCCGGGGCGGATGACATGAACGCGTGAGGGGCCTTAACC
>JAEWIY010000135.1 GCA_023386835.1 Verrucomicrobiota bacterium
CATCCACGTGGCCGACGCGCGGCTGAACGCCGGCGCCGGCGCGACTCGCGTCACCGTGCGCGGCGGGCCCGCGGCCTTTACGTTCTGGGCGCGAGACGTGACCGCCACGTTTCCGATTTATCTGCCACGCCTCGGTGTTGCCATTACGGCCGGGGACGATGCCCGCGACTACGCCGCCATTGCGGCCGAGCTCACGGCCCGCGGCCTGCGGACCAAACAAACGGTCACGGAGAGCGCCGCCGAAACCGACTTTGAATCAGCCAGCGCGGTCACCCGGGACCAGCCCGCACCAACTTGGCTCGGTCTGAGCCGTGATCATCGGCTGTTTGTTATTCGACCGGCCATTGCCCGCTCGGGTCAGGAACAGGAAGTCATCCGGATCGTGCGCGCCTCCACGGCGGTGAAGCTGCCGGAGTGGCGTGACCGCGAGGCGGCTTACGGATTTCCCCTCGGCCGCGGGCAAGGTGCCGCAGTCAACCTGGTGCGTCGTCTCGAGGAAGGCGTGTTGCCGATCCTGCACCAGCAGCACCTCGACGACGACGTGCAGTATTCCACCGTCACGTTTACGACGCTGGAGCGTTCACCGCTCCGGCCGGAAAACGTGCAGGGGACGCCTCACCTGGTGGCCGACCTGGAGAGTGCGGGACCGGTCCTCACACCGGAGCAGCGCGCGCGAGCGGAGCACCAGCGCGAGAACGAGAAGCCGTCCGAGCAGGTGGTGCTGTATCGGCTGATGACGGTGAAGAACACCGGCGACGCTCCCCGTTATGCCTGGCTGAAGGCGCCGAAACCCGGCGCGTCTTGGACCGACCGCGCGCCGTACGAGTACGATCCCACCACCGGGTTCTCCCGCTATTCCGACGACCGCGTCTTCAGCATCAGCCTGCTCGACGGGCAGCCCTTCCCCCAGGAGGAAATGGCGATCCTCCTCCAGCCCGGGCAGAGCCTGCAGGTCGACTTCCGGCTGCCGCACGAACCGATCACCGCGGAAGCGGCACGCGCGCTGGCCGATCAGGATGCAACCACTCGGCATCACGAAGTTCGCGACTACTGGCGCGCCAAGCTGGCCAGCGCAGGGCGCTGGAAAGTGCCGGAGCCGCGCGTGGACGAAATGCTGCGCGCCGGACTTCTGCACCTCGACCTTGCCACCTACGGTCGCGATCCCGACGAGCCGTTGGCGCCGACGATCGGCGTGTATCCGCCTATCGGTACAGAAAGCGCCCCGATCATCCTGACATACGCCTCGGTGGGGTGGTACGAGCAGGCGCGACGTTGCCTGGACTACTTCGTCGGCAAACAGCGTCCGGACGGCTCGATCATGAATTTCAACGATTACATGATCGAGACCGGGGCCGCGTTGTGGGTGATGGGTGAATACAACCGGTACACTCCCGACCCCCAGTGGGCGCAGTCGGTGCTCCCCGCGGTCCGAAAGGCGACCCAGCACCTGCTCGAGTGGCGGGCGCGGAATCGCACGAACCCGGAGGAACCGGGTTACGGCATGATCGACGGCAAAGTCGCTGACCCTCGCGATCCCTACCGCCAATTCATGCTGAACGCGTACGGTTACGCCGGCCTGAGCCGCGCGGCCGAGTTGCTACGCAGTATCCAGGCGCCTGAGGCGGATGCGTTGGCCCAGACGGCCCTCGAGTGGCGCGCGGACATCCAGGCGGCGTTGGAGGACGCGATGGCGCGCTCGCCGGTGGTGCCGTTGGGCGACGGCCGCTGGAGTCGCCCCGCCCCACCCTGGCCGGAAACCCTGGGCCTGCGCGCGCTCTACGCGACGGGTGAAAAACAGTTCACCCACGCCACGTTCACCGCGGCCGACAGCGCTCTCGGGCCGCTCCACCTGGTTTTCTGCGAGGTGCTCGATCCGAGTGAGGACGTGACCGAAGAGTTGCTGGAAGTGCATCATGAACTTCTCGCCTGGAAACACGTCGCTTTCAGCCAGCCGTACTACAGTCGTCACCCGTGGATTCACCTGCAGCGCGGCGAAACCAAGGCGTTTCTCGAGGGCTGGTACCACGCCTTCGCGGCGCTGGCGGACCGGGAGACCTACACCTTCTGGGAACACTTCTACCAAGTCAGCCCGCACAAGACGCATGAGGAGGCCTGGTTCCTGATGGAGACACGCTGGATGTTGTATCTGGAGAGCGGAGACACGCTCAAGCTGCTGGCCGGAGTTCCGCGCGCCTGGCTGGCCGACGGGAAGCAGATCGCCGTCGAGCGCGGCGGCTCCCGCTTTGGTGAGCTCAGCTTCAATGTCACCTCTGCCGTCGGCAGCGGCCGCATCACCGGCGAACTTCGCTGTGACGGCGACCGGCGCCCCTCACGAGTGGAGTGGCGCATCCCGCACCCGGAGGCGGCGCGACCGCGGTCCGTTCGCGGCGGGACCTATGACGCCGATCGTGAAGTCGTGGTGATCGAGCCGTTCGATGGCCACGCCGCGATTGAGTTGCAGTTCTGAGCGGCCGGTCGAGGCACGTGGTGGCTTGCAGTCTTTGTTACGGCTGAACGGAAACTCGGCTCGGACACGCAGTTCATTTTCATCCAACCCGCCCATTCAGGCGCGAACGCGGCATCGTTTGCCCCGCTTCGCCCAATGTTATCCCAATTGCGGAGGCAAAATCTGGATGTCCGCACTTTGAAATGAAGCGGGGTTACGACCAGCCGATCACTGGCCCTATGAATTTTTTTCAAAAGTGGTCGCTGCGTTCTCGCATCCTCGCCGCCGCCACGGCGGCCTTTGCCATCACGGGGCTTTGCGCGATCCAGCTGCATCAAAACCTCGCGGCACTCGTGCAGAACCAGCAATGGGTGACTCACACGATCCGCGTCGTTTCGAACCTGAAGGCGATTCAGAGTGCGCTCGTTGACATTGAGACCGGCAGCCGGGGCTTCGCCGTCGGTGGTGACGACCAATTCCTCGAGCCTTACGAGACCGGCGTGAATGAGTTTTCCCGATTGTTGGCGGAAACGAAGTCGTTGGTCGCCGACAACCCGGAGCAAGTCGGGCGCCTGACCCGCCTCGGAGACGCGCAACGAGCGTGGTTGGACGAAGTGGTCAAGGCCGAGATCCAGGCGCGGCGGGACGTGCTTTCGGGCGACCTGACGTTTGCTTCCTTCAGCGCCAACTTCAACCGGGCGGAAGGCAAAGACGACATGGATGCGATGCGCGCCCTCGTCGCGGAAATGGTCCGGATCGAAGAGGAATTGATGGGGCGTCGTGACCGCGATTACATCGCCACCGTCAAGGCTTCGCAGCTCTGGGCCTCCTGGGGGTTGTCGATCTCGATCGCGGTCGGCTTCGCCTTGCTCGGCGCCGTGGTGATCGGCGCGGCCCGGTCACTCGTCCGCATCTCTGATTCGCTGAACGACGGATCCAATCAGGTCGCGGCGGCGGCCAGCCAAGTCGCTTCCTCGAGCCAGCAACTGGCGCAGGGGGCCAGCGAACAGGCCGCTTCAATCGAGGAGACGAGCGCCAGCCTCGAAGAGACATCCGGCATGACGCGTCAAAGCGCGCAGAGCGCCCAGACGGCCAAGGAACTTGCCACCCAGGCCAGTCACGCCGCGCAGAGCGGCGCCGACGACGTTCGTTCGATGAACAGCGCGATGACGGAAATCAGCGACGCCTCGCGCGAGATGGTCAGCATCATCAAGACGATCGACGAAATTGCGTTTCAGACGAACATCCTGGCCCTCAATGCCGCCGTGGAAGCGGCTCGCGCAGGAGGAGCCGGAGCCGGGTTTGCCGTGGTGGCGGAGGAGGTGCGCGCGCTCGCACAGCGCAGCGCCGAAGCTGCCCGCGAAATCACCGGCCGCATTGAAGTCTCCACGCAACGCACCGCCAAGGGCGTCGGCATCAGCGAGAAGCTGGGGCAAAGCTTTCAGCTGATCGTGGACGCGTGCGCAAAAGTGGATCAGCTCGTGGCGGAAATCGCCACGTCCTCCCGTGAGCAGCGCAGCGGGATTGAACAGATCGGCGGGATGATGACCCGGATCGACAAGATCACGCAGGGCAACGCCGCCCAGGCCGAGGAGAGTGCCAGTGCCGCGGAGGAACTCAACGCCCAGTCGGCGGTGCTGAAGGAAACGCTCGGGGAACTGCTCGCCATGGCCGGCCGGCGCCGCGCGGACGATCCGGCCGCTCGCATCGCCTCTGCCTCTGTGATCGCTGCACCGCCCTCGGTTGCTCCCCTCCGGCGCCTTCCGGAAGGTCAGCCGCGGCGAGAAGGCGTCCAGCCCAAGGAACTGGCTCAGTTTACGAGCTAGCCTCTCTGCGCAGTTTCGGCGGGCACCTCGTCAGCGGTCACCTTCCACCTGCCTTGCACCTGCTCCGATAGTGCAGCCGGAGCAGGCCCGACCTTGGCGGGTCACCGATTGGACCGGTAGAAAACGTATTCCGCGGTGTAGGGCACGCGGATCTGCTCGCCCACCGCGGCCGGAGGCGTGCGGGGGGCCAACCCGCCGCTGGTACCGACTCTCTGGATAAAGGTGGTGCCGCGGAGAATGCCGGCACCTTCTGTGCGCGCCGCGTCGAGCCGTAGCCACGGAATCGCGGTCGGGTCCACCGTCACCGGCGGTACCATGCGCCTCGCGACGACCCGGCTGCAACGCGAGCTTCCCTCCGCGCGCCGGGTGGATCCGGCCAAGGCGTAATGGCTGGCCACGATCCCGCCCTCATCTTCAAAAAGGACCTCTTCCGGCGCGGTGGTCGCCCATGCCAGCCTCGCCGGATCATCGGGCGATGGTATGGCCGTGTAGATTTGCACCCCTTCGGCAAACGCGCGGAACGAAATACGATGGCCCGCAGGCACCCGCAGCTCGCTGGGCACCCAAGGTAACCGCAGGGCGCGGGCCTCCGCGGGGAGAACGACGGCCACCGTGATCAGGGTGGCGAGCAGAACAGGAACGAGGTTTTTCATGACAACGGGTTCGATGGGAGTGGTCACCTGAGCAGGTCGGCACCGGCCGAACCCGCGGCGGGCGCCATCGCTGCCGAGGGATCACGGCTCGTGACCGCGGACGGCAGCTGCGCCCCACTCAAAAACGAGAATCGCGGCCCAAACGGGCCAACCTCCCGGCCGGCGCCGGGTGCGTTGCGCCAGGCCTTCAACCCTGCCCGGAAGGCGCAGCGTGCCCGTCAATTTCACCGGAGTGAATAACGGGCGCATTGCCGGTGTTTTGCCGCACGGTAGCTACGCCAAATCGGTCCCCACCCCGGGATTCACCCGGTTCAGGGTCCGACGTTCTTCACCTGACACTATGACTACCCCTCAAGGTATGCTTCAGCGATACCCTGCCAGGATCGCTGCGCCACGCCGGACCCTCGGCCGACTCCCGGTCGCGCTCCTCCTGCTCGCGGGCTCCTCCTGGGCCCATGCCCAGGCCGTCCGCTCCAATGACGACGACTCCCCGGACGACACGTCCGACACGGTCGTCCTTTCCCCATTCGAGGTCACGAGCGATCGTGACGTCGGTTACCAAGCCGTGGATACACTCGCCGGCACCCGCATCCGCACGAACCTGGCGGACGTCGGTTCGGCGATCTCCGTGGTCACGAAGGAGTTTCTCCAAGACTTGGGCGCCACCAACAACGAAACGCTCCTGGCCTACACGGTGAACACCGAGGTCAGCGGACCGCGCGGCAACTTCTCCGGCGCCGCCACCGGCCCGACCGAGGCCGACGAGAGCGCGACGTTCGGCAATCCGAATGCGGCGAACCGTGTCCGCGGTCTCACCTCCGCGGACAACACCCGCAACTTCTTCCTCAGCTCGGTCGCGTGGGATGGCTACAATGTCAGCCGCGTCGACCTGCAACGCGGACCGAACGCCATTCTGTTCGGCCTCGGCAGCCCCGCCGGTGTGATCAACGGCACGACCGACTCCGCCGCCTTCACCGGCAATCGCGGTGAACTTGGATTGCGCTTTGACCAGTTTGATTCCTTCCGCGCGCACCTGAACTACAACCACGTCCTGCTGCCGAACGAACTGGCCGTCCGTGTGGCCGGATTGCGCGACAACAAGAAATTCCGGCAGGATCCGGCGTTCGAGGACAATCACCGCGAGTACATCGCGCTCTCCTACCGGCCGCGCCAGCTGAACTCACGCGACACGCTCTTCCAGGTCTCGGGCAACTTCGAAAACGTGAAGATCCGGAGCAACCGGCCGCGTACGACCACGCCGAACGACTTCATCACGCCGTTCTTCGTCCCGAAGGAACAGGGCGGCCAGGGCGGACAGACGGTCAACCGCCTGACCTACGACACCCGGACGACGGTGGGCGGACAGCCGAATCCCAACTTCAACCAGAACACCTGGCTCACGTCCGACTTTGGCGTCGGCGGCCCGATGTACATCTTCAACTCGGCCGGCGGTCAGCCGCACTGGCGAGTGGGCCAACTGGTCACGGAAGGCGCGCTTAATGCCGCCGGCGTGGTCCAGAACCCGACGGCGACCGTCGCCACCCCGACGACGTTGATCTGGGGTGCCGCCTTCAACCCGCTCTTGATCGAGGCGTTTCCCACGCATGCGACGGAAGAAGGTTTCCCGTACTCCAACCTCGGCGCCTACCGGCAGATCGGGCTGAGCGATCCGTCGATCTTCGACTTCTACAACAAGCTGCTCGACGGCCCGAACAAGCGCGAGTGGCTGGACGCCGACATTGCGGAGCTGATGGTGGAAAACACCTTCTTCCAAAACCGGCTCGGTTACTCGGTCGCCTTCTTCCGGGAGGATGCTGACCGCGGCCAGACCTCGATCCTCGGCGGCGCTCATCGCATCAAGATCGACGTCAACGAAGTCGACATGGAAGGACGCCCGAATCCGAACGTCGGCCGCGCCTACGTTGACGAGCCGGTGTTCGGCGGCACGACCGTGGAACAGTCCGAGCGTGAGGCGCTGCGCGCCCAGGTTTTCGGCATGTACGACTTCAGTGAGCGCGGTTCGGGCTGGCTGAGCCGGATGGTCGGCCGCCAGTCGATCAACGCCCTGTATCAAAGCGACGAAGACACGCGCGAACGCCGCAGCCTGCAGGTCCGCGCCATGGCTCCGGACTATGCCAACTACGGCGCGCTCACCGGCGTCGCCCGCACGAACTGGCGCTTCACCCCGCGGTATTACCTCAGCAATGACCTGCGCGGTCGCTCGCTCGATTCCGGCCTGAACCTCTCGAACGTCGCCGACTACATCATCCCGGACGGCGGCAAACATGAGATCCGGTATTTCGATACGACGTGGAACGCGCCGGCCGGCGTCACCCCGGGCCAGCCCTGGACCCCGCCGCTGCACGTGCCGGTCAACAACTCGCCGTACCTCACGCAGTCGCAGAATCCCGAGAACTACGTCGGCTGGACGACCGGCGTCTTCACCCTCGTCGATCCGCTCGACGGCACGCAGGAGAGCCGCGACTACGCCACCCGCGTCGCCTCGATGAACCGCTTCGAGGTCGATTCGCTGGTCGCCGTTTACCAGGGCTTCTTCCTGAACAACGCCCTCGTGGCGACCTACGGATGGCGTGAGGACAAATACAAGACGACCTCCATCGAGGCGCCCTTCCGCATCGGGCCCGCCGGCATCCCCAGCCTCGACGAAGGCGCGGATACCAGGCCGGAGGTCTTTTCGCTCTCCAGCCCGAACGCCTTCCGGAAGGAGGATCTGACGCACACGACGAACTGGAGTGTGGTGACCCACCTCAACCGGTTGCTCGGCGAGCGCGACTTCCTGCCGCTCAACGTCTCGTTCAGCTACAACCGCGGCGAGGCCTTCGCGCCCGTCGCCGGCCGTCTCGACGGCTTCGGCCACGAGCTGCCGACGCCGGCCGGCAAAACCGAGGACCTGGGCGTGTTGCTCACGACGAAGGACAATCGCTTCTCGCTCCGGCTGACGAAGTACAAGACCGAGATCGCCCTCGCCAGCTCACCGGCGAACATCGACTCGCAGATGTTCATCCTCGAGCAGGCGATCTCGTTCCCGGCCCGCACGCTCGCGATCATCAACTCGCTGTCCGGCACGGCGCGCGAGAACCTGCTCAACACCTACACGGCGGCACCGAGCGACATCCCGTCCACCTGGACCGGCACGCAACCGGAATACTTCCGCGACGTGGTCATGCCGGCGTACACGAACTTCCTCAATGAACTGGACACCCGGTTCAACGACTTCGTGAACTACTGGACGCGCACGGGACGCCTCGTGCCGAGCCAGGGCGGGCCAACCGTGGACGTCTTCACGCAGCGGCCGCCGACGCACCGCTACACGGAGAACCAGATCTCCCGCGGTTATGAGCTGGAGTTCACGGCCAACCCGACCCGCAACTGGCGCATCGCCGTCAACGGGTCCAAGTCCGAGGCCATTCGTAGTGACGTTCCGGATGCAGCGTTCTCCCAGATCATCGACTTCATCGATGACTCGTACCGCAACACGCCGGCCGGCTTGATGAAGGTCAACATCAGCGCCACCAGTCCCAACCTCGCCGGCACGGCGATCAACGCCACGGTGCGCGGCAACCACTGGTCGCGCTTCCTCGGCAACGTCATCTACCTGCGCGCCCTCAACGGGCAGCCGCAGCCGGAAGTCCGCGAGTGGCGCGCCAACCTGGTGTCGAACTACAACTTCACCGAAGGCAAGCTGCGCGGCACCGGCATCGGCGGCGCGTACCGGTATGTCTCCGCCGGCACGATCGGCTTCCCCTACATGCGGGTGGAGGGTCAGGCGGACCCGACGCTCGATCTCAACTCACCCTACAAGACGGACGACGACCACACGTTCGATCTGTGGCTGAGTTACCGCCGGAAGCTGACCGAAAAGGTCGACTGGCGGATCCAACTGAACGTGTACAACGCGTTCGGTCACAACAAGGTCATCCCGCTGAACACCCAAGTGGACGGCAGCCCTGGCATGTTCCGCATCCAGGAAGGCCGGAGCTGGGCCATCACCACCACGTTCTCGTTCTAAGCCAGGCGACTCCGCCGCTCCTCGGGGCGGCGGAGTTTTTTTTTGCCGGTCGCCATTCTGCCGATCCCGGTGGCCCGTGGGACTCCCCTGGAGTCCACAGTCACGGCGGAATCCGACTGTTGAAACCCCCACGGGCGCGCTGGATCGCGCGCCCTTTTCTCCCAAACCCCCACCGTTTCTGCCCCGCGCGGAGACGGCCCTAGCGACTGCTTGCCCAAATGAAACCCACCGGCGTTCGAACCCTCGTCGCACTCGCAACTGCGCTCCTGCTGAGCTTCGCCTCCCGTGTCCCCGCTCGCGAAGCGGCGGTCAACCTCCACTGGGCCGACGACTGGCTGCCGCCCATCCTCGCCGATGCGGTCCAGAACACGAGCCCGATCCGGGTCTGGACCGCCGTCGGAGACGGGACCTTGACCCTCGATGCGGAAGGCTGGCCCACCACCGACGCCAGCCTGATTATCTGGCACGGCCTGCCGAACAGCCGGCTCGGCAAGTACCGGCTTTATTTCGAAGGCCAGGCCAACATCGGCCTTGGCTTCACCAACGGAACGATGGTGGTCGAGAGCAACGTCTACACGGCGGCAACCCACTCCTCCGTCGTGACGCTGCACCTGCAGGCCCACGCGTCGCAGTTCCAGTTGGTCTTTACCGGCACGAACGGCGGGGTGCGCAACGTGAAGGTGATGCGTCCCGTTGAGGACGGCTCCGTGATCTCGCACGACCCGGACGAGGTCGTCGATCGCGTCATGGCCGCGCAGCTCACGCAGCTGAACACGGTGCGCTACATGGACCCGCTGCGGACAAACTCCGAACCGGAGCTGCAGTGGGGCGACCGCCAGTTGCCGGGCCAGTTCATCAACCGGCGCAAGTTCAACGCGTATCCACTGCCCAATGGCGCGACCCGCTCCACCGGCATGCCGTGGGAGTACATCATCGCCATCGCGAATGCCACCCAGACGAACGCGTACATCTGCCTCCCGGCGATGGTCGACAGCGACTACATCCGCAAGGTCGCGCAACTCTTCCGTTACGGCAGCGACGGTGTGAACCCGTACACGTCCGAACAGGCCAACCCGCTCTGGGCGCCGCTCGACCCGAACTTGAAGTTGTATGTCGAATACAGCAACGAGGTCTGGAACTCCGGCGGCAGTTTCAACCAGTTCCATTATGCCCTCGACCGCGCCCAACAACTGGTCGCGGAGAACCTCGACCATCCGATCAACTTCGACCGGCTCGCCCCGGACGCGGACGCGATCTTCACCAACCGCTACAACTTCCGCGCCCGCTTCACCGCCTGGCGCGGCGCCGAGATGAGCCGTGTGTTCCGCGAGGTCTTCGCGGATCAGATGATGACGCGGGTCCGCCCGCTCTACGGCCACCAGATCAAACGCGGCAATGCCGCCAGTGACGACATCCACGGCCTCGGCTGGACGTCGGCCTACTACATCCATACCGAGGGTCGCCCGGTGCAGTACTTCTTCTGGGGCGGCGGGCCGGCGACGTATCGCGCCGCGGCCGCGAACGTCACGATCGACACGCTCTGGTCCACCGGGAACTTTGATCGCGCAACCTACAAGGCCGACATGGCCGTGAACGTGCGCGCCATGCGGGCGTTTGGCATCGAAGCCGTCTCCTACGAGGGCATGCCGGCCTTCGGCGATCCCCTCGGCGGCTCCGGGACCCACCCGCTCGCGCAGGAGGCTTTCTACGATCCGCGCATGTACGATGAAATGATCGAGTCGTACGAGCTGTTCGAGGAGGTCGGCGGGCTGTTCCAAACGACGTATGTGTGGCACCACGACTACCGCTGGTCGCACATCAACCCCGTCACCTACTCCACCGACACGTACCGCGCGCAGGCCGTGCTCGAGGCCAAGGACGCCCCCTCGTCCCCGCTCGACGTGGGCCAGGCGGTGCCCTTCACCTTCCCCGGTCGCAACTACCAGATCTCCAGCCCGGGCTGGCGGATCAACCAGTCAGCGGCCACCGGCACGCAGACCGTCGACCTCATCACGGGCTACATCGGTTATGCCTTCCGCAGCCAGACCAGCGGCGCCTTCGACGCGCAGGTCACGTACTCGCTCCCCGCCGCCGGCAAGTTTGTCGTCCTGGTCAACGGTGAGATCGCCGGGATCATCGATGCTCCCTCCGCCACCGGCACGGTCACCACCTCGCCGCACCGCTTCCAACTCGGCACCAACACGCTCGGCACGGTGACGGTCCAGAAGTTGAGCGGCGCCAATCCGACGGTGCATCAAGTGGCGATCACAGCCGCTCCCTCGTCGGGCTCGGCCATTACGCTCAACAACCTCAACCACACCTACGACGGATCCCCGAAGACCCCGTCCGTGCTCACCCAGCCGGCGGGCCTGCCGTACACGCTGACCTACAACGGCAGCAGCACCGCGCCGTCGCAGGCGGGCTCCTACACGGTCGTCGCGACCATCACCGATCCCGCCCACGCCTCCACGACGAGCGGCACGCTCGTCATCGCCAAGGCCGCGGCCACGGTGACCTTGGACAACCTGGAGCAGCCCCACGACGGCTCACCCAAGTCCGTCACGGTAACGACCGTGCCCGCGAACCTTGCCGTGAGCGTGACCTACGCCGGCGCTCCGACCCCGCCCACCGCACCCGGGTCCTACGAGGTCGTCGCAACGGTCACGGATTCCAACTACGCCGGCTCCGCCTCGGGCACATTGGTCATCACCGGCGGCGCGGCCCAGGCCCGCCCGTTCTCGTACCTGCGCTTCGAGATCACCAGCGCGACCGGCAACGGCCAGCTGCACTTCGGTGAGATCGAATGGCTCGTTGGCGGCACCCGTCACCCCCTCACGGCGCTGACGTCCAACACGGGCGGCACCGTCACGGTGTCATCCAATTACCAATACAGCACGACCGCTTGGCGCGTCTTTGACCACAACAACACGTCCGGTCAGCCGACGTTCTTTGTCGACGCCAACAATACGACGACGCCGCTGCCGATCCACATCACCGCCCACTTCCCCTCCGGCCCGATCGCGCCCACCGCGGTGCGCATCTCCCGGCCGACGTGGAACGACAACATGACCGGCCTGCGCATCCTCGGCTCAAACGACGGGGAAAGGTGGACGCTGCTCGTGGAAGACACGAACGCCCTCGCCGCCTTCGCGCCCGTCAGCGGCGTCGATCAGGCCACGTACACCATCCCGCCAGGCATCATCGACGACGAAGAGCCCGATCCAACCGAGGGTCCGTACGCCGACGGTTATCATTACCTGCGCGTTTGGATTGAGGGTTCCCAAAGCACCTCGGCCACGGGCGCAGGCACCGTCCAGTTGCGCGAATTGCGCTGGTTGTCCGGCGACCGCGAGCTCCCGCTGTCGGTCGTGACCAACAGCACTGGCAACGCCGAGGTCACCCTCAGCAGCACGACCGACAACGTCGGCGCGCTGGATCGCATGGCGTTCACCTTGGACAACAACTACGGCTCCCACTGGTACGTGAACATGCGTGACGCCGCTGGCACCCCCAACGCCGTGCCGCGCGAAATGACGCTCTATTTCCCGGCCAGCCCGGTTTATCCGACCGGGATCCGGCTCACGACGCCAAGCACCTCGCGGCCCTCCGCCTTCCGCTGCGAGGGTTCGAACGACGGCATCACCTGGGTGCCCCTCTTCAGCGCCAGCGGCCTGACCGCCGCCGATCTGGCCGAACCTTCACCCAGCTCGACCGTCTCCGGCCGCTTCGATTTCGGCGTGTCCGTTCCGCCGGGTCTGGACGAAACTGCACCCAGCGTGCCCAACGGCCTGACGGTGGACGAGGCCCGCGACATCACCGCGGACATCAGTTGGACCGCCTCAACGGACAACAGCGACGACACCCTGCTCTACAACCTCTTCGTCGACGGCACGCTCTGGCTGACGACCTCCGGGACGGAGGTGACGCTCCACGGATTCTCTCCCGAGACGACGTATTCAGTTACCGTGACTGCGCGCGACGCCCGGGGCAATGAGAGTCAACCCAGCGCGCCGTTGCTCGTCACGACGACCGCGGGCGTGCCAGCCGTGACCTCGATGCAACTCGGCATGGGCCTGCACAGCGACCTCACGGGCATGTTCCGCCCCGGCGTGGACTTCGCGGCCGAGTGGGCCAACTACGCCGAGAGCAATCCCTTCAGCGCCACCTTCCTGGAGGAACTTTCGGCCTTCAAGGTCCTGCGCTTCATGGACTGGGTTTCGACCAACAACAACTGGACGACCGACTGGGCCGAGCGCCGGCTGCCTTCCGCCGCCCAGTCAGTGAATTCCAACTTCACCGCGACGACCATCCGCTCCGCCAACGGCGTCTCGTGGGAATGGATGATCCGGTTGTGCAATCTCCAGCAGGCCGACTTCTGGGTGACGATCCCGCACGCCGTTCCCGATGACTACGTCATCCAGCTGGCGACGCTGATCAAACAGCACCTCGATCCCTCCCTCAAGGTGTACGTCGAGTACTCGAACGAGGTTTGGAACACCGGCTTCGCCCAGGCGACCTACGCGAGCGAGCAAGGCCAGGCGCTCGGTCTGCACCTAAACGTGGCGAACACGTACGGGCAATCTGCCGCCGCGCTCGCCCGCGCTCGGTTCTATGTCCTGCGCTCGCTCCAGATCCACCAGCTCTTCGACGACGTGTACGGCGCGGATAGCACCCGCCTCGTGCACACGCTGGCCGGTCAGGCGGCAAACACGAACGTCTCGGTGCTGCACCGCGATGCCCTGGTGGATCCGGTCACCAACCCGACGGGCCGGACGATCGATGCGTATTCGCTCGCTCCCTACTTCTCGTTCTCGACCGACGGCGGGGTGCCCAACCTGCTCGAGGTCATGCTCAACGAGATCGACACCACGGTGCTGAGCCGCTCGCAGGCCCAGTACGCGATCTGGGCGCCGCTCGGTATCCCGCTCATCTGTTACGAGGGCGGCCAGCACATCACGAACAATGCCGAGGCCGCGTCGCGAAATCCGGTGATGTACACGGCCTACAAGCACTACCTCGACATGATTGCGCCGTACTACGACGTCTTCGTGCACTACAACTACGCGCAGGGCTGGATCCCGGCCCGCGCCTACGGCAGCAAGCCCTCCGTGGGCTACCCGGACCTGATCAGCTACAAACACCGCGCCATGGAGGACTGGGCCGCCCTGAACCCCACCACGGGCGGATCGGCCCTGCCCACGATTGTGGCGCACCCGCAGGATGCGAGCGTCGGCACCGGTGCGACAGTGACGTTCAATGCGATGGCCGTCGGCCAGCCGCCGCTCTCGTATCAATGGTACCGTGACGGCGCCCCGCTGACCGGCGAAACCGGCAGCGCGCTCACCCTCACGGCCGTGGGTCCGGAATGGAACGGTGCGGAGATCTGGGCGGACATCACCAATGCCACCGGCACCGTGACCACGGAGCGCGCGCTGCTCACCGTGGCCGAGATCGCGATCCCCCACACCGCGACCTCGCCGGCGCTGGATGGTCAGCTTGACCCGGCTTGGGAAAACGCGCCCTCATGGGCGCTCGAGCACGTTGCACTCGGAACAGTCAGCGGCCCCGCCGACCTCAGCGCCCACTACCGGGCGCTGTGGAATGAGACCGGCCTCTTCCTGTTCGTCCAGGTCGACGATGACGTGCTCGTTGGCGATGCCAGCGGCTCGAATCCGAGCGCCTGGCTTTTCGACAGCGTCGACTTCTACCTCGACCCGGGCAACGACAAGGCCGCCAGCTACCAACCCGGCGACGCGCAGTACGTGTTCCGCTGGAACGGCGCCCTTCAGGGCGGCTCAGGTAACCCATCGCTCACCGGCATCACCGCCGCGAGCCAAACGAACGGCACCCGTTACACGGTCGAAATCCACTTCCCCTGGTCCGCTCTCGGCGCCTCGTCCGGCGCTGATGACCTGATCGGCTTGGAAGTGATGATCAACGACAACGACGCCCCGGGCACCGCGGTTCGCGAAGGCAAACTCGCGTGGTGGGGCACGGCCGACCAGGCGTGGAGTTCCCCCGCGCTCTTCGGTTCCGGCCGCCTCGTGGCGCCCCTCAACAACGCGCCGGTCATCACCACGACCAGCCTCACCAACGGCACCGTGGGCCAGACGTACGAAGAAACTCTGACCGCCAGCGGGGGCGACGGCGCCCTCTCCTGGGATGTCTCCACCGGCGCACTACCCCCGGGCCTGACGCTGTCGCCGGCCGGTGTACTCGCGGGCCAGCCGACGGCGGCGGGCACCTTTGACTTCACCGTTCGCGTCGCGGACAGCGATGACGTGACCGGCGAGACGGACGAAGCCGAGCAGCCGTTGTCGCTCACGATCGCACCGGGCGAGGCGACGATCACGCTCCTGGACCTGGCCCAGACGTTCAATGGCAGCCCACGCGCGGTCACGGCGACGACGGTTCCAGCCGGACTTGACGTCGCGATCACCTACGATGGTTCCTCCGTGCCGCCCCTCGACGCCGGCACCTACGCGGTGTTGGCCGTGATTGCTGACCCGAACTACACCGGCTCCGCGTCCGGCATCCTGACGGTGCAGGCGGCGGTGGCCGAGGTGGTGCTGGGTGAACTCGTCCAGACCTACGACGGTCAGCCGAAATCGGTCACGGTGACGACCCAACCGGCCGGCCTGACCGCGGCAGTGACCTACGATGGCTCCGCCACGCTCCCCGTGGACGCCGGTACCTACAGCGTTTCGGCGACACTTCAGGAACGTAACTACACCGGCAGCGCCACCGGCGTGCTCACGATCCAACCGGCTGTCGCCGAGATCGTGCTGCAAGGCCTGCGCCGCTGGTACGACGGCAGCCCGAATCCGGTGATCGCCATCACCGATCCGGCCGACCTCCCCGTGAGCATCACCTACAACGGCGACAGCGCGCCACCCACGTGGCCGGGCGTGTATGACGTCGAAGCGTTGATCGAGGACGCCAACTACCAAGGCGCCATTGTCGACACGCTGCGCATCGTGACGACCGCACGGGTGCGCCGCGGCCTGACCATCAACGGTGGTGTGGATGGCTCGGTCCAGCTTCTCTCGCCGGAGAACACGACCCTGAATGACTCGGCTTGGATCTCGGGTGACCTGCTGGTGCCGGGCCAGCCCACGGTGCGGCTGAACGGTCGGCCAAACTACGGCGGCACGATCGCGGCCGACGGCGCGTCATCGCCGAACAACTACATCGTGACGCTGAACGGCAACGCCACCCTGCGCCATGTCGTGCAGCGCGTGGATCCCTCGTCGCTGCCGACGGTGGCCAAGCCGGCCGCGCCCACCGGCAAGACCAACGTGACGCTTAACCAGCCGCAGCAAGCCGTGGCGGACTGGGCCGCGGTTCGCAACCTCACCCTCAACAGCAATGCGGGCGTGCGGGAGGTTCCTCCCGGGACGTACGGCACACTGACCGCGAACGGCAGCGCCGGCTTCGTCCTCGGCGTCGCCGGAGCGACCGAACCGAGTCACTATAACCTGCAGGGACTGACGCTGAACGGTGCCAGCACCTTGCACGTGGTAGGACCGGTCGTGATTACGCTGGCCCAGGGCGTGTTGTTCCAAGGTACCGTCGGCAATCCCGACGAGTGGCGCTGGCTCGCGCTGCGGATCGCCTCGGGCGGCGTGACCCTGAACGGTTCCGCGACGCTCCACGGCTCCGTGGTGGCGCCGTCCGGCACAGTGACGCTCAACAGCAACACCACGCTCCGTGGCGAGGTGGCGGCAGACCGCCTGCAGTTGAACGTCAACGGCGTGCTCGACCAGCCGCCGGAGGACTAAAACCGGCCGCCCTCCGCCCGCATCGGACGCCCTGAGCGCCGGTGCGGGCG
>JAEWIY010000143.1 GCA_023386835.1 Verrucomicrobiota bacterium
GCCCAGGGCCGTCAGGTTTCCCGCCGCACGCGCACCCCGGGCGTTGAGGCGTCGCCGGTTTTCTCGCCAGACGGTCAGCGGATTGCGTTCACGTCCGACTCGGCTGGTGGACCACAGCTCTACGTGATGCCCGCTGCTGGCGGCACGCCGCAGCGCTTGCCGACCAACATCAGCGGTTACTGCGCGGAGCCGGACTGGAGCCGGGCTGACCCGAACAAGATCGCGTTCACGATTCGCATCGGCAACGGCTACCAGATCGCCGTGTTCGACCTCGCGACCCGTGAAGCGGCCAAGCAGGTCTCCAAGGCGCCGCGTGATGCCATCGAGCCCGCCTGGCTCGGCGACGGCCGCCACCTGCTCTACACCGCCCGCGCGGCCAACAGCCGCAGTATTTGGCTATTGGATACCGAGAGCGGTCGGGCCACGCGCATCAGCGCGCCGGAACTCGGCCAGGTGTCGCAGGCGAGCGTCTGGGCTCCGTGAGGGTGGGGGCCGAATCGGTTTAAAAAGAAAAGCCGCACCGGAAACGGGGCGGCTTTTCAGCAAATGAGGGGAAGCAGGTCGGCTTAGCCGAGGGCGGCGGTGTAGTTCTTCTCGGCCGCGTCCCAGTCGACGACGTTCCAGAATGCGTTGATGTAGTCCGGGCGCCGATTCTGGTAGTTCAGGTAGTAGGCGTGCTCCCACACATCGAGGCCGATGACCGGAGTGCCTTCAAAGCCCGCGACGGCCTTGCCCATCAGCGGGCTGTCCTGATTGGCCGTGGAGCCGACGGCGAGCTTCTTGTCCGCTCCGACGACGAGCCACGCCCAGCCGGAGCCGAACCGCGTCGTGGCGGCCTTGTTGAACTCCTCCTTCAACTTGTCGAATGAGCCGAAGGTGGAGTTGATCGCCTCGGCGAGCTTGCCCTTGGGGGCGCCGCCCTTGTTGGGACCAAGGATCTTCCAGAAGAACGAGTGGTTGCTGTGACCACCGGCGTTGTTGCGCACGCCCGTCCGGACGTTCTCCGGCACCTTGCTCAGATCCGCAATCAGCTGATCAACCGGCAAGGTCGCCAGCGCGCTGTGGTCCTTGAGCAGGTTGTTGGCGTTCGTGACGTAGGCCTGATGGTGCTTGGAGTGATGGATTTCCATCGTGCGCGCGTCGATGTGCGGCGCCAGCGCGTCGGATGGATAGGGAAGGGGCGGAAGTTCGTAGGCCATGACTATCTTGGGTTTCCAGTTGTGGATGTTACGCTGCGAACCTGTTGCTCGCATCGCCTTCCGTCAACCGCCCGGACGCTTTTCACCGTCTTCCGGGCGATCTGCAGCCGAGCGCTTCAGCCGAAAAAAACTTTGGAGGAGCGCCCGGCACTCGTCTTCCAGCACTCCGCCGGCCGTCAGCTCGCACCGGTGATTGACGCGCGCGAGTTCGTTCAAGTTGGTCGCGCCACCCAGGCAGCCCATCTTTGGGTCCGGAACGGCGAAGCAGACACGTTTCAAACGCGACATCAGGGTCGCGCCGGAACACATCGGGCACGGTTCCTTCGTCACGTACAAGGTACAGCCCTCCAAGCGCCAGTCGCCGAGGCGGGCCGCGGCTTGCGTGATGGCCAACATTTCCGCGTGGGCCGTCGGATCGCGGGAGGACTCTACCGTGTTATGGGCGGCGGCAATGACCTCGCCGCCATATTCAATCACACAGCCGATGGGAACCTCGTCCGCGCGCCACGCGTCGATGGCCTGATTGAAAGCCAGGCTCATAAAAAACGTGTCGTCGCGCACGAGTTGGGAGGGAAACCGCTTCTCGAAGGGACAGGCGGGCGGTTGCGCCTCGGGCGAAGACATCACGTTGACGCGAGGAAAGCCTTGCTTACGGTCGCTCGATCCGGCTTACAAGAGGGTTTTGCGCATACCAACTGCATGACTGAAATTCTGATCCCTGGCTCCTGCGCCGTCCTTTATGTCTGACGGCAAATCGATTGAAGTGGAGGGCAAGATCGTGGCCGTCCTTCCCGGCACGATGTTCCGAGTCCAGCTGGCCAACGGCCACACCGTGCTGGCTCATATTTCCGGCAAACTTCGTAAGCACTTCATCAAGATCGCAGCCGGTGATACGGTGAAGATGGAAATGAGTCCGTACGATCTGGAGAAGGCGCGGATCACGTACCGGATGCGTGAGCAAAACGCCACGCCTCGCGTCGCCGGACCTCGGCGCCGTTAAGCGTCTGATCGGCACCCGCGGAAAAATGGCGGGTGCGAGTCTTTGTGGCGGTTGAGGGGTCCATGACGGCCCGAGGCACGCAAAAACCTGCGCCGCGTCCCCACCGGCCTGAAGGGTCGCCGGCCGCGCTGGCATTGCCGCCGGCGCTGGAGGAAGCGGTGATCGAGTTCGGCACCGCCTTAAGCTTTGAGCGCGGTCGCTCCAAGCGCACTGTGGAGGCGTACGAGAATGACTTGCGTCAGTGCGCGGCGTTTCTGGCGAGCCGTGGCCGGAACGACTGGTTGCAGGTGACGGGTGCGGATGCGTCCGCTTGGGCGCATCAGTTGACCGACGCTGGTCTGGCGCCTTCCAGCCTGGCGCGGAAGCTCTCGGCGCTACGCATGCTGGCGCGCCATCTGGTGCAGAACCAAGTGCGGCCGGACGATTTTACGGAGTTGCTGGCCGGCCCGAAAGTGCGGCGCCGCCTGCCGGCGACGCTGACGCCCGAGGAGATGGAGCGGATCCTGAAGAGCGCCAACGGCGGCGATCCGATCGCGCTGCGCGATCGCGCCATCCTCGAGCTGTTCTATTCCAGCGGGCTCCGGGTGTCGGAGTTGTCCGGACTGATGCTGCAGCAGATCGATCTGGAGAACGGCTTTGTCCGCGTATTCGGCAAAGGTTCGAAGGAGCGCATCGTGCCGCTGGGTAGCGCAGCGTCGGAGGCGATTCAGCGCTACCTGACCTCAGCGCGCAGTCACTTCGTCAAGCCTCGTCGCACTGGGAGCCAGTGTTTTCTGAGCAGCCGGGGCACGGCCATTTCACGCAAGACCGTTTGGTTGCTGGTGAAGGCCTACACGCGTCGCGCCGGTGTGACGAAGGTCGTCAAACCACACCTTCTGCGGCACTCGTTTGCCACGCACCTGTTAAGCGGCGGGGCCGACCTGCGCGCGATCCAGGAGATGCTGGGCCACGCCAACATCGGCACCACGCAAATTTACACGGCGGTGGAGGAACAGCGATTGGTCGATCACCACGCGAAGTTTCACCCGCGTAACCGCTGAGGGGGCAGAGCCGGCCGCGCGTTCAAGGCCGAAGCAAATCCAGGTCGGCGAGGTCGCGGCGCAGCTGCTGTTCCTTGCGCACCCGTTTCGGACTGCGGATCGGCACGGAAGCCGTCTGGAAGCCTTCGCCGGAGAGGGCGCGCGCCGTGTTGTACTGCTGCGACCACTCGTAACGTGCGTAATCACGCGCGGCCCGTTTTGTATCGAAAGTTCCCTGACGCAGAAGCTCCTTGGAGCGGGTCTTGATGTAAGCGCGCTGGCTTTCCTCCCGGGCCTCACTGAACGCGGAGCCGCCGTAATACCGCGGCTCGACGACGCGCGCCTGCAGCGGTTGGCTCGAGTAGTGCGTGCGGCTGATGGTGCAGCCGGCAGACAAGCCGACGGCCAGAAGCACGAGCAGCGCGGGGCAGGCGCGGTTCACGCCTGCCATCTTGTTCAACTTGGCCGGCGGGTCAACTGACGAACCGGCGGGCGTTGTGGAACAGCTGCATCCAGGGCGACTCCTCCGGCCAGTCGGCCGGGTGCCAGCTCAGCGCAACCGTGCGGTGCACCCGCTCCGGATGAGGCATCAGGATCGTGGCGCGGCCATCGGTGGTGGTGAAGGCCGTCATGCCCTCCGGCGAGCCATTTGGATTAAGGGGATACTGCTCGGTGATGCGGTGGTGGTTGTCGACATAACGGGCCGCCACAAAACCGGACTGGCTGCAGCGCCGCGCCGCTTCGGCGTCCACGAACTCGGCGTAACCCTCACCATGCGCCACCGCGATCGGGAGCACCGAGCCTTCCATGCCGGCAAAGAGCACGCTCGGGCTGCGCTCAATGCGCAGCGAGACGAAGCGCGATTCGTAGCGCTCGGACTGGTTCTGCACGAAGCGCGGCCAGTGATCCGAACCCGGGATGATGCTGTGCAGGTTGCTCATCATCTGGCAGCCGTTGCACACGCCGAGCGAGAAGGTGTCGCTGCGCGCGAAGAACGCCGCAAACTCGTCCCGCGCCCGGGCGTTGAAGAGGATGCTCTTCGCCCAGCCCTCACCCGCGCCGAGCACGTCGCCGTAACTGAAGCCGCCGCACGCCGCGAGCCCGACGAAGTCGCGCAACGAGACGCGGCCGCTCAGGATGTCTGTCATGTGCACGTCGACCGCGCGGAAACCCGCGCGCGTAAACGCCGCCGCCATCTCCACCTGGCCGTTGACGCCCTGCTCGCGCAGGATCGCCACGCTCGGGCGGCTGGCGAGAACTGCGGGCGCCACTGCCATCGGCGACGCCTCGTTTGAGGCCGTGCGAATCGGGTACTCGAATGTAACCTTGGGTGAGATGCCGGGGTCCGACCAATCGAGCTTGGCCTGGAACTCCTGCTCGGCGCACACGGGGTTGTCCCGCAGGCTGGAGATGCGCCGCGTCACGTCCGACCACCAGCCGCGCAAGGTCGAGAGGTCCTCCTCAAACGCGACGGCGTCTCCGGTCGAGACGCGCAGGCGGTAATCCGGATTGAGCGTGCCGATCGGCGAGGTGCACGTATCCAGCCCGTGACGACGCAAGGTGGCGTTCACCCCTTCGAGATCACGGTGGCGGACCTGCAGGACCGCGCCCAGCTCCTCGTTGAACAACGCGCCGAACACTTCGGTCGCATCAGGGGTCGCCGGGAAGGAGAGGTCGACACCGACGTGGCCTGCGAAAGCCATTTCGACCACCGAGGCCAACAGCCCGCCGTCGGAACGATCGTGGTACGCGAGCAGTTTCTGATCGCGGCCGAGCTCCTGGATGGCCGCCCAAAACGCCTTCAGGTCGCCGGGTTCATCGACATCCGGCGGGGCTTCGCCGGTCTGGGAAACCACCTGCGCGAGGATCGATCCGCCGAGCCGGGCCCGGCCGCGGCCGAGGTCGACCAGCAGAAGCACGGATTCCGGCTCGCGGGCCAGTTGTGGCGTGAGGGTCAGACGGACATCCGCACACGGCGCGAACGCCGAGACGATGAGCGAGACAGGCGCCGTCATTCGCCGGCTCTGGCCTTGGTCCTGCCAGACCGTGCTCATGCTCATCGAGTCCTTGCCCACCGGAATCGTGATGCCGAGGGCGGGGCAGAGCTCGAGCCCGACGGCGCGCACCGCCGCGTAGAGGTCGGCGCCATCACCTGGCACCGCGGGCGCGGCCATCCAGTTGGCGGAGAGGTTCACCCGGCCAAGGTCGCCGATCTGCGCGGCGGCCAGGTTGGTCAGCGCTTCGCCGACCGCGAGGCGGGCCGAGGCGGCCGCGTTGTTGATGGCGGTGGGCGTACGTTCGCCCATGGACATCGCTTCGCCACGGAAGGAATCGTAAGTTGCGGCGGTGACACCACAGTCGGCCACCGGCACCTGCCACGGTCCGACCATCTGGTCGCGGCAAATCAGGCCGGTGACGGTACGGTCACCGATCGAAATCAGGAACGACTTGTCCGCCACGGTCGGGTGGGTGAGCACCCGCTGCACCGCGTCGCGCAGGGCCAACCCCTGCAACTCCAGCGGCGCCAGCTGGCGCCGCCGCGACGTCTCCGACCGGTGCATCCGCGGCGGTTTGCCGAGCAGCACCTCCAACGGCAGGTCGATCGGACGATTCTTAAAATGCGGATCGTCGAGCACGAGGCGTCGTTCCTCGGTCGCTTCGCCGACGACCGCGAACGGGCAACGCTCACGCGCGCACAGCTCGGCAAACGTCTCCAGCCGCGCGGCCGGCACAGCGAGCACATAGCGCTCCTGGGCTTCGTTGCACCAGATCTCGAGCGGGCTCATGCCCGGCTCGTCGTTCGGCACCTTGCGCAGGTCAAAACGCCCGCCCCGTCCACCGTCGTTCACGAGCTCGGGCAATGCATTGGAAATTCCGCCCGCGCCGACGTCGTGAATGAACGCGATCGGGTTCTGTTCGCCCAACGCCCAGCAGCGGTCGATCACCTCTTGGCAACGCCGCTGCATCTCGGCGTTGTCGCGCTGCACGCTGGCAAAATCGAGGTCCTCCTGGCCGGCACCGCTCGCGATCGAGCTGGCCGCGCCACCGCCCAAGCCGATGAGCATCGCGGGTCCGCCGAGCACGATCAGTTTATCGCCGGGCTGAATTTCGCCTTTGCGGACGTGCTCCGCCTTGATGTTGCCCAACCCGCCGGCGAGCATGATTGGCTTGTGGTAACCGCGCAGCTCCGGACCGTCCGGGCCGGGCACCTCAGCCTCAAAGGTGCGGAAGTAACCGTTGATCGCGGGGCGGCCGAACTCGTTGTTGAACGCCGCTCCGCCAAGCGGGCCCTCGATCATGATGTCGAGCGCCGACACGATCCGGCCGGGTTTGCCGAAGTCCTTCTCCCATGGCTGCAGCGCGCCGGGCAGCCGCAGGTTCGAGACGGTGAAGCCGGTGAGGCCCGCCTTGGGCTTGGAACCGCGGCCGGTGGCACCCTCGTCGCGGATCTCACCGCCCGATCCTGTGGCAGCCCCCGGGAAGGGCGAAATGGCGGTCGGGTGGTTGTGGGTCTCCACCTTGCAGAGGATGTGGATGTCCTCCTCGCGCGACTGGTACGCGCCGGGGCCGGGTTCCACGTAGAAACGATGCCCGCGCGATCCTTCCATCACCGCGGCATTGTCGCGGTAGGCCGAGAGGATGCCTTCGCTGTGCAGGCGGTAGGTGTTGCGGATCATCTGGAAGAGCGAGTGCTCCTGCCGCTCTCCGTCGATATCCCACGTGGCGTTGAAAATCTTGTGCCGGCAATGCTCCGAGTTGGCCTGCGCGAACATCATCAACTCGATATCGTTCGGGTCGCGCTGCAGCCCGGTGAAGGCATTGACGAGGTAGTCGATCTCATCGTCGGCCAAGGCGAGGCCGAGATCACGGTTAGCCTCTTCGAGCGCCTCCCGGCCACGGCTCAACACCGCGACCGATTGCATCGGCCGCGGCGTTTCGTGGCGGAACAGGACCTCACAGGCCTCGAGGGAAGGCAGCACTGCCTGCGTCATCCGATCGTGCAGGGGCACCGCGAGCTGGGCTAGGGCGGTCGCATCCGGCGTGACGTCACCGAGATCGATCGTGAACTCGATGACGCGCTCGATCCGCTTCACCTTGGACAACCCGCAGGTGTGCGCGATGTCGGTCGCCTTGGACGACCACGGCGAGAGGGTGCCGGGACGGGGCGCGACCACCAACGTCAGGCCTCGGACCGGCGCGGTGCTGCGCCGGGGGCCGTAGGTCAGGATCGCCTCCAGGATCTGCTGCTCGCGGTCGGAGAGGTCGGCCTCCGTTTCCACCAGGTGGACAAAGTGGGCGCTCAGGGCGCGGGCGGGTAGGCGGGTGGCAACAAGGCTCTGCAGAACTTTTTGCAGACGGGAGAGGGAAAAGGCCGGCGAACCGCGGAGAATCAGCATCGGGAGTGAACCGTGACCGTCCCAAACCCCGTGCCGGGGGTCAAGCGGCAGGGCGGGCAAGGGAGGGATTTGCCCCGCCGCTGGAAAAAGCCGTTGACCATGTCACCTTCGCTCAACGAAGAAAACCCTTCATCGCTCGTGACGACTCACTGTTTTGATCCGTGGCATCAGGATCCTCGCCGGCCCGAGGACGCCAGCAACGGTGTGCACCGACGGCCGTTCCACGCGGGCTCGCGGTTGATCCGCCTCGCCGGTCTGCGCACCGAGCGCTCTCGCGCATGAGCGACAAAATCACTCACGAGTGCGGGATCGCCTTGGTGCGATTGCTGAAGCCGCTCTCCTACTACCAGGAAAAGTACGGGACACCGCTCTGGGGATTCACGAAGTTGTTTCTCCTGATGGAGAAGCAGCACAATCGCGGCCAGGACGGCGCGGGTGTCGCCTGCGTGAAGCTCGATACGCCGGCGGGCGAACCGTTCATGTTCCGCGAGCGCTGCGTGAAGGCCAATCCGCTCGATCGGATCTTCAAGACGCTGCTCGGCCAGTATCAGGAGCAGGTTGACGCCGGGGTCGTTCACCCCGAGTTCGCCGACACAGTGAAGCGCAACTTCGACTTTGGCGGCGAGTTGCTGATGGGGCACCTGCGTTACGGCACCAGCGGCGGCTACAGCCTCAGCTCCTGCCATCCCTATTTTCGCCGCAGCCCGTGGCCGACGCGCAACCTGGCGTTGTGCGGCAACTTCAACATCACCAATACGGCCGAGCTCAACAAGAGCCTGATCGGGATCGGTCACCATCCGATTTTCGCGACCGATACCCAGGCCCTGTTGGAAAAGATCGGGTTCTTCCTCGATGAGGAGCACGAGGACCTGTACCGCTTCCTCCGCACGCGTGAACTGCCGGGCGACGAGATTTCACGGCGGATCAGCGAAGATCTCGATCTGGCGCGGGTGCTCACCCGTTCCGCGCAGCAGTGGGACGGTGGTTACGCCCTTTGTGGGTTGGTCGGCAATGGCGATGCCTTCGTAGCGCGCGATCCGTCCGGCATCCGCCCCTGTTATTATTTCCAGAACGACGAGGTGATCGCGTTCGCCTCGGAGCGGGCGCCGTTGATGACGGTGTTTGACGTCGCGTTGGACGACGTGCGCGAGGTGCAGCCGGGGCATGTTGTCGTGATGAAGAAGCGCGGCACGGTCACCTCCACCGCGTTTCGCACGCCGCTGCCGAAGACCTCGTGCTCGTTCGAGCGGATTTACTTTTCCCGCGGCAACGACCTCGAGATCTACAACGAGCGGAAAGCGCTCGGCGCCCGCCTGGCGGACCAGGTCCTTGAGTCCGTCAACCACGACTGGGCCAACACCGTCTTCAGCTTCATCCCGAACACGGCGGAAGTGGCGTACTACGGCCTGCTGTCGGAACTCCGCGAGCGGCGCCGCGCCGAGGTCCGTGAGGAAATCATGCGGGCGTCCCGCTCGGGCCAGCTGAGCGACGACCTGCTCGACGACTTGATCCTGCGCAACTGGCCGCGGGCGGAGAAAGTGGTGAGCAAGGACATCAAGCTGCGCACGTTCATCGGCCAGGAGTCGATGCGCAACCAGCTTGCCAGCCATGTCTACGACATCACCTACGGCTCGGTGGTGGCGGGCCAGGACAGCCTGGTTTGCGTGGACGACTCAATCGTGCGTGGAACGACGCTGCGCCGCTCGATCCTGCGCATCCTGACGCGGTTGAATCCGCGCAAGATCGTCATCGTTTCGACCGCGCCGCAGATCCGCTATCCGGATTGCTACGGCATCGACATGTCGGAGCTGGGCAAATTCATCGCGTTCGAGGCGACCGTGCTCCTGCTGAAGGAACGCGGCAAGGCCGACCTGCTGGAGGAAGTGTATCAGCTTTGTCGGGACGAGGTGGAGCACGGCGGCACGACCAACCACGTGCGGAAGCTCTACGACCAGTTCACGGCGGATGAGATTTCCGCGAAGATCAGCTCCCTGGTCTTCCCGCGCAATGTGGACTGGAAGGGCGAGGTCCAGGTGATCTTCCAGAAGATCGAAAACCTGCACGCGGCGGTGCCGAACCACAGCGGTGACTGGTATTTCACCGGCAAATACCCGACGCCCGGTGGCTACCGCGTCGCCAACCAGGCCTTTCTCAAGTATTTCGAGCGCAGCGAGGGTCGGAGCTACTGATCCCGCGTCGCCACCACCTTCCGCTTCCGCCTGCCATGTCGCTTTCCTACGAGTCCTCCGGAGTCCGCTACGACCAGCTCGACGCGTTCAAGCGCGCCTGCCAGCGGGCCGCCCGGACGACGACCGGGCTCCTGGTGGACCATGGTTACCGCGAGCCCGAGACGACCCGGGGCGAGAGCGCCTACCTGATCGAGGCGGAGGATCACTTCCTCGCGCACGTGGAGGAGGGGCTCGGCACGAAGAACCTGGTGGCGGATGCCGTCTACGCGGAGACCGGCGAATGTTTCTATCGCGAGATCGCAATCGATACCGTCGCGACGATCGTCAATGACCTGGTGACCTGCGGAGCGCTGCCGATTTCAGTCGCGATGCACGCGGCCGTGGGCGATTCCGGCTGGTTCGCCGACGAGCGGCGGACGAGCGCGTTGGTTGATGGTTTTGCGGAGGGGTGCCGGGCCGCGGGCGCGGTCTGGGGCGGCGGGGAGACGCCGACGCTGCGTGGTATTGTCGATCCGAATACGATCGTGCTCGCCGGATCGGCCGTGGGCCGCATCGCGCCGAAGTCCCTCCGCATCGTGGGCGACGTGAAGGACGGTGACGCGATCCTGTTCCTCGCGTCCTCAGGCGTGCAGACCAATGGCCTGACGCTGTGCCGGCACATCGCCGCGCAGTTGAAGGAGGGCTACCGCACCCCGATCGGTGATGGCCGGACCTATGGCCAGGCGCTGCTCGCGCCTTCGACAATTTACGTCGCCTTCGTGCGCGAATGCCAGCGCCGCGCAATCAAGCTGAACTACGTGGCGCACGTCACGGGCCACGGCTGGCGCAAGCTGATGCGATTGGACGAGCCGTTCGTTTACGAGATCACCGAGGTTCGCCCGGTGCCGGCCTTGTTCCAGTTCCTCATGCAAGCCGGCCCGATCGCGCTGCGTGAGGCTTACGCGACCTTCAACATGGGCGTGGGTTTCGCGGCCTACGTGTCGCCGGATCAGGCGCAAGCCGCGCTCGCGGCGGCCAAGGCCTCCGGTTATGACGCGTGGATCGCCGGCCGTGTGCGCAAGGACCGCGACCGCAAGGCCGTCGTGGTGCCGTCGCTCGAACTGACGTTCGAAGGCGATACGCTGCAGGTGCGGTGATCTGGCCCGCTGCCCGGATTGGCTGGGCGGGCGCGGCGGACGGTGGGGGAACGGCGAGGCACCCCGTCTGACGCTTTAAATTTTTCGCTCTGAATTTCTACGCATCCTGCGCATGGTGTCGCATGGAAAAGCGGAAGTTCACCGAGTTGGGGCTGTCGCCGGAGCTGCTCAAGGCGGTCGACAAGATGGGATTTGAAGAGGCGTCGCCCATTCAAACCGCGGTTATTCCGCCGATTTTGGAAGGGCGCGACGTGGTCGGGCAGTCGTCCACCGGATCCGGCAAAACGGCGGCGTTCGCGATCCCGGCGATCGAGCGCGTCGATCCGAAGAAGCGGGCAGTGCAGATTCTGGTGCTCTGTCCCACGCGTGAGCTGGCGGTGCAGGTGGCGGAGGAGGTGAACAAACTCGCGTCCTTCAAACGCGGCGTGCACGAGGTGCCGATTTACGGCGGCCAGTCATACGAGCGGCAGTTTCGGGCGTTGGCAGCAGGGGTGCAGATCGTGATCGGTACACCGGGTCGCGTGATGGACCACATGGAGCGCGGCACGCTCAAGCTCGACGCCCTGCGCATGGTCATCCTCGACGAGGCCGACCGGATGCTCGACATGGGCTTTCGCGAAGACATCGAGCACATCCTGTCGGCGGTGCCCGAGGAGCGGCAGATGCTCTTTTTCTCGGCCACCATGCCGCGCGCGATCCAGGAGATGATCCGTCGCTTTGCGCGCGACCCGCAGACGATCCGGATCGAAGCTCTCGCCCAGAACGCGCCAAAGGTCGACCAAGTGTACTTCGAGGTCGACCGCCGCTCCAAACTCGAGGTGCTCACCCGCCTGATCGATCTGCACGATTTCAATTACGGCATCGTTTTCTGCAGTACGAAGATCATGGTCGATGAGTTGGAGGAGCACCTGCGCGCTCGCGGGTATGCGACGGACCGGCTGCACGGCGACATCAGTCAGGCGCAGCGCAATCGGGTGATGGACAAGTTCCGGCGGCGCGACTTCGAGTTTCTCGTCGCAACCGACGTCGCCGCGCGCGGACTCGATGTCGACGAGCTCGAGGTCGTGTTCAACTACGACCTGCCCAATGATGCGGAAGACTACACGCACCGCATCGGCCGCACCGGACGCGCCGGCAAGGAGGGCAAGGCCTTCACCTTCGTGTCCGGTCGCGAGCTCTACAAGCTGCAGGCGATGGTGCGCTTCGGAAAACTGAAGATCCGCCGCGAAACGGTGCCGTCACTCGAGCAGGTCGAGGAGGCGCGGGAGAATGTCGTGTTTGAACAACTACGCGCCACGCTGACGACCGGGGACTTTCACCGGCAGGATCGCATGATCGACCGACTGCTCGAGCAGGGCTTTGCCAGCACGGATATCGCCTCCGCCCTCCTGCATTTGCTGCAGCGTGGCCAAGGCGGCGGTGACGGGCGTCGCCCGACGGAGGCCTCTGCACCGCGCCCTTCGGCGAACGAACGACCGCCCCGGGGAGCGCCTGCAGCCGAGCGGCCGCAGCGGGCGCCTGCTGCCCGAGGGCAGGATGACTTCGAGCCCGAGCGGTCGGCCAAACAGAAATATGAGCGTCCCGCCCGGACGGGCCGGGAGCCGGGGTTTACCGCGTTGTTTTTTAACGTCGGACGCAAGCATCTGGTCACACCCGGCGACCTCGTGGGGAAGATCGCCGGCGTCACGCGATTGCCGGCGGCGATTGTCGGCGCGATCGACCTGCACCAGCGCCATTCGCTCGTCGATGTGGCGGAGGAGCACGTGCCGGTCGTGCTGAAAAAACTACAGGGAATCCGGTTGAAGGGTGAGATGTTGAAGCCCGCGCTGGTCAGCGAGACGGCCTCATGAGCCAGCCGCCGGCCTGGCCGGATCCTGCTCAGGTTTCGGCGGAGGAGATGATTGACCGCCTGGGGCTGGAACCGCTGCCGGAGGAAGGCGGATGGTTCCGTCGTACTGTCACCGGCCCGTTCATCGACGGCCGGGCGAAGGCTTCAGCCTATGCGGCCATTGATGCGCTGTTTACCCCCGCCGGATTTTCGGCGCTCCACCGCCTGGAGATGGACGAAGTCTGGATGTTTCGAGCGGGAGATGCGCTGCAACTGTGGCAGCTCAACGAGAGTGGAGACGCCAACGGGACCACGCTTGGGTGGACGGCTCCGAGGTCGGAGCGGGAAGTGCGGGTGCCGGCGCGCACGTGGCAGGGCGCGCGATTGGTCGAAGGCGGCCGCTGGGCCTGGGTGTCGTGTATCACGATCCCCGCCTTCACTTGGGAGGGTTTTCAGCTCGCCAGCCGTGGTGGACTCACGTCGCGTTTCCCGCGCTGGTCGAAGGAGATTGCCGCGCTGACGCGGGCTTGACGGTTGCGCTAGGCACGCGGGCTGCGTGGACTCGCCGATCATGGGCGCGCGTGGCATCCTCGTTATCGTGCTGTTGGTCTCGGCCGCGCTGCGCGTTGAGATCGCGCGCCGGGGAGGCCAGTTCTACTGGCCCGACGAGTCGCGTTATTCGGCGGTGCGTCGCGCGGCGGATGCGCTGGTGAACGGGGATGGGGCGGCGTTCGCCGAGCAGATGGTCAGCACGTCGGACCATGTGTTGTTTCGTTTCATCGCGCTCGTGCCGGCGCTGCTCGAGCGCGGGTGGACGCCGCCCGCTGTCGCGCCACCGTGGCTGGCGGCCGTGTACTTCGGTTTGTTTGGCGTGGGCGCCATCCTGATGGTGTGGCTGATCGTGCGGCGTGTGACACACGATGAGGCGGCGGCGACGTGGAGTGCGGTGTGCTACGCCGGACTGGGGTCGGCGTTCCTGTTCGCGCGGCATTACTTTCCGTACGACGCCGGTTTGTTCCTGTTACTGCTAGGAGCTTGGCTGGGCCTGCGCGCGCGGTCGTTCGGCGGGTGCTGGTGCGCAGGCGTGGTGGTGGGCTGCGGTTATCTGACCTACAACGCGTACTGGAATGTCGGGGGACTGATCCTCGTCGCGTTGGCGTTTTGGCAGACGGCCTGCCTCAGCGATCTATGGCGGCGTGCGGCGGCGCTCGGGCTCGGCCTGATCACGCCCATCCTGGCGGTGTACGGCGGCGCCGCGCTGCTCGGATACAATCTGCTGGAGCATGCGCGTTCGTTTTCGCACACCGTCGTTCAAGGAGACTTCGGGCGCGGCTGGTGGTTTATTCTGAGCTACTTCGCCGCGGTGGACGGCGCTTACGCGCTTTGGTTGCTGGTGCTGGCGGTGGCGGGTGTCGTATGGGCGCTCATCCGGAACGAGTGGAGATACGCGGTTTGGCTGGGTCTTGGTCTCGTGCTGGCGGCGGAGATCATCGTGCTGTCGGACGTCATTCCACGCTTTGCCGTCGCCGGGCGGATGGTGAAGCCGCTGATGTTGTTTGTCGCGGTGGCGGCGGGTACCACACTCGCGCGCCTGCTGGCAGGCCGAAAGCTGGGCTGGACCATCGCCGCGGCGCTGGTGACGGCCGGACTGGCGGCACAGAGTATTCGTCCGGTCATGACGCTCGTGTTTCCGGAGAATTTTCGGCGCCAAGCCGAACGTCTGGCGGCGGAGGTGCGGACAGACGACCCGTCTGCCGTGCTGCAGCTCTATTACGCCGGGTTCATGCATCGGCCGAAGTTTCTCGAGGAACTGCCCCCCCATGAGGTGCTGGCGCAGGCACGGCACCCGCACCAGTTCGTCCCGTATTTATTTGAAGGCTACGCGGAGGACGCACGTGCGCAGTTCCAGGCGCATGACTTCTCCATGCGACTGGTGCGGCTCCGTTCCGCGACGCAGCAGCCTCCCGCGGCCGCCGTGGCGCCGTATCCGGGCGTCCTGGAACTGGAGCTCGAGTTGCCGACCCCGCGGCCGGTTGGGCAGGTCGAGCCGCTGCTCGTCACTGGGGAAGCCGGGCGCGGAGATCTGCTTTCGCTGGCCTACCTGGACGAAGAGCGCGTGCAACTGGTGGCGGACCACTGGGGTTGGGGTGACCGGCGGTCCGAACCGTTTGTCGTCTCCTCACAAGGACCTCATCACCTGCTGATTTCCAGCGGCGCGCTGCTCCCGCCTCCGGAGGATGCGTGGATGGAGCAGCATCCCGCGCTGCGCCCGTTGACGGGGCGCCTGGTCGTGGAGTGGAACAGCGAAGTGGTGGCCCGGCTGGACCTGCCTTTTTACGCGGTCACCCTCGATCGCGTTTTCCTCGGGCAGAATGCCATCGGTGGCTCGACGGCCAAGGCTGACTTCACGGGTGAGGTGCGCTGGCATCGCTGGTTGAACCCACGCTTGGTCGCGACGCCAGGATGGGGGCTCGACGTGCCGGAGCGGAAGCACGGTGGCTGGGGCAGCCCCAGCGGTCCGCAGCAGGCGGTGCTGCAACTTGAGCCGTCTGGCTGGCCCGTCGGGCAGGGGCGTGTTCTGGCGCGGGTGCAACGTGGTTTCGATCAACTCGACCTGCGCGCCAGACGCGAGCCAGGCGGCGTGCGTTATTCCTTGTGGCGGGCGTATTCACTTTGGACCGACTTGGAACAACTGGCGGAAAGTGAGGTGCTGCCGCTCCGCCCGGAGGTGCAGGTGCTGATATCGGCCGGTTTGGCCACACCACCGGAGTCGGAGGTACCTGTGGAGGAGTCATTGCGCGCGCGCTGGCTCGGTCAGAACACGGTCGTGATCGTCGATGATCAAGTGGTGTTCGATTCACCGGTTTCGCACACGGGCTTGGACATGGCTGTGACGTTGGCCGGGGTGCCGGACCTGCCGACGCGCTGGTCCTGGGCGGGCGAGCCGATGCCGATCGAAGGGCAACCGGATTCCGGGCACGGCCAACTGATTCGGACGGCTCCAATTCCCCTGGAGGTTTTTTCGCCGATCGCCGGACTTACCACCGGGCAGGCCACGTGGGGAAGTTGCCGAGTGGCCCCGGCGGACCGGGTGGAACTCACTTTGAAGCTTCCTCAAACGAGGCCGCGTTCTTCAGAGCCCTTGCTGGTCGCCGGCCGGACCGGGGCGGCGGACGCCCTTTTCCTCACCTACGAGGAAGATGGGCGCCTGCGAATCGGGCATGATCATTGGGGCGCAGCGTTGGTGCTCTCCGAGCCGTTTGAGGCCCGGCCCGCGGACGAGCACCACGTTGTCATCAGCCTCGCGGAAGAGGCGGCCGTTTCGGACGTGCCCCGGCGGACCGGGTTGGTGACCGTCACGTGGAACGGCCAGCGTGTGCTCGAAGCGCCGGCGCGACCCGTGTATCAGGTTCGGCCGCACGAACTCGCGGTTGGGCTGAATCTCGTTGGGATCGGGACCTGCGGAGTCCAGTTCAGCGGTCGGGTGCTGCAGGCCCACGTCTCCACCGACGACGTCCCGGAGCGTGACGAGCCAGCGACGGTCAGGTGAACCCGGACCGCGTTGGTGGGGCACCGCTTGACACTTCCGCGCGGCACGGATAACCCGCAGGCCCGTCATGGACGCTGTGCTCGACCAACCCGTGCTGGTGCTCAACCGGCTTTGGCAGGCGGTCAATGTGATCGGCGCACGTCGAGCCTTTGCGCTGCTCTCCCGCGGGCATGCCGCCGTGGTGCACCATCATGACGAAGACTTTCGGGTCTTTTCGCTGCTCGACTGGATGGACTTTTCCGCGAGCAACCCGCCGATCGACGCACTGGATGCGGTGCACACGCCACGGACCGTGATTCGGCTGCCGCGCGTCATCCTGCTCACGTTCTTCGACCGGTTGCCATGCAAGGAGCTCAAGCTCACGCGGAACAACGTCTTCGAGCGTGACCGGGAGACTTGCCAATATTGCGGACACGTTTTCCCGCGCGAAGGCTTGAACCTCGATCACGTCATCCCGCGCGATCGGGGCGGCAAAACGACGTGGGAGAACATCGTTTGCTCGTGCGTGCGCTGCAACACCCGCAAGGCGAACCGGCTGCCGCACGAGGCGCACATGCGGCTCATCCGCAAACCGGTCCGGCCGAAGTGGCGTCCGGTGATTTCGCTCGTGCTCAACACACAGCAGCGCGAGCGCTGGAAGGACTTCCTCGACCTGGCCTACTGGAACGTCGAACTCGAGGAATAGCCTCTCTGTTCCTCGAGCTGGCCTCGAGTGTGTCCCCACCGTCCGGACTCGCACCTGCAGGGTTGAGCCGCGGCGCTCGGCCGCTTATCGTTTTTTGATGCTTTCCACCCTCGTCATGACGGTGATTGGGCCCGACCGGCCCGGTCTGGTTCAACTGGTTGCTGCGCGCGTCGCCGATCACGGGGGGAACTGGGTCGAGAGCCGGATGAGCCATCTCGGCGGCCAATGGGCGGGTATCCTCCGCGTGGAGGTTCCGGCGGAGCGGCAGGGTGAACTGATCACCGCGCTCGAATCGATGCAGTCCGAGGGCCTGCGGGTGGTGCTGCATCAGGAGGAAGCCGCCGCTGCGACACGTTCCACCGAAGGCGCGCTGGCCCAGATTGAGTTGGTGGGACACGACCGCCCCGGGATATTGCGCAGCGTGTCGTCCGTCTTCTCCGCCCACCGTGTGAACGTCGAAGAACTCGCGTCGGAACGCGTCAGCGCACCGATGGGTGGCGGCACCTTGTTTCAGGCGCGTGCGACCGTTTTTGTGCCATCGACGGTCGACCTCACGGCGTTGCGGGCGGACTTGGAGCGAATCGCGGCCGACCTGATGGTCGACCTGCGGCTGGAGTCGGCGCGATAGCGTCTCGTCAGTTGGACGAGGCCAGTTCGGCCGAAGCGCCGGACTGGCGGGCATGCAGTCGCGCGTAAACACCGCCGCGAGCGAGTAGTTCAGCATGGCGGCCCACCTCGACGATTCGACCGCGGTCCATGACGACGATCTTGTCGGCACCGCGGATGGTGGAGAGCCGATGAGCGATGACGAAGGTCGTGCGACCGCGCATCAACCGCGTGAGCGCCTCCTGCACGAGGTTTTCACTCTCGGCGTCCAGGGCCGAAGTGGCTTCATCGAGCACGAGGACCCGGGGCTGGCGAATCAGGGCGCGGGCAATGGCCAGACGCTGCCGTTGCCCGCCGGACAGGCTCGCGCCGCGTTCCCCCAGGCGCGTGTGCAATCCATCCGGCATCCGGCTCACAAACTCCCACGCGTTGGCGTCGCGTAGCGCCTGTTCTAGTTCAGCGTCGCTGACGGAGCGGAGGCCGTACGTGACGTTGTCACGCACCGTGCCTTCAAAGAGAATCGACTCCTGCGGCACGACCGAGATGAAGCGTCGGTAGGTGCGCAGGTCGAAGTCCTGCATGTCGCGTCCGTCGAGCAGCAGCCGGCCGGCGGTGGGCCGGTAGTAACCGATGACCAGGTTGACGAGAGTGGACTTGCCCGCACCGGAGGCGCCCACCAGCGCGATCGTTTCTCCCGGGGCAATTGAAAGCGTCAGGTCCTCGACCGCGGCGGATCCACTGCCTGAATACGCATACTGGACCTGCTCAAAATCGAAGCGGCCTTCGACCGCGGTGACTTCGGCCTTGCTCTCGTTCGCCTCGAGATCGGGGCACTCCAGCACCTCGCCGATCGAGCGAATCGCGTCGAATCCACGTGTGATCTGCGGCGCCATGCCGACGAGCCCGAGCACCGACGTCGAGACCAGGTTGAAGTAGGTGGTGATCAGCACGACGTCGCCGGCATTGATGTCGCGCCAGCCGACCAGACAGGCCCACGCCGAGAGGACGAGGCAGGCCATGTTGAAGCCATTTAACACCGCCCAGGCCGCCGAGCCGAAGGCCGCGTTGATGCGGTCCATGCGCAGGCCAGCGGAGCGAACGCGTTCAAGCGCTTCCGTGACGCGAGCCATGGCGGTGGTCTCGAGCCCGTGGGCGCGGGTCACGGGCAACAGGTGCGTCATTTCGTTGACCCGCGTCGCCATGTGCTCGATTTCGCCGCGCAAGGCCGTGTTGCGCTCCTGCAGCGGCGCGCGCAGGGCGAGCACGATGGCGACCGACACCGGCACCGTGACCAGCAGCACGATCAGCAGCCAAGGCTGTCGCAGCCCGACCAATACAAGGGCGCAGGCGATGTTGGTCAGGCACCCGATGCCACCGTCGAAGACCAGCCGCGTCATCTGCTCGAGTGACTCGACATCGCGCAGGACCTTGGCCTGGAGCGCGCCGGAGCTCCGCCGGGCATAAAAACCGATGGAGAGCTGCTGCAGCCGGCGGCACAGGGCAGAACGCAGGGAGACCTCCATGCTGCGCAGGGCCTGGCTCAGCTGCCGTGCGTAGGCGAAGTGCAGCGGGATGTTTTGCAGGAGCAGGATCGCGAGGAACAGCGCCTGCAGCCACAGCTCGCCCACGCGCAGTGGGTCGGGCGAGGTCACCAGGTCGATGATGTTCGCCGTGATGAATGGCATCAGCCAGACCGGGCTGTGCTTGACCACGTAGATCAGGGCCGCACTCGCGAGGCGCAGGTGCTCTCCGCGGTAAAGATCAACCAACGTCCGGAGCGGACTCTCGCCGCGGAAACGCCATTCAAGGAGCTGGTGGCTGGAGGGAGTTGCCATGGAGAAACCCGTCAGGGCGCAGGCCGTCAGTTTGGAAAAGGACCGGGTGGCGGCGAACTCTTTGCCGAGTTATGAAGGGGGATCGTCGCGGCCGAGCGGGCAGCCGGTGTGAGCTCAGCGGTAGCGTTGCCGACCCATCAACCAGATCACCGCGGCCGCCAGCAGGTCGGTGGCGACAACGGCCAGGCGCACCGGCTTGGGCAGACGGATGGGCAGAATCAGGAGGATCACCGCGCTGATGAGAAAGATCGCGACGGTCACTTTCAGCATCAGCCGCTGGCGCACCTGGTCGTCGCTGCGGGAATCGGGATCGGGTAAAGCGGGTTTCACGAAAGAAGGACCCGTTACTGCACGGGATTGCGTTTGGCGACTAGTGTTTGGCCATCGGCAGCACAAGACGCATGGTCGTGCCCTCCGGCCCCGTGGAACGGAGCAGGATGTCGCCGTGGTGGCTGAGCAGGATCCGCTTGGCGATGCCGAGCCCCAAACCGGTGCCGTCGGGCCGTCCGGACAGGAACGATTCAAACACGTGCGGCTGCAGGTCCGGGGGGATGCCGGGGCCGGTATCCGTGACGTCAATGCAGACGACCGGCTCACCGTCGTTGCGGGAGTCGGCCTGGCAGGAGAGCGTGATGGAGCCGCCCGTGGGCATGGCTTGGGTGGCGTTGATCAACAGGTTCAGCAGGACCTGCTGCAACTGGCCTTTGTGCACGTCGACGAACAGCGGATGGGCCGGGCGGTGGAAGTGCAGCTGGATCTTGCCTTGCGCGAGCTTCAACCGGATCAGGACGAGGGTGTCGTCGATGATCTCTAGGACGTTCCAGCGTGAGTGCAGGCTCGAAGGCGCCTTGGCAAAGTTGAGGACGCGGGAGACGATCGCCTCGAGCTGGTCGAGTTTCTCGCCAATGACGCGCACGTCGGTGCGCCGCGGATCGCCTTCCGGGAAATCCAGGTTGAGGTAACCAAACAGCAGTTTGAGAACGGTGAGCGGGTTGCGGATTTCGTGGGCGATTTCGGCGGCGAGCAGGCCGAGGGTGGTGAGCTGCTCGTTCTTCCGCAGCGACTCCTCGCTTTGAAAAACCCGCGCGTAGAGCCGGGAGTTTTGCAGCGCGACGGCGCCGAGGCTGGCGAGGGCTGCCAGCAACCGCTTCTCGTCGTTGTTGAAGCGGTGGATGTGGTCCGTGAAGACCGCGAGGATGCCGAGCACGTCGTTCTCGTAGATCATCGGCGCGCCCAGCATGGAGCGGAGCCCGTCGTCGCGCGGCAGATCGATCACGTCGACGAACTCCGGCGCTTGCACGTTCGGGAACTCCACCTGCTTGCGCGTATGCACCACCGAGGCAACCAGGCTGGAAGCCAGCGGCAGCAGCCCGTCGGGCCGCGCGGTATCCGGCAGGCCGTTAAGTGAAACGAGACGGACGCCCTGTTCAGCGGGGAAGTACAGGTAGAGGGCGCAGGCGCGACCCTGCGTGATCTGCCGGGCGTCGCGAGTGACCGTGTCGAACAGTTCCTGTGGCTCGAGTTTCGTCACCAGCGACTGGCCGATCGCGATCAAGGACTGCAGCTGTTGGGCCTTCGCCTGGAGCTGAGTCAGTTGCCAGAGGCGGAGCATGACCGCACTGGCTTCTTCAGCCACGCGGATGAACAGCGTAAGGTCGGCGTCGCTGAAACCCGCCTCGCGGTTGCTGTCGAGGTTGATGACCCCAAGCACCTGCCCCGTGCCGGGATCGAGCAGGGGCGCCGCCATCTCGCTGCGCACGTCGTCGCGCACCCGGACATAACGCGGGTCGACGGCGACGTTGGAAATCAGCAGCGGCCGGGCGTGAAACGCGACCCAGCCGGTGATGCCCTGACCCAGTTTGAGGGACAGATCCTCGACGGGGCCCAGCCCCTGCTCGACTTCGATCTCGAGTTTGCCGGTATCCGGGTTGAGCAGCGAAATCGTCCCTGAGACCGCGCCGAATTCACTGATGGTCAGCCCGAGGATGGTGGACAGGACCGTGCGGGGCTCACCGCCCCGCCCAGCCAAGCTGGCAATTCGGTACAGCACGCCTGCGGCACGAGTTTCGAAATCCACAACCGCAGTGTGAATCCCGGTCGGACGGAGACCAGCGCGGACTTGCCGACTGCTACACGGCTGCGGCAGCGGGCGTGGCGGGCGGGACGACGACCTCAATCAACGCGTCCCGCAAATCCTGCAACCGCTGCGGATCGCTGACGACCGTGTGCTGCTGGTCCTCGATGTAGAAGGTGTCCAACGCGATCCCACGCTCGGTTCCGATGCGCGCGAACGTGATGTCGAAGCCGTGGTCGCTGATCGTCTTCGCGATCCGGAACAGGAGGCCGATCTGATCATGCGCCTGCACCTCCACGATCGTGCGCTCCATCGAGAGTTCGTGGTACACCTCTACCGAGGGCGGGAAGGACGCCTGCAGCAGTTCGCCGGCGGCTGTACCGGGCTTGTAGCGGGAGGAGCTGTGGCGCCGGGCCTGCGCGAGGATTTCCGGCAGCAGATCCTTGTTCTGCACCAGCGCCTCCTCGACGGTCTTGGCAAAGATCTCCTGCGCCCGCGTGCTCTGGACCACACCCCGACCGGGCTCGACCACGTAGAACGTATCGATCGCGATGTGGTCGCTGCGTGAAATGACCTTCGCGGTGAGAATGGAGAGACCCGCCACGCTAAAGGCGCCGGCGAGTTTGTAGAACAGCCCGGCGCGGTCCCAGGTGACGACGTTCACCACCGTCAACGAGCGGTTCAGGTCGTCCTTCCAATCGACGACCGGGCGGAGCGAACCGAGTGAATCGGCGGTGGCGATGGTCTGCAGCAGCCGGTTGACCATCTGGATGTGCAGCGCGATCTCAGTGGTATCCGTGTGGATGAAGTAGCGCTCCGGCAGCAAATTGAAGTGCGCGGCGATCTCGTCCTGGCTGATGCCCGGAATGGTTTTGGTGACGAGCTCCTGATAGGTCATGTGGAGGCGCGCCGTATTGCGATCGGCCAACGTTTCACCGTGCACCAGTTGCTCGAGCGTCGCTCGATACAGCTGGGTGTGGAGGGTGTCCTTGTAGCTGTTCCACAAGCTGGCTGAAGTGCCGCGCGCATCACAGAAGGTGTGCACGTAGAGGTAACGGAGTCGGTCCGCGTCACCCACCATTTCAGCAAAGGCGGCGGCAGTGTTGGGATCATCAACATCCCGCTTCTGCCAAAAGCGTGCCATGATCAGATGATTTTTGATCGTGAAGATGACATCGTCACGGCTCTCCTCATCGATCTCGAGGCGCGCCAGCAAGGGCAGCGCGATCGCGACGCCGCTCTCGGCGTGCCCCTTGATGCCGCGCGCCTTGCCGATGTCGTGCAGCAACAGAATCAGATAGAGCAGGTTCGGCGAGCGGGTCTCGTGCAGCGTGTCGCGATACTTCTCGGTCAGCGGATCCGCACCGGTGAAGATGGCATCAAGTTCCCGAATGGCGCTGAGCGTATGAATGTCCGCCGTATACCGATGGTAAAACTCGTGCTGCACGAGGCAGGTGAGGGCGTCGAACTCTGGAATAAAACGCCCCAGCACGCCGAGTTCGTGCATCAGGCTGAGCGTGCTGGCGACCGCTCCCGCCTCGTCGAGGATTGCGCGGAAGCTGGTGTTGGCGTCGCGCGACTCGGTGACGCGCCGTGTGATCAAGGGCGTTTCGACCCGGATCAGTGACTGCAGGTGAAAGTCCAGCTGCGCATCCAGTTGCTGCGCGTGCCGAAACACCCGGATGAGTCGGACCGGATCCTCGCGGAAAACGGCCTCGTTCTCGGTGGAGAGTTCACGGCCGCGCAGGACAAAACCGTCCAGCCGCTTCACGCGTTCGTAGCGCCGGGACCGGATCACTTCGCGGAAGGAGATTTTGTCGTCCGAGGACTGGGTGAGGGTCAGCGCGAGGCGGTTTTCGACCAGGCGCGAACTGCGAAACAGCGTCTGCGCGGCCCGGTAATAGTCGTGCATGAACCGCTCCACACGCATGAGCGGCTTGGGATCGGTGTAGCCAAGACCGAGGGCGATGACCGGCTGTACCCCCAAGTCCAATACGTCGGTGGGTCGCTTGCTTGCGTAATGGAGCTCGGCGCGGACCTTCAGCAGGAAGTCGTAGGCGCGCCGGAAGGCCTTGAGCTCGTTGGGTCGGAGGTACTTGAGGTCCACCAGCTCGTCGATCCGCGAGATGTTCAGCTTCACGCGGGCCATCCAGACCGTGTTCTGGTAGTCGCGGAGGCCGCCGACGCCGTTCTTCACGTCGGGCTCCTGCAGGAAGACCGTATTGCCATACTTGGCCCGACGGGCGGTCTGGTCTTCCAGCCGGGCGGCGATGTAGCCGCGCGGGTTTTCGGTCGTGTAGAACGTGCGATATGCCGCCGCGAAAGTCTCGTAGAGTGTCGTCGAGCCGGCGATCTGCCGCGCCTCGAGCAGGGCGGTTTTCGTCTGGATGTCCTTGCGCGCCTCAACGAACACCTCGTCCACCGTGCGGGTGGAGTGGCCGATCTTCAGGTTGCAGTCCCATAGTGGATACAGGATCTCGTTGGTGAGATGTTCCTGCAGCGGGTGCACCAGCGCCGGCCGGACCTTCGACGGAAAAAGGAACATGATGTCGATGTCGCTGAGCGGGCTCAGCTCCGCGCGACCGTAGCCCCCGAGCGCGACCAGGGCGACGGGGGAGGGCAGCTCGCCATGCCGCTGCCGCCAGGCGTTCAGGGCGTAGTCGAAGAGATGCGACAGCATCACATCGATCATGGCCGCGCGGCGCGCCACCGTTTCGAGCCCGGAAGCGCCCGCCTCATGGCGCATCCGGATCATCGCGCTCTCCAGGCGCAGGAAGGTTTTGCAGGCGTTGGTACGTTCCTGCACCGAAACCTCGCCTTTGAAGTTCAGGCGCTCGAGAGCATGTTTTTGGACGCGGCCGGACATAGACGTTCCGATGGAAACGGAGCGCGTAAGCATCCGACGTGCGCGCCGGGCGCTTCAACGCTCAATTGGTAAACTTCGGACACGGACCGGCCTTCAGCCCATGCTTGCCTCGCACGGGGGCGCCGGGTTGGCTTTGCCGTTTAAGCACCGCCATGGCCGAGATCACCAAGAGCTACGAACCCCGTGACGTTGAGCAGAAATGGTATGCGGCGTGGCTGGAGGCGAAGGCGTTCGCTGGTCGCGTCGATCCGGCGCGCGAGCCGTACTCCATCGTCATCCCGCCGCCCAATGTCACCGGGGTGCTCACAATGGGGCACGTGTTGAACAACACGATCCAGGACATCCTGATCCGGCGGGCGCGCCTCGAGGGCAAATCGGCCGTGTGGGTCCCGGGCACCGACCACGCCGGCATCGCCACCCAAACGGTGGTCGAGCGCCAGCTGCGCAAGCAGGGCGGACCGACGCGCCGCGACCTTGGCCGGGAAAAGTTTGTCGAGAAGGTGTGGGAGTGGCGCCACGAAAAGGGCGGCATCATCCTCGAGCAGCTGCGGCGGCTCGGGGCGTCCTGTGACTGGGACCGCACGCACTTCACGATGGACCCTGGTTACTCGCAGCGCGTGCTGCAGGTCTTCGTGGAGCTGTACCGTCGCGGCTACATCTACCGCGGCAAGCGCATGGTCAACTGGTGCCCGGTTTCCCAGACGGCGCTGTCGGACGAGGAAGTGATCATGAAGCCGTCGAATGGCGCGCTTTATCACGTTCGCTACGAGTTGGTCGACCAGCCGGGGCGCTACGTGGAGGTCAAAACCACCCGGCCGGAAACGATCCCGGGCGACGTCGCCCTCGCGGTGCATCCGGATGATCCGCGTTATCAGGATCTGCTGGGCAAGTTGGTCTGGCGTCCGCTCAACCGCGCCCAGATTCCGATCGTGGCCGATCCGGCCGTTGATCGGGAGTTCGGCAGCGGCGCCCTCAAGATCACGCCGGCGCATGACAAGGTCGATTTCGAGATCGGCAACCGTCACCAACTGCCGGTCATCGACGTGTTGAACCCTGACGGGACGCTCAACGAACACGCCGGACCTGGATTGGCGGGTCTGGAGCGTTTCGCCGGCCGGAAGAAGGCCGCCGAGTTGCTCCGGGAGGCCGGTGCGCTGGTGGGCGAAGAAGCTTACACCAACAACGTCGGCTATTCGGAGCGCGCCGACGTTCCGATCGAGCCGCGCCTGACGTGGCAATGGTGGCTCAAGTACCCGCGGGTGGAGGAGGCGAAGGCCGCCGTGCGCGACGGGTTGATCAAGTTTTACCCGGAGCGCTGGGCGAAGGTGTACCTGCACTGGATGGAAAACATCCAAGACTGGTGCATCAGTCGGCAGCTCTGGTGGGGTCACCGTATTCCCGTCTGGTACCGCAAAGGGCTCGATCGTGAGAACCTGAAGCCGGAAGACCTGAAGGATCCGGGCAAGGTGCACGTGTCGCTCGAAGGTCCGGCTGACCCTGAAAACTGGGAGCAGGAAGAGGACGTTCTGGATACGTGGGCTTCCTCTTGGTTGTGGCCGTTTGCGACGATGGGCTGGCCCGACCAGGCGGAGATGCAGGCCCAAGGGTTCAACTATTTCTACCCGACGACCACGTTGGTCACGGGGCCGGACATCATCTTCTTCTGGGTTGCCCGGATGATCATGGCCGGGCTCGAGTTCACCCACGAAGGGCAGCCGCTCGAGCAGCGGATTCCGTTTGAGAACGTTTATTTCACCGGCATCATTCGCGATGCGCAGGGGCGCAAAATGTCGAAGTCGCTCGGCAACTCGCCGGACCCCCTCGACCTGATCGCGCAGTACGGCGCGGATGGTCTGCGTTTCGGGATCATCTCGATTGCGCCGCAGGGCCAGGACATCCGCTTTCAGGAGGACCGAATCGAGGGCGGAAAGAACTTCTGCAACAAGCTCTGGAATGCCTGCCGTTTTCGGCAGATCAGCGGCCCGGCGGGCGACAACTCTTCGCTCGCCGCCATCCTTCGCCGGCTTGAACCGAGCCGCTTTGATGCGGACGACCATGCGATCATTGATCGCCTCCTCGGCGTTACGCGCGAGGTCGAGCAGTGCTTCGCGAAATTCGAATTCAGCGCGGCCGTTCAGGCGCTCTACACGTTCTTCTGGAACGACTTTTGCGACTGGTACGTCGAAGTTTCGAAAGCCAAGCTGCAGGACGACGAGCGGCGCGCCAACTGCCTGGCGCTCCAGGACCTCGTGCTCCGGCAGACGCTGCTTCTGCTGCATCCGTTTATCCCGTTCATCACCCAGGAACTGTGGACGCTGCTTGGGTACGCTGGGACGCAGCAGTTTCTGCAGGATCAGCCGATCGGCACCGCCGATGGGTTGGCGGCGGAGTTGGCTAAAGTCGGCGTGCAGTTCGATCCCGCGGCGGCCGACAGCGTGAGTCGCGTGAAGGAATTTGTGTCGCGCGCTCGTGCGTTGAAAGCCGACCACAACCTCGCCAGCCGACGCGATGTTCGGTTCTTCGTGGTGGCCGGTGATGCGGACTGGGCGCTTTTGGAGGAGAACCTCGCAAAGGTGCAGCGCATGGCCGGTGCCAGCGAGGTGCTTCGTCGCGACAAGGTCGACGGCGCGCCAGCTGTCGTCACCCCGGTGGGAACGGTCTATCTGGACCTTGCCGCCAGTGTGGATCCGGTCGCGGAGAAGCAGCGGTTGAGCAAGGAGCTGGAGACCGTGCGCAAGCACGTCGCCGGTACGGAAAGCCGGTTGGCGAACCAAGCGTTCGTCAGCAAGGCGCCTCCGGCAGTGATCGAAGGAGCGCGCAAGCAGCTGGCGGAACTCCAGGCGAAAGCCGCTGAAATCGAAAGACTTCTGGGCGCATTGTAGGGGTTGTCGGAGCAAATGTCTCCGCGGATCGCCCCCAAAAACTTTACTTAGGACATAAACTCACTAACGGTTCGGCCACTCATGACCTCAGCAGCCGTTCCGTTGCCTGCCGCTTTACTGCCTACCGGAGTGGAAACTCTCTCTGCGCAGCTGGCCACTGCTTCGGCGGAGGAGCGGGTTCGTTGGGCGGTGGAGACGTTTGGTGATCGGCTCGTGATGACGACGAGCTTCGGCATTCAGTCGGCAGTCATGCTGCATCTGGTGACGCAGATTGTGCCCCAGATTCCCGTGGTTTTCATCGATACGGGTTACCTGTTTCCCGAAACCTATCGTTTCGCGGACGAGCTTACGCGCCGGTTGAACCTGAACCTGAAGGTCTACAATCCGCTCATGACGGCGGCGCGTCAGGAGGCGTTATTTGGGCGTCAGTGGGAGGCGGGCGTGGACGGGCTGAAGCGGTACAACCTCATCAACAAGGTCGAGCCGATGGACCGCGCGGTTCGCGAGCTGGGAGCGACCGCCTGGATGGCCGGCCTGCGCCGTTCGCAAGCCAGCACGCGCGAACGTCTCTCCGTGGTTCAGCTGCAGAACAAGATCACCAAGGTTCATCCCATCCTCGATTGGGACAACCGCACGGTGCACCGCTACCTGACGCAGCACGGTCTGCCGTATCACCCGCTTTGGGAGCAGGGGTACGTGTCGGTCGGTGATTCGCACAGTTCCGCGCCGTTGAGTCCGGGCATGTCGGAGGAGGAAACGCGTTTCAATGGCCTGAAACGCGAATGCGGGCTGCACGAGACCAGCGGCCAGCCGGATTTCCAGATTTGAATCAGGCGGGTCCGCGGCCCGTACCCGCGGGCTTGATCGTGTACTTCGCCAGAAGCGAGTCGGAGCCTTCCAGCCGCTCGACCGAGTCCAGCTGGAGGGCAACGTCCAGCGCGCCGCCAACAAGGGGCGTGCCCGAGCCGAACAGTCGTGGCTCCAGCGTGAGCCAGAGATCGTCCACGCAGCGTTCCTCCAGGAACCAGCGGTGAATCTGCGCGCCGCCGAGGAGCGCACAGGCGCGGTGTCCGAGTTCGCTTAAGCGCGCCAACAGCGCGCGAGGTGCTTCGGACGTGAACTCGAGCACGCCGGGCTCGGCGTCCACGGCGAATTGATCCGGCGAATGCGTGATCACAACCCGGCGGCGGTTTCCCGTGCGAGCCGACCGGATGATGTCCCGGGCCGCGCGGTAGGTCGTCGCTCCCATGACGCTGCAATCGAACAAGCCCAGGCTGCGGCGGAAATGCCGTTGATCCGCCTCTGACGCAAAGCCCGCGCCCGGTTCGTTGTGGCGGGTGATGAAGCCGTCGAGCGACTGGGCCGCGATCAGCGTGACACGCATGGGTTCAAACTGACGCGTGCGCGGCGCGACAGGCAAGGTTGCGGGGGCTCCGACGCTTTCCAGCAATCACGTCCTGCAAGCTTGCCGCGCCTGATGGCCCCTCCGTAACCTGCGCCTTCCGCATGAAGAAAGCGTTGATCACGGGCATCACAGGTCAGGACGGGTCTTATCTGGCCGAGCTGTTGTTGGACAAAGGATACGAAGTGCACGGGATCATCCGTCGCGCCTCGACGTTCAACACGAGCCGCATCGACCACCTCTACCGTGATCCGCACGTCAACGGCGTGCGGCTCCACCTTCACTACGGCGACCTCGCCGATTCGGTGCAGATGGTGAAGCTGCTCTATGACCTGCAGCCGGACGAGATCTACAACCTCGGCGCCCAGTCGCACGTACGGGTATCGTTCGACATTCCCGAATACACGGGCGACGTCGACGGGTTGGGCGCCCAGCGCATCCTGGAGGCGATCCGCGAAGCGGGCCTGGTGAAGAAGTGCCGTTACTATCAGGCGTCGTCGTCGGAGATGTTCGGCAAGGTGCAGGAAGTGCCGCAGGTGGAGACGACGCCGTTCTGGCCCCGGTCGCCCTACGGTTGCGCGAAGGTTTACGCCTACTGGCTGACGGTGAACTATCGTGAGTCGTACAACCTGCACGCGTCGAACGGCATTCTGTTCAACCACGAGTCGCCGCGTCGTGGTGAGACTTTTGTTACCCGCAAGATCACCCGCGCCGCCACGCGGATCAAAATGGGCCTGCAGGACTCCCTCTACCTCGGTAATCTCGACGCGAAGCGCGACTGGGGGTACGCGAAGGAGTACGTCGAGATGATGTGGCTGATGCTGCAGCAGGAGAAGTCGGACGACTACGTGGTCGCGACGAACGAGACGCACACGGTCCGTGAGTTTTGCCAGGAAACCTTCCAGCTCCTCGGGCTCGATTGGGAGAAGTTCGTGAAGTACGATTCGCGCTACGAGCGGCCGGCGGAGGTGGATTTGTTGATCGGCAACCCGGCCAAGGCGAAACGCCAGCTCGGCTGGGAGCCGAAGGTGCGCTTCAAGGATCTGGTCCGCATCATGGTCGAGGCGGACCTGGAACTGGCCCGGCGCGAAGCGCAGATCGCGAAGCTGCCGCCGGCCTGAGAAAGGACGCCGTGAAACTCTTTATCGCCGGACATAACGGCATGGTCGGCCGTGCGCTGGTGCGCCGGTTCGAGCGTGAGCCGGGTGTGGAACTGCTGCTGCGGTCGCGTCGTGAACTCGACCTGACGGACGCGGCCGCCGTCAGCGCCTTCTACGCGGCGGAAAAGCCGGACGCTGCGATCATCGCGGCCGCCAAGGTCGGCGGTATCCACGCCAACGCGACGTACCCCGCCGAGTTCCTGCACGACAACCTGGCCATCGCCCGCAACACGATTGACGGCGCGTGGCGGCAGGGCGTGCGCCGCCTGCTGTTCCTCGGCAGCTCCTGCATTTACCCGAAGCACGCGCCGCAGCCGATGCCGGAGGAGTGCCTGCTGACGGGCCCGCTCGAGCCGACCAACGAGGCCTATGCGATCGCCAAGATCGCGGGTCTGAAACTTTGCCAGTATTACCGCCAGCAATACGGAGTGCTGTACCACTCCGCCATGCCGACCAACTTGTATGGGCCCGGCGACAACTACGACCTGCAGAACTCGCATGTGCTGCCGGCGTTGATCCGCAAGTTCCATGAGGCGAAGCTGGCCGGTCGCCCGGAGGTCGTGGCGTGGGGAACCGGCAGTCCGCGGCGTGAATTCCTGCACGTGGATGACCTGGCCGATGCGTGCGCGTTTCTGCTGCGATTGGAGAACCCGCCCGACTGGCTGAACGTCGGCACCGGCGAGGACCTCTCGATCCGTGAGCTCACGGAGACCGTGGCGGACGTGGTGGGTTTTCCCGGGAAAGTCACCTGGGACTCGTCGAAACCCGACGGTACCCCCCGCAAGTTGATGGACGTTTCGCGCCTGGCCACGCTTGGCTGGCGGGCGCGCATTGGTCTGCGGGACGGCATTACCCAGACGTACCAGTCGTACTTGGCCGAACAGGCCAGGGGACAGTTGCGGGCCTGAACGGACCCTCGACAGGCGAGGCCGCACTGTCCAGCGTGGCGGCGACATCCGCTTCATCCTATGACGACTCAAACCACCACCTATCCCGGCGCTGAGAAAAAGATCGCGGCCGGTATTTGCGGGATCCTGCTCGGCGCGCTCGGCATCCATAAGTTCATCCTGGGCTACAAGACCCAAGGTTTGATCATGCTGTTGGTCACGATCCTCAGCCTTGGTATCCTGGGGTGGGTCTCCGGCATCATCGGCCTGATCGAGGGTATCATCTATCTGACGAAGACCGACGAGCAGTTCTCGAACACGTACATCGTCGGCAAGAAGCCCTGGTTCTGATCAGGGTGGGTGAATTGGGGCGACCCGGCTCTGACGCCGGGTCGCAACCCAGCGCAGCGGGCGGGAGGGGTTCGCGCGCGGCGGTGGAAGTTTCAAACGGCGCCGCGGTTGCACATCGTTTGGCAAGATGCGCGCAGCGCGGCGGGGAGTGTCTGCCTAGACTGACGCCTCGACCTCACCCTATGCCCGCACCTGTTGCCTTCAATAACACCGTCCTGCGCGACGGTCACCAGTCCTTGGCGGCGACGCGCATGAGCACCGCCCAGATGCTGCCCGTCGCCGGGTTGCTGGACGAACTCGGATTTCACGGGCTGGAAACCTGGGGCGGGGCCACGATCGATGCCTGCCTGCGGTACCTGGGTGAAAACCCGTTTGATCGCCTGCGGGCGTTGAAAAAAGCCGCTCCCCGGACGCCGCAGATCATGCTGCTGCGGGGCCAGAACATTGTCCAGTACACGAGCTTCCCGGATGATGTGGTTGAGGCGTTCGTCCGTGCTGACGCGGCCGCGGGGCAGGATGTGTTCCGGATTTTTGATGCGCTCAACGACGCGCGAAACCTCGCGACGGCCATCCGCGCCGTGCGGGCTTGCGGAAAACATGCGCGGGGCGAAATCTGTTACACCACCAGCCCGGTGCATACGGTGGCGGCGTTCGTTGAGCTGGGGCTGGAGTTGGAGAAACAGGGCTGCCACTCGATCGGCATCAAGGACATGGCGGGTGTGTTGACCCCGCGTGTCGCCTTCACGCTCGTCAGTGAACTCAAGCGTCGCGTCGGTTTGCCGATCGTGCTGCACACGCACGACACCGCCGGATTGGGCGCGGCGAGCTACCTCGCCGCGGTCGATGCCGGGGTCGACGTGATTGAGACGTCGATCTCTCCCTTTGCCAACGGTACTTCCCAGCCGGATACACTGCGGATGCTGACGCTGCTGGAGGGGCATCCGCGATGCCCCCAGTACGATCGGGCCAAACTGCAGGCTTTGCGCGAGTACTTCACCGGCGTTTACGCCGAGCTGAAGGCCTTCACCTCGCCGGCGAACGAGCGCGTCGATTCCGACACATTGGTGTATCAGGTGCCCGGAGGCATGCTCTCCAACTTCCGTACGCAGCTGAAGGAGCAGGGCATGACCGACCGTTTTGATGCGGTCATGGCCGAGATTCCCTACGTGCGCCAGTGTCTCGGCTGGATTCCGCTGGTCACGCCAACCTCCCAGATCGTCGGTACCCAGGCGATGCTCAACGTGAAGTTTGGCCGGTGGAAGAATATCTCCCAGCCGGCGCAGGATATCGCGTTGGGCCGCTACGGCCGCACACCGGGTCCGATCGATCCCGATCTGCTTGCGCTCATCCGCCAACGGAGCGGGCAGGAACCGATCACGTGCCGTCCTGCCGACCTGCTCTCGCCGCGGCTGCCGGCGCTTCAGCAGGAGCTGCGGGCCGCGGGCCGTCCGACCGACGACGAGGCGTGCGTGCTGCACGCGATGTTCCCGCGCGAGTTTGCCGCCCTCCATGCGCCCCAGCCGGTTGCACCCGCGACGGGTACGAACGGCGCGACTCCAGTGCGCAGCGCTGCGCCGGCTCCCGTCGCTGTTGCCGCGCCGGCCGCGGCCAGTGAGCGGGCGCCCGGTGCGACGTCGCGCCTCCGCCTGACCATCGAGGGCCAGCGCTGGTCCGTCGATGTGGCCGAAGTCTGAGTCGGTTGGCTCGAGTCGTTAACGGTACGCCGGGAAAAGCGCGCCCAGCCGGGTCAGCAGTTCGTCCACGTCGGCGTCACGGCGCCAGCCGACTGTCCGCGCGATGCTGTAGAGCGTTTCATTTGCGCGCGCCTCCGGCCCGGCGAGCGCCATCGCTTCCGCCGGGGTGAGCAGCCGCCCCGTATCGTGCGCTTCCTGCGCCAAGTGCCACGCCTCCGCCAGGGCCTGCTCCATGGTGGGAGAGGGTGGTTGCGCGAATTCGGGGATGAGGCTGCGGCGGTGGGTGGATTGGGGCATGACTCCGGGGTAAGCTGATTAACGGCGCGCCGCGCCAGCCACTTAAGCCGCAACGGCTACGTCGGCGCGACCGTCCGGTCGCTTTTACGACTTGCGCCACCGGTCCGGCTTTGCGGCCATGGACGCTTCATGATCGCACCCGAGACCCACGACCACATCGAGCTCATCAAGAAGCGCGCCGGCCATCTATGGAGGTTTCTTTGACGGCGAACAAAAGCTGAGAGAGATCGAGGCGCTCGACGCCCAGATGGGCGCGCCGACCTTCTGGGACAACAACGACCGTGCCCAGAAGCACATCGCCAAGGTGAACGCGTTGAAGAAGGCCGTTTTGCCGGTCGTCGATTTCCGCAAGAAGATCGATGACATCGACGTGATGCTCGAGCTGATCGAAGCCGGCTCGCCGGCGGAGCAGGAGGAGTACGGCCGCGAACTGAACACGACGGTGTCGACGCTGCTGGAGCAGCTCGACGACATCGAGATCGCGTCGTTCCTCACGGGGCAGTTCGACCGCAACAACGCCATCTTCTCGATTCAGTCCGGCGCCGGTGGCACCGAGTCGAACGACTGGGCGGACATGCTCTTCCGCATGTACACGCGCTGGGCCGAGCGACGTGGGTTTGAGATCGAGGTCCAGGACGTCCAGCCCGGTGAACAGGCCGGCATCTCGAAGGCGACGCTCCTGATCAAAGGCGAAAACGCCTACGGCTACGCCAAGGCCGAGCGTGGGGTGCACCGGCTGGTGCGCATCAGCCCGTTCGATTCCAACCAGCGCCGGCACACCTCGTTCTGCGCGGTCGACGTGATCGCCGAGATCAACGACGAAATCAAAGTCGACATCCCGGAGAATGAACTGCGCATCGACGTCTATCGCTCGTCCGGCAAGGGCGGGCAGGGCGTCAATACGACCGACTCCGCCGTTCGCATCACCCACTTGCCGAGCGGCATCGTGGTCGTGTGTCAGAACGAGCGCTCGCAGTTGAAGAATCGCGCCGCCGCGATGAACGTCCTGAAAGCCCGATTGTATGAAAAACGGCAGGACGAGCAGCGCAGCGAGATGGAGAAGTTCTACGGCGAGAAGGGTGAGATCGGCTGGGGATCGCAGATTCGCTCGTATGTGCTGCAGCCCTACCAGATGGTAAAGGACCTGCGCACGGGCGTGCAGACCAGCGACACCCAGAGTGTGCTCGACGGCGACCTCGACCGTTTCATCAACGGCTGGCTCCGCGCCGGTTGCCCGCGGCAGCGCAACAAGGACATCCAGGTGGACGAGTAGTCCACCCTCCCAGAGCCTCCACTCATGCCCGCGCTCGCGTACCCCGACCTGAAAGCCGCGCTGGCGGCGACTCCGCTGTTTGAGGACAAGTCCTGGCAGCTGTCGCCGGAGGCGTGGCCGCTGACCAAGGAGCAGGTTACGGAACTCGAGGCCATCGGCAGCGCCTGCCTGGAGTACCACACGGCGCTGGAGCAACTCTACAGCCGTGCGGCGGCAGGCAAGAACCTGCTGCGCAACAAGCCGCTGCTGGGGCCGTGGGTGGTCGATTATCTCGACCGCGGCAAACCCCGCGATCTGGTCGAGCATGCCCGTCATGCGAAGAACCGCGGGCTGTTGCCGACGGTTCTGCGGCCGGATCTTCTCCTGACCGACGAAGGGTTCGTCATGAGCGAACTCGACTCGGTGCCCGGTGGCATCGGCCTGACCGCGTTCCTCAATCAATTGTATCGACCCACCGGAGACATCCTCGGCGGGGACGACGCGATGATTCGTGGTTTCCATGCCTCGCTAGCGGCGCTCGCGCCGCACCTGCGTAATCCGCTCATCGCGCTCGTGGTGAGCGATGAGGCCGGAACCTATCGCCCGGAGATGCAGTGGCTGGCCGCGCAGCTGCAGTTGCAGGGCAAACGCGTTTTCTGCCTCGAACCCGACGACGTGTTCCCCCTCGGCTCGGCCCTTTGCTTCGACGTCGAGGGCAATCCCGAGAAGATCGACATCATCTACCGGTTCTTTGAGCTGTTCGACCTGAGCAACATCCCGACCGCGCACTACTTTTTCGAATCGTGGTCGGCCGGGGAAGTCGCGATCGCGCCACCGATGCGGCCGTTCCAGGAGGAGAAGCTCGGATTTGCGCTCTTCCATCACCACCTCCTGCGTGACTACTGGCGCGAAGCGTTGAGCGGCCGTGCCTTCAAGTTGCTGCAGCGCCTGATTCCGGCGACGTGGGTGATCGATCCCACGCCGTTGCCCCCTGGCGCGGTCCTCGACGGACCCAAGGTGGGCGGCCACCCGATCAGTGATTGGAACCAGCTGGCGGAGGCCTCCCAGAAGGAGCGGAACCTCATCCTGAAGATCTCCGGTTTTCACGAGTCCGCCTGGGGCGCGCGCAGTGTCGTCCTCGGGAGCGACTGTTCGCGTGAAGAGTGGCAGGCGGGGGTGGAAATCGCGCTCAAGGACGCGCCGACCAACCTCCACGTGGCGCAAGAGTACCGAAAGCCGCGGCGGCTGGAGCATCCCCTTTACGTGGCGGATGACGCGGGAAACTTCACCGCGATCACGCGGGCCGGACGGCTCCGGTTGTGCCCGTATTACTTTGTTCAGGACAACCGCGCCCAGTTGTCCGGTGCGCTTGCCACGTTCTGCCCGCCGGACAAGAAGATCATTCACGGGATGCAGGATGCGGCGCTGTTGCCGTGTCGCGTGGTCCCTTCCGGCGCGTAAGCCGCACGACGCGCGGCGCTGACGCGACCCGCGCCTTGCCTCTGGTGGGAAAACCGCCACAACGGGGCCGTGGTCCCGCCAGCCGTCCCCGGCGTCTTCCGTTTCCGCATGCATGGGTTTCGCCCCGTCGCCCGTCGAGCTCCGCTCGTCATGGCCGGGCTGATCTCCTCAGCCAGCCTGTTTGGGCCGCTCGCGTTGCGCGCGCAGGAGCAAACAGGCGATCCGCCCGCCGTCTCGACAGCAGGTGAGTCCCCCTCGGCGGTGATCGCGTCCTTGCAGCGTGAGCTGGCCGAGGCGCGTCAGGCGTACGCGCAACTTGAGGCGCAACTGCGGGAGGCGCAGGCGAATCTCGACCTCACGCTACAGCAGCATGGAGCGCGGCTCGCCGAGGTGACCCAAGCCAGCCGCACGGCTCGGGCGGATCTCGCGGCCATGGAAGCGCGGGCCCAAGCCGCGGAGAACGCCGCTGGTCATGCGCAACGGGCGCGCGAGCAGGCGATGACCCAGGTGGCCGGACTGCGTCGCACGTTGGTCGCCTTGGAGCGTGAACTCGCCGCGCTCCGTGGGGCGGGCGCAACCGCCGTGGCGACGTCCTCCGACTCCGCGGCGCCGGCGGAATCGGTACAGCCCGACACCGAGAAACACGATGTCGCGGTCGTCTCCGCTTTGGAGCAAAAGGCGGCCGAACTGCAGGTCGAAAACGAACGGCTGCGCCAGCAGTTGACCGAGGCAACGGGCGCCGCCAGCCGCGCTCGTTCGAGTGAGACCATGGAACTGCGCCAGCAGCTGGACGCAGCGCGGCAGCAAATCGCGTCGTTGGAAGAGGCGCTGGCCTCGGCGCGCGCTGCGGCTGTCCCGGTGATCTCGGTCGACCCTCCCGCCGCAACTGAGACCGACCCGGCGCGCGCGCGGTGGGAGACAGAACTGCGGGAGCGTGCCGCCCAGGTGCAGCGGCTCGAGGAGGACAACCTCCGTCTGGCGGGAGAACTCGAACGTCTCTCGCTGTCGCGGCGGAGTGAAATCGAGAGCCTGCGGATCGAACTCGCCCAACTCCAGGCGCAACTCGAAGGCACACGTGCACGTGAACGGGAGGTGCGTCCGGTGGCCACGGCGAACGCGCCGACCCAGCCCGTGCGGGAGACGTCGCGGCTGCCTGCCGGCAATGGTGCTCTCGCCGGCAACGGTTCACCGCCGGCGCGAGTGACGAGTTTCATCGCCGCGGCACCGAATCAAACCCCCGCGCTGGTGGAGAGGTTGATGCCGGATGCTTCGCCTGGCCCGGTGGCCGCTTCAACCACGGTTCAGCCGGTTTCCGAATATCGGATCAAAACCATCCCGCCGTTGCCGCCCGGCGCTGGGCAACCGGGCCGGCACTCGCCCACGCGGCCGAGCGAAGTGGTCTTTCGATTGCCTGCTCCGGTTGTCGCTGCACCGCCGCCGGCGCCCGCTGCGCCGCGTTATCACGTGGTGACCGCGGGAGACACACTGACGGGAATCAGCGCGCGGCATTACGGCACCGCGTACCGTTGGGAGGAGATCTTCGAGGCGAACCGCGGTCAGTTGGCCCAACCCAATTTATTGCGCATCGGACAGCGCCTACGGCTGCCGTGATCCAGGAACGGTTTGGCGATCTTGGTCGATCGCCTGGGCAGCCGGAGCTCGTTTGGCCCCGGCTGCGTGCGCGAGAACTCAGGACAACGTGACACCCATCGCCTTGGCGGCGCGGATCAGCGCGTCGGCCATGTCGGAGGGCGTAGCGGCCACTTCAATACCGCACTCGCGGAAGACGGCGATCTTCGCCGCCGCGGTGTCTTCCGCACCGCCGACGATCGCGCCGGCGTGGCCCATCCGGCGACCGGCCGGGGCGGTGGCTCCGGCGATGAAACCGGCGACCGGCTTCTTGCAGTGGAGCTTGATCCAACGCGCGGCCTCGACCTCGGCGTTGCCGCCGATTTCGCCGATCATGATGATCCCGTGGGTATCCGGATCTTCATTGAAGAGCTTGATCACATCGAGGTGGGACGTGCCGTTGACCGGGTCGCCGCCGATGCCGACGCTCGTCGACTGGCCAATGCCGCGGGAGGTCAGCTGGTACACCGCCTCGTATGTCAGGGTGCCGGAGCGGGAGACGACGCCGACGTGGCCCTTCTTGTGAATGTAGCCCGGGGCGATGCCGATGCGGCAGCCGCCGTTCGATTGCGGGCCGGTGCCCGGCGTGACGAGGCCGGGGCAGTTGGGACCGATCAGCCGCGTGGTCGAACCCTGCATGGCACGTTTCACGCGGATCATGTCCTTGATCGGAATGCCCTCGGTGATGGCGACCGCGAGGTCGAGCTTGGCGTCCACGCACTCGAGGATCGCGTCACCCGCAAAGGGCGGTGGCACGAAGATGGCGGAGACGGTCGCGCCGGTGGCTTTGGCTGCGCCGGCGACGGTATCGAAGATCGGCACACGCTGGCCGTTGTGCTCGAAGAACTGTCCGCCCTTGCCGGGTGTGACGCCCGCCACCACCTGGGTGCCGTAGTCGAGCGACAACTTCGCATGCCGGCCGCCGAAGGCGCCGGTGATGCCTTGGACAAGGATCTTGGTCTGAGGATTAACGAAAATGGACATCGTGGTTCCGCGACTCGCGCGGGGTTGAGAATCTGGGTTGAGCGAAACGGAGAAGCGCGCCGGCTCAGGCCGCCACGAGTTTCACGATCTTCTGGGCCGCGTCGGCCATCGTGTCCCCGGCGACGATCGTCAGGCCCGAGTCCTGCAAGGTCTTCTTGCCGGCTTGCACGTTGTTGCCTTCGAGGCGCACGACGAGCGGCAGCTTGAGGCCAACTTCGCGCACGGCCTCGACGATGCCCGTGGCGATCACGTTGCAGTCCATGATGCCGCCGAAGATGTTGACGAAGATGCCTTGGACGTTCGGGTCGCCCAGGATGATCTTGAACGCGGCGACCACCTGCTCCTTCGAGGCGCCGCCACCCACGTCGAGGAAGTTGGCCGGGTTGCCGCCGAAGTGTTTGATGATGTCCATCGTGCTCATCGCCAGGCCGGCGCCGTTGACGAGGCACGCGATGTTGCCGTCGAGCGCGATGTAGCTGAGCGCGTGCTTGGAGGCCTCGATCTCCTTCGGATCCTCTTCGTTCAGGTCGCGCAGCGCGACGATCTCCGGATGACGGAAAAGCGCGTTGTCGTCGAACGACACCTTGGCGTCGAGCGCGAGCACTTCGCCGGCCGGCGTCGTGATCAGCGGGTTCACCTCGACCATCGCCGCATCCGTTTCCCAGTACATGCGGTAGAGGTTGCGGATGAGCTTCGACGCGTTCTTCGCCTCATCACCGGTGAAGCCGAGGCTGAAAATCAGTTCGCGCACCTGGTAGTCGGCCAGTCCATACGCCGGATCGACCACGACCTTCGTGATCTTCTCGGGGGTCTTGTGCGCGACTTCCTCGATCTCGACGCCACCCTCGGTGGAGGCGACGATCACCGGCCGGGACGTGGCGCGGTCGAGCAGGATGGCGAGGTAGTACTCCTTCTTGATGTCGCTCGCGACGGTAAAGTAAACCGTCTGCACGCGGCGGCCCGCCGGGCCGGTTTGGAGCGTGACGAGCGTATTGCCGAGCATCTTGCCAGCGATGTCCTTCGCTTCGGCCTTGGTCTTGCAGAACTTCACACCACCCTTGAAACCGTCGGTGAAGGTGCCCTTGCCGCGGCCGCCGGCATGGATCTGCGATTTCACCATCGTGGGACCTTCGGGCAGCTGCGCGAGCGCAGTGACAAATTCGGCTGGCGTCGTGGCCGGCGCGCCTTTGGGCACCGGGACGCCAAAGCTCTCGAACAACGCTTTGGCCTGATACTCGTGAATGTTCATGAAGAAGGTACGTTTTACAGAGGCGGCCGGGGAGTGGCACGCCAAAACGATGACACGGGTAAAACGCGGTGGTGCGTCGGGTGAAGGTTGCCTTGGGGAATCAGGCAGCCACCATGCGAACGCATGCAATCTCATGAGTTGCTGAAGGAGCTGCTAAAGAAGACCAGCGCGAAGCAGCTTTCGGCCGACATGGGGCTCTCGCTCTCCTTGATCTACAAGTGGGCGGAGCCACCGGCGAGCGGGTCCGGCAGTGGGGCGGTCAATCCACTGGACCGGATCGAACAGCTTCTCCGCATCACCGGTGACAAACGGATCGTGCAGTGGGTCTGCCAGCGGGCCGGCGGGTTCTTCATTGCCAACCCGGCCACTTCGCATCCCGCCGAATCGTTGATCCCGGCGACGAATGAGATCGTGCAGGAGTTCGCCGACATGCTCAGTGTCATCGCCACCGCAGCGACGGACCAGCAGATCACCGCTGAAGAGGCGCGGAAGATCCGCGCGCGCTGGGAGGAACTGAAGAGCGTGACCGAAGGGTTCGTGCACGCCGCGGAGGCGGGCAATTTCCGCGAGCTCAAGGCGGAGCTCTCCCATCAGGCACACTGACGCGGCGCCGTTGTTAATCCACGCGGAAGAAACGATGCGCGCGGCGGCTTAGGGATCCGTTGTCTCCGCGGTCGAATAAGCGGGCGTGGAGACCGCCGGGCGGGCCAGGACCCGCCGCAGGCATTCAGCGAGAGCCGTCAGCGTGAACGGCTTTTCGAGCACGTCCGATACCCCCAGCGCCCGGGCCGATTCGACGTCGCGAGAGTTCATGTAACCCGTCGCAATGACCACGGGCAACGGCCGGGGCAGGCTGCGGGCGTGCCGAGTCAGTTCGACGCCGGTGACTGCGGGCATCGTGAGATCCGTCAGCACCAAGTCGTAGGATTCGGGTGAGCTCACCAGCTCACTCCGGGCCTGCCGCGCGTCGACGTAGCTGACCGGTCGATACCCGAGGCGGGTCAGCATGCGGGTGGCAATGGCCACGACAGCCTCCTCGTCATCGACGACCATGATACGTTCGCCGGTGCCCGTCGCGAGGAACGAGGGTGTCGGCTCGGCGTCGATGCCCTCCAGGTCGACGGTCGGGAAGTACACGCGGAAGGTGGTGCCGCGGCCGGGTTCACTGTCGCAGGTGATCGCGCCTTCGTGACCTTGTACGATGCCGTGCACGACGGAGAGGCCGAGGCCCGAGCCCTCACCCACCGGCTTCGTGGTGAAGAAGGGCTCGAACAGGCGATCCTTTGTGGTTGGATCCATGCCGACGCCGGTGTCACTCACCGTTAGGCAGACCGGCCGCCGGCGGGCGAATTGCGGGTGGCTCGCCACCAGCGCACGGTCCGCCTCCGCGACGTGTAGGTGCACCGTGAATACGCCGCCTTGGTCGCGCATGGCATGCGCGGCGTTCGTGCCGAGGTTCATCAGGATCTGATGAATCTGGGTGGCGTCGCACAGCACTGGCGGCGTGTCCTTGTCGATCACCGTGCGGAACTCGATCGTCGCGGGCAGCGACGCCCGCAGCAAACGGAGCGCATCCTGCACGATCGGACCCAGCCGGGCCAGCGACCGCTGGGGATCATGCCGCCGGCTGAAAGTGAGGATCCGTGCCACGAGGTCCCGGGCGCGTTCGCTGCCCTGCATGACGCCGTCCAGGTAAGGGCGGATGGGATGGTCGGACGGCACTTCCATCTCCGCCAACTGCACGTAACCGAAGATGCCGGTCAGGATGTTGTTGAAGTCGTGCGCGATCCCTCCGGCGAGCGTGCCGATCGCCTCCATCTTTTGCGCCTGTCGCAGTTGCATCTCGAGTTCCCGGCGCACCTCCTTCGCGCGGACCTGCTCGGTCAGGTCACGGCTGACGAAGACAACGTGCCGTTCACCCGCGGAAGTCGTGAAGGCCCGCCCGGTCGAGTCGAACCAAAGCCAGCGGCCGGATCGATGACGGAAACGATAGCGGCTGCTGGGCCGGGTGGCCTGTCCGCGCAGGTGCGCCTCGATGCCGGGATGATCCTCCGGATGCACGAGGTCGAGCAGCAGAGTGCCACCCAGCTCGGCTGACGAATAGCCGGTCACCGCCGTGTAGTTGCTGTTCGTATACAGGAGGCGTCCGTCGACATCGAGCTCGGCCACGAGGTCGTGGGAGTTCTCCACCAGCAGGCGGTACCGTTCCTCGTTCTCGCGCAGCGTTTCGTCGGCCCGCTTCCGATCGGTGATGTCCTGCATCATCACCATCAGCTGCCGTCGATCGTCGAGATCGAGCGGAGAGAAGGAGGCCAGCACGGTGACGATGCCGCGGTGCCGCGAGTGAACCGCCCGTTCAACGGAGGGCAGTCCGTCAGGCGGCGGCGCGTCGCCGAGCAGCGGAGCCAGTTCGGAAGCGTCGAACCAGGGCGCGAAGGTGTTGACCGGCCGGCCGAGCAACTCGTCCCGGGTGTGACCGACGAGGGCGACCGCGGCCGGATTGAGGTCGATCACATTCCCTGATCCGTAATCGACAATCACGGTCGCCACCGGGCTCTGCCGAAAGATGGTCGTGAACCGTCGTTCACTCGCGACGAGGCGCTGCAGATCCTCGCGGCGCCCCCGCCGCAACTGCTGCTCGCGCCGGACCCGCAACACGGCGGGGCCCAGCCGTTGCAGGTTGTCCTTCATGACGTAGTCCCGTGCGCCCGCGAGCAGCGCACCGACGGCCAGTTCTTCGCCCGCCATGCCGGAGACGAGCAGGAACGGCACGTCCAGCCCGGAGGATTGAAGGAGCTCGAGCGCGCGCATCCCGCCGAAGCCTGGCAGCGCGTAGTCCGCGAGGACCAGGTCCCAACGATCGTCCGCCAGCGCGCGGGTGAAACCCGCCTCGTTCGCGACGCGGGTGAGTGACGGCTCAAACCCTCCGCGACGGAGCTCACGCAGGATCAGCAAGGCGTCGGCCTCGCTGTCCTCCACCAACAGCACTCGAAGAGGCGCGGTGCTCATGCGTGAGCTCGCTCGCTTTGGGGCGAAGCGGACGTTTCGACGCCGCGGGTGCAAACGTATCCGCAGCTGCGAGTAGGGACGTCGGACGCTTCACTGGAGAACGGCAACATCACGGCGGGAGAGGAACCGTTTTGCCGCGCCGCCGCATCGCAACTCTTTCCCGCCGGGAAGAGGTATCTTGCCATGCGGTCTGGGGTGCTCTCCCCAGCCTCCTCCGGTCAACTTGCGCTCCGCCATTCAGTCTCCGAGGGCGTGGAGGCTGAACAGCATGTCCGAAGCAGCCCGCCTCAGCTCCGTGCCGGCAACGGGGCGCTGGAGCCGAGCAGCTGTCGCGTCAGGAACGTCGTCTGCAACGCTGCCAGTTCACGCAGCCCCTTGCCCGCGAGTGCGAGCAGCCGCTGGAGCTGTTCAGGGGAGAACGTCGATTCTTCGCCGCTGCCCTGGACTTCGACGAACTGGCCCCGGCCGGTCATGACGACGTTGCAGTCCACCTCGGCGTCACGATCTTCCAAATACGGCAGGTCGAGCACTTCGCGTCCGTTGACGATGCCGACGCTGACCGCCGCCACCGAGTCGCGCAGGGGATTCTCCGTGATGCGCTTTTGGTCCAGCAGCTTTTGCACGGCCAGGCGCGCCGCGATGTACGCGCCGGTGATCGCCGCCGTGCGCGTGCCGCCGTCCGCCTGCAGCACGTCGCAATCGATCCAGAGCGTGTGCGAGCCGAGCTTGTCGAGATCGAGCACCGCGCGAAGCGAGCGGCCGATCAGGCGCTGGATCTCGACGGTGCGTCCGTCGACCTTGCCCCGCGAGCTGTCGCGCGCCTTGCGGTCGTGCGTGCTGTAGGGGAGCATCGAATACTCGGCAGTCAGCCAGCCGCCCTTCACGCCCTGCTGCTTCATCCAGGTCGGCACGTTCGCCTCAATCGTCGCGCCGCAGATCACGCGGGTGGAGCCGAACGCGATCAGCACGGACCCGGTGGCGTGGGGAGCGATGTCCGGAATGAAGGAGACCGGGCGCAGTTGATCAAAGGCGCGGCCGTCGGCGCGCAGGTCGGACAGAGTCGTCATGTGCCGCTAGCCCAAGCGGGACGGCCGAACGAGGCAAGGCCGCAGGGCCGCCGCGTGTGGTCAGGCTTCGCGCTCCTCGGCCAGGCGCGTGATCTTCGGCGGATCTTCCGCCTGCTCCGACATGTGGGCAATGAGCCGGTCGTTGAAGTCGCGAGCCGGGTCGTGCCCCATCTTCTTCAACGCCTGCACCAGCGCGGCCACCTCAACGAGGCGCGCCATGTCACGGCCCGGCCGGACGTAGAGCTCCACGTGCGGAATCCGAATGCCAAGGATGTCGTAGAAGTTCTCCTCGAGGCCTGTGCGCTCCTCGATCACCTCCGGCGTCCACTCGTGCATCGAGACCACGAGGTCGATGCGCTTCTCGGGGCGCACGCTCTTCACCCCGAACATCTCGGCGATGTTGATGATGCCGATGCCGCGACACTCCATGTAGCCGCGGTTCAGGGCTGGGCTGCTGGCCACGAGTTCCCGTTCGTCCACCAGACGGATGATCGTGAGGTCGTCCGCGACGAGGGAGTGGCCACGCTCCACCAGGGCGAGCGCGCACTCGCTCTTGCCGACGCCGCTGGAGCCCCGCAGCAGCACGCCGATGCCGCGAATGTCGAGCGTGGTCGCATGTTCGGTCGTGGAGGGGGCAAATTCGTTGTCGATGCACAGGGTGGCGACATTGACCCAGTTCATCGTGATCATCGGTGTGCGGAAGATCGGCAGCCGCCGTTCCGCCGCCACTTCCAGCATCGCCGGGGTGGGGTGAAAGTTCCGGGTCAGGACGAGACACGGCACCTGACGATCGGCCATCGCGTGCAGCACGGCGGACTGTTGCTCGCGCGTCTGGCTCTTTAGGTACGTCATCTCAGCCGCGCCGAGCACCTGAACCCGTTTGTTGGCGAAATACTTGAAGAACCCGGTCAGCGCCAGGGCCGGCCGGTTGATCGATCCTTCGCGGATCAGGCGGTGCAATCCAGGTTCGCCCACCAGCAACTCCAGCCTCAGGCGGCTGCGATAGGACTCGAAAAAGTGGGCAACAGTGATGCCGTGGACGACCTTGGGCATGGGGAAGGCAGTGGGCGCTGGCTTTGGGCGAGTGGCTCTGGAACGACAGGAAAGTGGGACGGGAGGCTGATCGTTTGAAGCCTAAACCCAACCGCGGTCGCCGCCTTACAGGTTGAAGTCCTTACCCAGGTAAATTTCGCGCGCCTGGGGATCGTTGACGAGGAACGCGCCCGTGCCGGCGGTCAGCACCCGTCCTTGGTGGATGAGGTACGCGCGGTCGACGATGCGCAGGGTTTCACGAACGTTGTGATCGGTGATAATCACCCCGATGCCGCGGCCCTTGAGCGAGATGACAATGCGCTGCACCTCGGAAACCGAGATCGGGTCGATGGCCGCGAAGGGCTCGTCCAGCAGGAGGAATTTCGGCTGCGTCACCAGCGCCCGCGCGATTTCCAGCCGCCGCCGTTCCCCACCGGACAAGGTGAACGCCATCTGCTTGGCCACGTGAATGAGGTTCAGCTCGGCAAGGTGGCGATCGACCACCTCCATCCGATGCCGGCGCGGGATGCGCAAGGTCTCCACGATCGCGAGCAGGTTCTCCGCGACCGTGAGCTTGCGGAAGACCGACGCCTCCTGCGGCAGGTAACCGATGCCCAGCCGCGCGCGCTCGTGCATGCGCAGACGAGTGGCGTCGCGCCCGCTGATGATGACGCGCCCCCGGGTGGCGGCGACGAGGCCGACGATCATGTAGAACGTCGTCGTCTTGCCCGCGCCGTTGGGACCCAAGAGTCCAACAATCTCGCCGGCGGACACCTGCAGGTCGACGCCGTTGACCACCGTGCGCTGGCCGTACGTCTTGACGAGCCCTTCGGTGGCGATCTGGACCGGATTCTCCGGCTCGCTCATGGGGCGGGCGGTGTCTCCGCGGTGGGTTCCGGATCCTGGGCGTCCGGCCCGAGGTCCTTGATCGCGGGTCCGGTGAGACGAACGTTTTCGCCGAGCAGGCGCCGCTCACCGCGCATGAGGATCAACTTGTCTGCCGTCGCCACGGTATCCGAGCTGCGATCGAGCAGCACGGGCTCCTCGGTGAGCACCAGCCGCTCTTCGCGCGGGAAGACTTCGGCCCGGCCGCACGTGGCCTCACGATCGCCTTGCACAATCCGCACCTCACCGGTGGCCAGCAGGTATTTAAAACGTTCCACCGCTGGAATGGCGGCATCACCCTCGCCGACGCGGCTGGCGATCACCTCGAGGCGGTCGCAGGTGATGCGCAGGTTGGTGCTGGTGAAGACCACGTTGCCCTCGCAGATCGCGCGCGCTTCCTCGTCGGTGCTCACCATCTCCATCCTCTCGGCGATCAGTTCCGACACACCCGGCGAAGCCGCGGCGCCGGAAGGCGTCGTCTGCGCCACGGCGCAGGTCAGGCACGCCGTGAGCAGGGAAATCGTCAGCAAGGTTTTCATTTCAGCAGGTCGGTGAGCTCGGCTTGGAAGACGATGCGGGCGTTGCGTTGGATGAGAATCCTTTTCGCGGCGTGCTCATAACGCCAATCCTCGCCGGTGATCTCGAGGTCGTCGCGGATCAGCCGGACGCGCGCCGGGCCGCTGATCATTTCCGAGTCCGGCTGCAGCACCGCCTCGGGGCTGAGGATCACCGTATCCACTTTTCGTGACGCATCGCCGCTGAAGACCGTCAGGTTCAGGTCGGTCAGGCCCACCTGCTTGGGGTTGCGCAGGTCCGCGGACGCGCCCCGCACGTGCATGCTGTGGTAACCCTGGTCGCTGAACAGCGAGAGCGTGTAGTTGCGCGCCGGCGCTGGTGCCGTCACACGGGGCGACTGCGCGTCCAGCATCGGGCCGGCGAGCAGCGAAAGGAACAGGGCGAGTAGAACGGGCCGCGCAGTCACGGGATCCTTTCCAGACCGCGGGCGGCCAAAATTTGTTCGCAGACTTCACGCACCGCCCCGAAACCGCCTCGCCGCAGCGTGACGCAATCCGCCGCCGCCCAAGCCGCGGGCATGGCGTCCGGCACACTGATGCCGATGCCGGCCCAGGCCAGCGCGCCGGCGTCGATGTCGTCATCGCCGATGTAGGCGCAGGCCTCCGCGGGCAGGCCGAGGGAGGCAGCGAGTTCGCCGAGGGCGTTGGCCTTGTCGACACGGGCCTGGATGAGATGCGGGATCTTGAGCTCAGTCGCTCGTACGGTCGTCGCCGCGGACAACCGCCCGCTGACCCACGCGACCGGGATGCCCTCCCGCAGCAGCCGGACCATGCCCAAGCCGTCAAGCACGTTGAAGGTCTTGGATTCCACGCCGGTGGAACTGACCTGGATGCCGCCGTCGGTCAGCACGCCGTCGACATCGGTCGCGAGCAGCTGAATACGCGCCCAGCGGGCCCGCGGCAACGCGGCGGGTGGGGGCGGCCGGTCCGGCACTGGGGGCGTCGACATGCGGGCGGCGCGGGGCGTTCAGCCAAGCCAGTCGGCGATGGCGGCCAGCGCGGAGTCGCGCCCGGGGCGATACGCGGCCTCGAGCTCGGGCGCGAACGGCACCGGCAGGTCGGCGGCAGCGAGCCGCAGCGGCGGCGCCTCGAGGTTGAAGAAATGCCGCTCCGTCAGCCGCGCCACGAGCTCGGCGCCAAACCCGTGCGTGCGCCGGCCCTCGTGCAGCACGATCAACCGGTGGGTCCGGGCGACCGATTCCTCGATCGCCTCAAGCCGCAGGGGCGCGAGGGCGCGCAGATCGAAGACATCGAAGCCCGCGTCGTATTCGGATTCGAAATACTCGGCGAGTTCCTCCGCCAGGTGGACCATTTCGCCGTAGGTCACCACGGTCGCGCGGTCCCCACGACGCACGTGGCGCGGCTGCCAGACGTCGCGGTAGTTGGGGTCCCAGGCGATGGGCGCCTTGCCGCGGCGGTAGAGGCCCTTGTGCTCGAACAGCAGCACCGGATTGTCGTCTTCGTAGGCCGCCAGCAGGGCGTTGAACGCATCCTGCGGCGTGCTGGGATAGAGCGCCTTCAGGCCGGGCATGGCGAGGAAGAGCGACTCCAGTTCCTGGGAATGGAACGAGCCGAAGGTCAGCCCGCCGCCGCATGGCAGCCGGAGCACGATCGGCACGGCGGCGCCGGACCGGAAATGGTACGTGGCCGCGTTGAGGGTGATCTGGGTCATCGCCTCGGTGGCGAAGTCGGCGAACTGGAACTCCTCGATCGCGCGGATGCCGCCGAGAGCGAGGCCGACCGCGTAACCGGTGCAGGCGCTCTCGGCCAAAGGTGTATTGAGCACGCGGCTACGGCCAAACTCCTTCAGCAGCAGGTCAGTCACCTTGAAGGCGCCGCCATACGTGCCGATGTCCTGGCCCATCACGATGCTTTCGGGCCGTTCGCGCAGGATCTTGCGCAACGCCCGATTGAGCGCCTGGGCCATCGTCACCGTTTCGGGCTCGGCCGGCTCGCTGCGCCAGGGCAGCGGAGGTGCAGGCGGGGCGAAGGCATCGGCTCCCAACGTGGCGGCACTGGGCCGGCCGACGGCGTGGGCGCGCTGGATGCACTCTTCGAGGTACGCGTCGAGCTCGGCTTCGAGGTGCAACACGGCCGCCTCATGCCCGGCGGCGATCAGCTGGGCGCGGAAACGCGGCACCGGATCAGCGGCGGTAAATTGGTCGGCTTCGCCCGGGAGCAGGTAGTCGCAGGTGTCATACGCCGCGTGACCCCGCAGTCGCAGCACGCGCGTTTCCACCACCATCGGGCGACTGGTCTCACGCACGCGTTCGATCACTTCGGCAAAGGTACGGGCGGAGACGAGCGGATCGGTGCCGTCGATCGAGCGCCCTTCCATCCCGTAGGCGGCCGCCCGGCGCCACAACTCGGTCCCGGTGGCGAACTGTTCGCGCACCGGCGTGGAGTAGGCGTAGCCGTTGTTCTCAATCACAAAAATCACCGGCAGGTTGAGCAGCGAGGCGAGGTTCATCGTCTCGTGCACGTCGCCGGTGCTGGAGCCACCGTCGCCGAAGAAGGCGAATCCCACCGCCGGGTGGCCTAGCCGACGCTGTGCGTCGGTGCGTCCCGCGACGTTGGAGATCATCGCCCCGAGATGGCTGATCATCGGCAGCGAGCGGTTCGCCGGATCGCCGTGGTGCACGTTGCCCTCACGCGCCTGGGTCGGGCTCTCGGCGTTGGCGAAGTACTGGTTCAGGTGCTCCACCAGGTGCCCGCTCCAGATCAGGTGGCCGCCAAAATCGCGGTGCGTGAACGAGACGACGTCGATCGCCTTGTCCGCCAGCAGCGCCAGCGGAACGATCATCGCCTCGTTGCCCTGGCCGCCCGTGACGGTGCCCTTGATCAACCCTTGTCGAAACAGGTCGAGGATCCGGTTGTCGCCGGTGCGGGCCAGGTGCATCCACGCATAAATGCGCAGCAGGGCAGCCGGAGTCTCTTGCTCGATCTCTTCGCGGAGCAGCGTGCGCTCCTGAAGAATCGCCGGAGGTTCGGGAAAGGCCATGTCCAAACCGCGACGTTGGGCACCGGTTCCGGCGCCCGCAAGCTTCGGAAACGGGCGCGGTCGGACCGGACTCAGCCGACCGCGCGCGTTCGCGCTCGACCTGGGTCAATTCAGCGCAGGCTGCACCGCTCGTACCGTCTTGGATCTGCCGTGGACGGCGGTCGGGGCGGGGCTTTGGGCGTTCAGCGGGATGTGGCCGTTCACCTGCGGCGCGGCGGGGCTGGCTTCGGCGTCACTCCCACCGCGAACCAGTCGGGTAAACGAGGCCGAGACCCCACGGAGCTGGTGAGTCTGCTCGCCCAAGGCATGCGCGGCCGAGGAGGTTTGTTCCGCCATCGCGGCGTTGCCCTGCGTCAGCCGGTCGAGTTCGCGCATCGCGTCGGTGATCTGACCGATGCCCGAGTTCTGTTCGTGCGACGCCTGGGTAATCTGGGCGATAAGTTCGTCCACTTCTCGCACCCGTTGCACGATTTGATCGAGGTCCTGGACGACGTGGGTGCTGAGTTGCGCGCCCTCATTGCTGCGCCGGGTCGCCTGTTCGATCTTGTCCGCGGTCTCACGCGCGGCTTGGGCCGAACGCTGCGCCAGCGAGCGAACCTCGTCGGCGACGACGGCGAAACCCGCTCCGGCGGTCCCGGCACGAGCGGCTTCGACCGCCGCGTTGAGCGCGAGGATGTTCGTTTGAAACGCGATCTCGTCGATCGTCTCGATGATGTGGGAGATCTCCTGACTCGAACGCTGGATTGCCTGCATGGCCCCGCTCAGTTCCTGCATTCGCTGCGAACCGGAATCCGCGGCCAGGCGGGCGCCGTTGGCCACTTGTTTGGTGCTCTCGGCGCGCTCGGCGTTGGCGCGGGTGAGGCTCGCCATCTGCGTCAGCGCGGCCGAGCTGTTCTGCAACGCGGCGGCCGATTCGGACGAACCGCGGGCCAGCGCCTGGCTGGAGCGCGTGAATTCCTGAGCCGCGTCGCTGATGGCGAACGCCTGCTGGTCGAGTTCCGCGGTGCGTTCCAGGACCGGGCGAATGATGCTGCGACGGATGATGAGCGTCGCCATGGTCGCACCGGTGGCGATCACGATGGCGAAGATGATCAAGCGATCGCGGTGCTGCTGCTGCGTATTCACTTCGAGTGACTGTAGCGCCGCGCTCAATTCGCCGGTTTGCCGGGAGCCGAGCGCGGTGAGCTGCGTTCGAAGCTGCTCAACCAACGTTCTCAACTCGTCCAATTGCTTCACGACGGTCGCGTCGCTCATGCCCCGCTCGGTGACCGCCTGGAATACGGCCGGACCGGCCGCCGCCAGCGTCTTCAAGTCGCTCAGCACGGCCGTCGTCGGGCTGATATCGGCCGCGAGTACGCGCTGGTTCTTGACCAGCGAATCCAGCAGCGATGAGGCGCGAGCGAGGCGCTGGGCCATCGTGTCGAGGTCGGCCTCTTCGCCGGTCAGCATCGCGTTGTTGTGCGCGGCGATGGCGTCCTCGAAGGCAAACAGCGCGGCCTGGGCCTCCAGCGCCGCGGGCACCGCCGCGGAGGAAAGGGTCGCGAGCCGGGCTCGCTGCGCCTTCCCTTGGTACGCGGCGATCGCCGTCGAAGCGGCGTAGCCCGCGACGATGATCGCGACGACCAGACCGATCTTCGCGCCGATGCTGGTCGTCCGAGAGGCGGAGCGAGCGCGCGGCTTCATTGGACGGGGACGACTTTGACGGACGCGTTGGCGCTACCCGGGGCGATGTAGCCAAAGGCCCCGGGTGTTTTTGCAACGTAGTCCACCAGTTCGGCCTCCGTTTTGAACTGCGCGGGCATGATGCCTTTGCCGGTGAACACGAGTTTCTTCCAGTGTTTGTCGAACTGGTCGGCCGTACGCTGCGCGTAGGTTTTGAGCATGGCGTCGTGCGCAGGCCCTTCGCTGAGGATGGCGACCTTGATCGCGCCGGCGGACCAGGTGGTCTTCTTGCCGAGCAGGATGTTGCCGACGTCGTCCGACGAGAGGCTGGATTCGTTGACCGACGGATGCGCGATCACGGCGACGTCCTGGCCGCGCAGAGCGGCGGCGAGACAGCCGCACAACAGGATTAAGGCGAAACGGAAAGAGCGGTGCATGGAGAGAAGCACGAGGGTGAGGAGGGGCCGCTCAGAAGCTGATGGTGCTCTTCAAGACGAAGTACGTCCAATCGGGCTTCCAGGTGGTGACCGGGTCGTTGTTGTACGCGGTGACACCCGACGTACCGTTCAGCAGGTGGATCTCCGCTTTAATGAGCCACCAGTCGGTGGCGCTGTAACTTGCCGCCACCGCCGTGTCTTTCAGCCAGGCGGTATGGTTCGGGACGGCAACCAGCTTGCGGCCACGCCGGTCCGAGCGGTCGTCGTAGGCCTCGCTGTAATACGCGCCGAACTGCCAGCGCTTCGTCGCCTGCCAGGTCGCCATGCCGTAGAAGGCATCACCGCGAGTGTGCGAATGTTGCACGCCCAACGGGGCGGGATACTCGGCCACGGAGTCCAGCGTGAGCAGCTGGTACTCGGCGGCGAACTGCCAGTCGCCGCGGGTGTATTCAACGGAGAAGACCTCGCGACGGTAGTCGCCGCG
>JAEWIY010000192.1 GCA_023386835.1 Verrucomicrobiota bacterium
GCTGACGACCGCGCAGCGCGACCTGTTCATCCACTCTCCAGCGCTGGCTCCCAGTCTGGGGTACGCGTTGCACCGGGCACCCGTGCGCGACGGCAAGTTGACCATCCGGGTCAAACAACCCGAGCTCGACGCGCTGATCGCCATCGCGGCCCGCCATCATCTGGCGGACAAGCGGGAACAGCGGGCGCATGAAACGCTGCTGCGCTACCTCGAAAAGCAGGAAGATCGCTTCGCGGAGCCTGACGACGAAACGGACACCGCCGCCGAGGAATAAACCGGCGCTCAGGAACGGCTCCGCTCTGGGTGGCGCACGAGCCAAGCTTGCCGCGGCCACACCGTTGTTCATCCTGCGCGACATGCCTACCCCATTCCTGTCGGTTACTTCGGCCCGGCGCCTCGCGCGCAGCCTTTTGCCCGTCTTCGCCTTCGTCGCGGCTTTTGCGCTGCTCTCCGCGCCCGCGGCGCACGCCAACGAACAGAAGAGCACCGAAAAGAAGGCGGCGGAAGCGCCGCTCACCACCTCAATCGAGAAGGTGAAGACTGACGACGGTCCGCCCTACGTGCTCAAGGTGAAGAACACCTCGAGCCAGCCTGTGAAGGTCAGCGCGACCGTGCTGCTCAGCGTGGTCGCCCACAACCGCGACAAGGCCCGCCAGGAACCGGAGCGTGAACTCGCTGCTGGCGCCACTTGGACGATCGAGGAACTGGCCGCGCAGGACAAAGTCCTGCTGAACGCGGTCGGCTTCGCCCCGCGCGAGATCGTCATCAAATAGGCGACGAGGCGAGAGGCCAGCGGAGGACGGGACCTGCGGCGAAACGCCCGCGCCGCGCGGGACCAAAAGCTCCAGCCCCGCGCCTTCGGTAGCCGGACCTTTCACACGGGCCTCGATGGAAGATTCGAGGCCTGCCCACGCGGAAAGGGATACAGCCGTTCGCCGCTTACCGAGTCGCCCTCATGACGCGGCGGCAACGGCACTCCACACGGAAGCCGCCCTCCCGGCGGCCTCCGCGAAGGCTTCTTTAGGACGCGGCCAGGACCGCGGTCGTCGCGAGCATCGGCTCGCTTTCCAGCACGCTGCCGGACCAGACAAAACTGCTGCAGCTGGGACAGGACGCGTAGTGGTCGGGCTGATGCAAGGCGCTCAGCTCGCCGTAGGGCAGCCGCAGGTGACAGCCGCTGCAGCAGCTGCCGTGTAACCGCACCACACTTTCGCGCCCCTGTTTTTCCATGCGATCGTGAAAGCGGAGCACCGGCTCCGGCACGGTTCCACGGACCTGCTCGATGCGTGCGCGCAGTTCCTTGAGGCGACCCACGCCAGGGGCGAGCCGGCGGCTTTGTCGGGCGAGAGCATTGAGCTGTCGAAGGGCTTCCAAAGCTTCGTGAGTAAACATATCAGCCACCCACTTAGCGTGCGCCGGGCCAACCAAGCTAATGTCCGCAAGCGCCTAATCGAACTGCGCTTACGGCTCCAGCCATCAACCGGTGCTTCGGAATAACTGCAGCATTTGCAGCACCTAAGCGCAACTTCTGCGGAAACGTCCCCGATGGATCGAGGACACGAACAGGCCCTCGGAACCATTGCCTTTGCCGGCCCACAGCAGCATCTGGCAGCTCGGGCAGGCGCTAAAACCCTCCGCTCCGTCCAGTTGCTCCAGGCAGCTCTCGGGCAAGGCGGCGCCACAGGCCGGGCACTGGTTTCCAGCCGCACGCTGGATGCTCAACTGCCGCTGCGCTGCGAAACGCGCATGGTGCCGCCGCACGGCCGCGGGCAGCCGCTGTAACAGTTCATGAGCGCGATTAAGCATCAGCCGACGCCGGAGGCTGGCCGCCGGGAGGAGGCGTGCCTCCGCCTGCAACTCGTTGAGAAGCCGGAGATCCCGCAGAATGGCTGGAGTGAACACAGTGCTGCGTGTGCATAAGCCCTGCCAGTCGGCAGGTGATTTCGCACGAGTAAGCGCGCTTCTCTTTCATCGGTTGCTGCGCAATTCCTGCAGACACTTGGATGCAGGTGTTGCATCATGCTTCCGTGAATCCGCGGAACATCACCATCGCGGTCCAGGATCGCAACGCGGCTGAGGTGACCCGGCTCGGTGGCATTCTGGAGGACGTCGGCTACCGCGTCCTGCCCGCCACGCTCGATGCCCAAGTGGAGCGTTACGCGACCACCGAACCGCTCAACCTGGTCGTCAAGGGCTTCGAGGCTTCCCGTGACGTGCCCATCACCTTCATGCAGCACATCCGTACCCTTTCGCCGGATACGGAGTTCGTCCTGTGCGTGGAGGGCGGCACACTCGCCGGTTCCGTGAAGGCGCTCCGCGCCGGCGCGCGTGACTACCTTGCGCAACCGGTCACGCCCGAGGCCCTGTGCGCGGCCGTTCGCTACGCGCTGGAACGGCAGGCGCTGGTTGCGGAAGACCCCAAACTCCGCCGCAGCCTCAAACGCCTCGAGGAACCGGACATCTTCGTTGGCACCAGCCGCCGGATGCGCGAGGTCGGTGAACTGGTGGCCGAAGTGGCCAGCGCCGTGGTTCCCGTGCTGGTCACTGGCGAGAGCGGCACCGGCAAAGAACTCGTCGCCCGGGCGGTGCACGAACGCAGCGGCCGTCGCGGGCCGTTCGTCGCCATCAACTGCGCCGGGCTGCCCGACAACCTGATTGAGTCGGAGCTCTTCGGCCACGTCCGTGGGGCCTTCACCGGTGCGATCACCGACCGCAAGGGCGCCTTTGAACTCGCCGGCGGCGGCACCCTCTTCCTCGATGAGATCGGCGACCTGAGCGCCAAGGGTCAGGGCGATCTGCTCCGCGTCCTGGAAGATGGGATCTTCCGTCCGATCGGCGGCACCCGACCGCTGCGCGCCAACGTCCGCATCGTCGCGGCGACGAATCGCAACCTGCACCAAAGCGTCGCGGTAGGCCGGTTCCGGGACGACCTCCTGTACCGGCTGAACATCGTCGAACTGCACCTGCCTCCGCTGCGCGAACGACCGGAAGACATCCCCGCGCTGGTCGACTCGTTCAACCGCCACTTCTCCGCGCGCCACGGCCGCAAGGAGAAGCGGTTCGACGCCGCCTTCATGGAGGCACTGCGGCAGCACCGCTGGCCCGGCAACATCCGCCAGCTTCGCAACCTGATCGAACGGCTCGTCGTCACCGTGCGCTCCACGTCCATTGGCGCGGCTCACGCTCCGCCGTTCGCCGCGCCGGACGCCACCTCCGATCGCGAGGTCCTCTTCCAGGTCCGCGCCGGTGAAAGCCTGCCCGAACTCGAAGCACGCCTGATTCGCGCGACCCTGGAGAAGGTGACGAGC
>JAEWIY010000154.1 GCA_023386835.1 Verrucomicrobiota bacterium
GAGATGTTGTCCGCCAGCAGCTCCGGTTTACCCATCCCGCCGAGCGCGATGTTGCGGAACGCTTTGATCATGCCCGACACCGTACCGAGCATGCCCACGAGCGGAGACAGCGTCGCGATGATCGACAAATAACTGATGATCACGAACGGCGCCGCGACCTCCTCAGCCGCGGCTTCCTCCATCGCCTTGTCCATCACTGCGAGGTCCGGTGCTCCGGGCGTGAGCCGCTCCAGGCCGGCCCGTGTGATATTCGCGATGAGACAAGGCTGAGCCCGACAGAGCTGAGCCGCGGCCTCGATCTCGCCGCGGCTGAGAGCGGAACCCAGTTGGCTTGTCACATCGGGCCGAAGGAACACCGGCTCACGGAGCCGAAGGGCGTTGTAGATGATCAGCGCCAACGTCAGGACGGAAAAGGCCGCGAGCGGATACATCGCCCAGCCACCCTGCCGCCAGAGCTGTCCCAGCGTCACATCACCAGCGCCGGCTTCCGCGGCGCATGCCAACCCCGGCCGACAGAGGAAGCCACCCGCGAACCACCAGAGGGAGAGTTGTTTCGGTCGATGGAGTGTCTTCATCAAAGGATTAGGGAACAAACACCGCCTCGGCCGGCGTGTTGCCACCCGAAGCGACCGCCAGGCTCCTGCTGGCCGTGTGCAACCGCTGCAAATCCGACTCGAGCGTCATGGCGACGTGAGTACGCCCAACTGCCCGGTACGCGTTCGCGAGCCACACTTGCAGCTCGACGCGCCACTCCGACGAAGCCTGAGCAAACACCAGTGCATGGCTGAGCGCGTCCAGCGCCTCGTTGGTTGCGCCAGTCTCGAGGTGCTCGCGACCACGCAACAGCCCGTACAACGGGCGCACGTCAGGCGGGAGGACCTCCGCGTTGATCTCGGCGAGAAGGGAAGATGCGGCTGCGAGGGTCGTTTGCCGCGCCATCAAATAGGCCTGCAACAGCCGGCGCTCGGATCGGACCGCCACGTCGTCGGGCAGCGGCATTCGTTCATACAACTGAGCCGCCTGCTCCCAGGCGCCATCCCGTCGCAGCTCGTGGGCGAACCGCTCGATCGCAGCCAGATGCGATCCCGTCGCATCCACGCACAGATCCAAGACGAGCGTGGTGGCTTCCGCTGTCCGTTGCTCAGCGCGGAGCCCATGCGCGAGCCGAAGGACGCGCCCGGCGAACACGGGGCTTCGCCGCGCGGTTTCCGGCAGGCGTTCGACCAGCGAATCAGCCGCATCCCACTCTCGCTGAGCCAACAAGAGGTCGAGATATGACTGCAGCACCGGGGACGCATTGGTGCCCGGGATCAGCACAAAAGGGAGCAGTGGTTCACATACGGGCTCCAGTAAACGCAGCGCCTCCTGCGGCTGCTGTTGAAACGCGAGCTGCTGGGCTCGACCATACGCCTCCGGCAATTCGAACTGGAGGTCTCGCAGATCCTCCAGGCGAAACACCAGCTCCCCCGTGTCACTCTCACTCGGTCGCAGGCGTACTTCACCTGCGTCGACCCCCAGCACGCGCAATCGATGCCGGGAGGCGGTGGCGAGCCGAACGTGTAATTCGGATGCGTCCAACGGAGGCTCCCCGGCCCGTGCGATCCCAAAGACGAACACGAGCAACAACCACCGTCGGATCGTCGTAGTGGGGCTCTGCATACGGATCGCGTGACGACTCATTGCAAGGCCACCAGACGCTCCGCCGCCTCTCGAGCTGACGGCGTCTGGCTGAGGTGCGCCTGAGCGAGCAGTTCTCGATAAGTCGCCACGGCGTCCTCCGGTCGTCCGAGCGATTCGAGCGCCCGTCCGCTTTGCAGGTACGCCGGCGCAGCCCACTCAGCCATCGAGCCATAAAGAACGTACACCCGCTGCCAGAAGGCGAAGGCTTCCTTCGTTTGCCCCGACTCCAGGTGCGCGAGGCCCGTCTTGAAATTGGCTTCCGCCCACGCAGGCCCTCGCCACTGGCGGGTCTGCAGCACCGTCCGATAGGCAGCGATGGCTGCGTCGAACTCGCCGCGCTGGCGCAACAGATCTCCTTCTCGCAAACGTGCCACGGCGGCACGGCGTGAAGCCGGAAACTCGTCGGCGGCTCGCCGGTAGCTGGACAACGCACCTTCAACATCTCCTTCTGCCGCTCGCAATTCACCGGCGAGATGCAGCGCATCCTCGAGCACCATCTCACCCGGAGTCCGGCTCAGGGCCGCATCGACCGCCACCAGGGCTCCCACGCGATCCGTTGCGGCGATGCGCCGCGCGTGCGCGACCAAAACCGCGGCGCTCGCGTCCGGAAAATCGGTCAGCGTCAGTTCCCGCGCTTGAAACGTCTCCGGTGCCACATCGAGTCGGGCCGACCACAGCCGCCAGGCGAGCGCCCGCTCCCCGCGCGCACAGGCCTGGTCGTACGCAGCCTGAAGCCGCTCAACGGGCGCCTGCTCATGCAACGCCTGGTACTTGTCGAGGTACTCCGCCAACATCAGGTCCGCGCCTTGATCCGCCGGATCGTTGCCAAAGCGGAGGATCGCCTCGAACCAGCCTTCCACCGCCTGTTCGTGCTGCCCCAGCGCATCTTGCGCTCGACCGATCTCCAGGAGCGCCTCGCTTAACTTCCCTGAGGCACCCCAGCGATCGATGTAGTTCCGCAGCCATGACACGACCTCATTCCAGCGGCTGTTGGCCGCCAACAGCCGGCTGCCCTGAAAGACCGCATGGGTGATGTAGCTGACATGCGGGGGATCCAGGGCCGCGCCAGCCGCCTCCGCCGCACGATATGCAATCAGGGCGTCTTCCACCCGTCCGTCCGCCGCGGCCAGGTCCCCGAGCAGCGCGTGCGCCTCGCTCAGCAGACGGCTCTCTGGATAATCACGGGCAAAGGCCTCCAACCTCGTACGAGCGTCCGCATACTCGAGTTGGCCGAAGGCACACACACCGAGCCGAAACGCGGCATCTTCTGCGTACGGCCCCTCGGGGCTCAACCGTCGCGCCGCTTCGAAGTCCTCCGCCGCAGCCGCGAACCGGCCCGTGAAGATCGCCGCCAGGCCCAACCAATAATGCACAGCGTCGCCCCAGCTTACTTTTTCGGTCTGCTCGCGAAGGGGCTCCAGCAGCTCGGTCGCAGTCGCGACGGCCCCCTGCGCCAGCAAGGTCGAGCCGAGCGCAAACAACACTCGCGGAGCCGCCGACAGTTCAGGTTCGACGCGTAGTCGTTGCACGAGGTCCCGCCAGAGTGGCTCGAGTTCCTCCGCCCGGCCCGCCCGCAGCTCACTGTGTGCGAGTTCCTGCACGACTTCTCCGAGGAACCGGATGCGCTCACGATCCGCCAGATAGTCCTGCGCCACCTGTCGCGTCCGGTCCGCCTGGCCGCACGCCGCCGCCGCCACCACCTGCCCGTAGAGCGCTTCTTCCAACCCGTTTCCGTCCTCACCCGACGCACGCTCCCGCAGACGCGTAAACGCCCAGTACGCCTCAAACGTCCGTTCTCGCGCCAGGTAGCACCGGGCGATGCGGAAGAACAGCGCACCCGTGTAGTCTGCTTGTGGATCCGCCATCGCTTGCGTCAGTTGTGCTTGGTGCTGGCGCGCCTTCGCGAGTCCCTGCTCCAGTTCCTGTCGTCGCCCCGCCAGGAAGGTCACACCTGCCACCGCCAGCTGTTGCTGCTCCAGCTGCCGGATCGTCGTTTCCCAATAGTGCCGCAATTCATCGGGACGCAGCACCTGCTCATAAAAATGGAGGGCTTCCGCGTGTGCACCGCGTTCGTACCACGCGTCGCCACCACGAACCAGCGCCAGGTTCAACGCCAAGTCATACCGGCTTGCCCCAGCGCCTCCAGCCAGGCGCGGCAGGACGGTCAACGCCGCCTCGAGATCGTCGCGCCCGATTGCCGCCTGCAGCCGGTACGATTCCGCCTTTGCGATCTTCTCCGCGGCCACCGTGCGTTCCACGTGGCGTCGGGCGAGGTCAGCGAATGTCCGGAAAATCTCGTCGCCGTCCGTCCAGGCCTTGGCCGCAAAACAACAATCGCTCAGCCGCTCAAAGAGCCCGAGCACCTGTGTGGCGTCCAACGCGCCCAACGCAGCCGGGTCGCGCCGCAAGGCGTCATAGCTCTCCCGAGCCTCGGCAAACTGCGACTGGTAGAACGCACAGTCGGCCGCCAACAACCGCGCCGTCGGCACCGACCGCGCGGTGGGGTAGCGCTCGGCGAATTCCCGGAAGTGCCCAGCCGCTGCGGCAAATTCGCCCGCCTGCAATCGACCGAGCCCAAGAAAGTACAGGATGCTCTCGCGCGCCTGCACGATCGCCGGATCTGTGCTTCCGCCAAACCGGCGCTCCAACTCGGCCAACGCCGGCACCGCCGCCTCGAACTGCTGGCGCTCGACCGCGTGCTGCGCCTGCTGCTGGAGCTGCGACGTGGTCAGCATCGCCATGTCCTGTGCCCGCAACCCGCCACAGCCGCCGACAATCACGAGGCACCCAACGCGCGCCGTTCGGGCGACGCGCCGACGAAAGGCGGAGACGAGCCGAGGAGTGGCAGTAACGAGCAGGCCGCGCATGCACCGGGCTAAAACGCAGCACGACCCCGTCATCTTTCAGACAATCCTGCAGAATCGTCGCGCCAACGTCCTTTCCAGCGGTCGGTTCACCCGCACCGCCGACCACGTCCGTTCTTGCGGACTGCGGCTGCTCTTATCCTTTAACCACCATGCCTGCCCCAACCCGCCTCTGGCCCGACGAGACTTACCAGCGCGTCCTGCTCGTCCTCATTGCCCTGCTGTTCGTGACTTGCGTGTGGGGCTTTGTGGAACTGGCGCAACGGGCCCCGCGAGGCGAATTTGAGGCGACTGAGAACCGCATCCTGAGCGCCTTTCGCCAAACCGAGGACCCCAACCAGGGCATCGGGCCGCGATGGATGCCGGAGATGGCGCGCGACGTGACCGCGCTGGGTAGCGCGTTTGTTCTGACCTTGGTCACCGCGCTGATCGTCGGGCTGTTGATGATGCGGCGACGAGTGCGGACGGCGCTGCTGATTCTCGCCGCCACCCTTGGCGGATATCTGCTGAGCACTTGGTTGAAGGACCTCTTCGGACGGGGGCGGCCCACGGCTGTGCCGCATCTGACGGAGGAGGTCTCAATGAGTTTCCCGAGCGGGCATTCGATGGTTGGGGCCGCGTTCTACCTGACGATGGGACTTCTGCTCGCACAGACGGTCGCGCACCGCCGGGAGAAAATCTACTTCGTCGTCACGGCAGTCGTCATCACGCTGCTGATCGGCATGAGCCGCGTGTATTTGGGCGTTCATTACCCCACCGACGTCGTCGCCGGCTGGGCCGCGGGCACCGCCTGGGCGCTTTTCTGCTGGGGCACGGCTTGGTACCTGCAACGCCGCGGTTCGATCCGCACCGCGGAAGACGTCGATGCCGAGGTCCTGATTCCCTCCCATCCGCGCTTGCCGGACGCGCGCAGCAGCCGCTGAGCGAACGGAAGCCGGCGCCGGCTCAGGCGATGTGGCGCTCGAGCGTGGGACTCACCACCTCGAGCGGAGCCTTGGGGCGAATGACCCGGCGCGGCCGAACCGTCCGCTCCTGGTGCAATGCGCCCAGGCCGGCTAGCGCCAGTTGCAGCGTCTTCACCCGCGCACCCAACGCACGCGCCGTCGCGAGGTCATCATCACGTTCTGCCGGAGTTCCGAGCCGGGAGCTGACGCTCTGCATCTGTTGCGCCAGTTGGCGCAGCTCCTCATTCCAAGTGAGGCGAAGCTGAGGGAGAAACCAAGGGGGACGGGGCATGTGCGGGGTACGCGCCCGCACCGACCACGAACCTTTATAGGGGTTCCGCCGATACCATAGTTATCTGACGAATACGTCCTCTCGCTCAGTGAACCCACTGCGGTCGCGGCGCCGTTCCGTGCGTCGGCTTGAAGAAAACCGCCGCACCTCCGGCCCCTAGAAAGCGGTAACGGGCAGCCGCGCGGCCCGGCGCAACGCCGATTGGGCCGCGAGATAGCCGCACATGCCGTGCACTCCGCCGCCGGGTGGCGTCGAAGCCGAACACAGGAAGATGCGCGGATTCGGGGTCGCGGACGGATTCACGCGCAACATCGGCCGGGCCAGCAGCTGCACCCAGTCCTGCGCGCCGCCTACGACGTCACCGCCCACATAGTTGGAATTCAACGCCGCAAATTCAGCCGGCCGGATAACCGAGCGCGCCAGGATTCGGTCGCGAAAGCCGGGCGCAAACCGCTCGATCTGCCGCTCGATTGCATCGAGTTGATCCGCCTGGCTTCCGTTCGGCACATGACAGTACGCCCAACCGGTGTGCTGCCCTTCGGGTGCTCGTGTGGGATCGAACACACTCTGCTGCGCCACCAAGACGTACGGCCGGGCATGCACCTGCCCCTGCCAGGGCGCCAGCTCGGCGTCTGCGACCTCGCCGAATGTACCCCCGACGTGAACCGTGCCGGCGGCCCGGCACTCGGGCGCGCTCCAGGGGATCGGACCCGAGAGCGCCCAATCCACTTTGAACGCAGCCGGACCATGGCGGAACCGCGTGAGCCGCCCCCGATATCCTGCCGGCAAAGCCGCCCCCGCAATCCGCGCCAGCGCGCTGGGACTGGTGTCGAACAGCACGACCCGGGCGGCCGGTAAATCCGCCAGGCGCTCGATCGGGCGGCCGGTTTCGATGCGCCCACCGAGCTTTTCCAGATAACGCGCCAGCGCCGTGGTGATGGCCGCCGAGCCCCCTTTGGGCGCCGGCCAACCCACCGCGTGCGCGGCCACACAAAGCACCAAACCGACCGCCGACGAAAACGGCTGATCAAGCGGCACCACGGCGTGCCCCGCCACCCCGGCGAACAACGCGCGGGTTCGCGGCCCGCCAAACTGGCTGCGCGCGACGGCTTCGGCCGAACGCCACGCCAGCCAGCCGTAACGCGCCAGAATCCCCGGATGCTGCGGCAAGCCCCACGGCGCCATCACCGAATCGAGCAGTTTCGTGGCCTCCTTGACCAATGGCTCCATCAGCCGCCGGTAGTGTGCCCCCTCCTCGCCAAACGACTCCACCGTTCGCTCGAGATCGCGATAAACCGCCACCGCCGTCCCGTCGTCCAAGGGGTGCGCGACTTGCACCTCGGGCCAGATCCATTCGAGGCCGTAATCCGCCAACGGGCGTGTCCGCAGAAATGGCGAAGCCACCGCCATCGGGTGAATGGCCGAGCAAACATCGTGAACGAAGCCCGGCAACGTCAGCGCCTGCGTCCGGGTGCCTCCGCCGATCGTCTCCGCGGCTTCGCAGACCCGCACCCGCCAGCCGTGCTCTGCCAGGGTCACGGCCGCCGCCAGCCCATTGGGCCCCGATCCGATGATCACCGCGTCGAGCTGCTCCTGGTGCGCCACGTTCATGCCGTTGAGCTGACCGTGGTCGTGAGCTCGCCGCGACGCAACTCGCTCTCAGCGAATCATGAACCCAATTGGCGCCTGCCCCGCCACCCGCGCCGTCAGCCAGCTTTCAACAAACGCCGCCACCGTCTGCCAGCCCGGCTCGTGGCAGATCAAATGACCACGCCCGTCGAACTCATGGAAGTCGGTGACACTCTCCGGGTCGCTGTAGGCGTCGACGAGGCGCTTGTTGAGCTTCTCCGGCACCACGTGGTCGCGGGTGCCACCGACGAACAGCATAGGCGCATGAGGACGGGTGAGGTCCAGCTGACCGCTACGGCCGAGGGCGTCGCGCAGGATGTTGCGGCTCTCCGGCACGACATGTTCGCGGTACAGGGCGTCGGCCTCGGCGTCGGTCAGTCGGTTGGCAAACGCCTCGCGGAAAAACGCCGGTGAGGGCAGGTACACCGGGTCGCCGGCCAGCGGATTCACCATCGCGGCACCGGCCCGCAGGATATGCCAGTCGAGCGAGAGCATGCGGTTGGGCGCCATTGAGCTGATGCAAACCGCCGCGCGGCCGAGCCCACGGCTGATCAAGACCTGCGCGATCAGGCCCCCGAGAGAGTGTCCGATGATCACCGGCCTCTCCGGTCCGAGCCGCGTGGCATAGTCCGCAAACGTCTCGATCACCGCATCCAGTCGCAGGTCACCCAGGCCCGGGACGCCACGTTCACGCAACTGCGCCGGCTCCCCGTCGTGAAACGGCCAGCTCGGCGCCAGGCAATGATACCCTCGGAGTGAAAAGAAATGCACCCACGGCTGCCAAAAACGCGGCGTGGTGAACATGCCATGAATGAAGAGGATGGCTGAGTTCATGGGAACGGATGCAGTTCCGCCGGCACCCACAACCGTACCAGCCTGCGTCGCCGCGGCGATGCTGGAGTGCCCCGAGAATGCCCGGCCACGCCCTCGGGCAAATGCCCGGGGAGCGGACTTTGCGCGCCTTGGGCCGCACCCTTACGCAAAAGTCTCCCGAGACTGCGTACCCTTTCCCGTTTCCGACGCTGCGCACCACCGCAATCTCGGGGTCATGCGTCCACGGCCGGTTACCCTCTCCTGCTCGGCCCCTCTGGCCACTCGTCTCTTGATCCTCACAACAGCCGGTGGCGGCGCGGTGATCTGCGCGGTCGGTGCGACGGGCGGCCACGCTTGGGGTTTGATGGCCGGGGTCGCCACAACGTGGGGCCTTTTCCTGAGTGGGTTGGCCGAAGTCTACCGTCGCGACCAGCGCGCCGAGCGCGCAACCACGCGTATGGCCGTGGCTGTACGCAATTTGTGACGCACATTTTAACCGAAGATTCTTGAAACTGCCCGGTTAAGTCGTCGGGATGGCGGCCGATAAAGACGGCATGCCGCGTGCAACCCCCGATCGTCGGATAGCCTCTTTCGCCTTGATCCTGGTGGTGGCGACCGCTTGCGCCGGGATCGTGGCGTGTACGCTTGGCGCCTTCAAATGGGGCCTGCTCGGTCTGAGTATCGGGCTCGCGGGTACGTGGGCACTGTTTCTCCTCGGCTTGTTCGGCCTGTATCATCGGGAGCACAACCGCCACGCGGACGACGCGTATTCACTCGCTGAAGTCGAAGAGGCGCCCCGCTCCGTCCAGACGTCGGACTTCTAAGCCTGGTTGTGACGACGGCCAAGTTGCCGTCGCCGACCCGGCTCATGCCAGGCTCTGTTCGCGCGACGGGCCGAGCTTATAGATGATCCGATTGCGGCGCATCCGTTTGCGCCGACGCCCAGGCCGCCTTTGCTGGCGGCCTGATGAGCGACTTGGACTTCGCGCGGGCCCAAATGGGGTTGTCGCTCGCTTTCCACATCATCTTTGCCACCGGCGGCATCGGCATGCCCGTGGTGATGGCGATCTCCGAGGGGCTCTACCTGCGCACCGGTCGCGCGATCTACCTGGACCTGACGAAACGCTGGGCCAAGGGCACCGCAATCCTCTTTGCGGTCGGAGCCGTCTCGGGGACCGTGCTCTCGTTTGAACTGGGCCTGCTGTGGCCCGGTTTCATGGAGCATGCCGGCGCAATCATCGGCATGCCGTTTTCCCTCGAGGGTTTCGCCTTTTTCACCGAGGCGATCTTCCTGGGGCTGTTTCTTTACGGTTGGAAACGGATGCGGCCGGTCTGGCACTGGCTGTGCGGGGTGATGGTCGCGTTGAGCGGCATCCTGTCCGGCATTTTCGTCGTGACGGCCAATGCCTGGATGAACGCGCCCCAGGGGTTCACGCGGGAGGCGGACGGCACGTTCACCGACATCGATCCGATCGCGGCGATGTTAAATCCGGCCAGTCTGCACCAGACGCTGCACATGACGTTGGCCGCGTTCGTCGCCACCGGCTTCCTGGTCGCGGGTATCCATGCGTACTTTCTTCTCCGACATCCGCAAAGTGAGTTCCACCGTCTCGCCTTCAAGCTCGGTCTCGGGCTCGCCTGCGTGAGTACGCCGTTACAGCTGCTGTCGGGCGACCTCGCAGCGCGGCGCGTGGCGGAACTGCAGCCGGTCAAACTCGCGGCGATGGAAGCGCACTATGAAACGCGCTCGCACGCTCCTTTCGTGATTGGCGGATGGCCCTCGAGTGATGAACAGGTGGTGCGCGGCGCGATCGAAATTCCGTCGGCGTTGAGCCTGCTGGTCGGTCACTCACCAGAGACCGTGGTGCCGGGCCTCGACCAGGTGCCGCGCGAGGAGTGGCCGAATGTCGCCTTCGTCCACGCGTCCTTCGATGTGATGGTCGGCTGCGGCGTGCTCATGCTGTTGCTGACCGCCTGGAGCGCATGGGTCTGGTGGCGCGGCCGTCCTTTTCCGCAACAACGTCGTCTGCTGCAGGCCCTGGTCCTGGCGACGCCGCTTGGCTTCATTGCAATCGAGGCTGGCTGGTTCGTCACCGAACTGGGCCGCCAACCGTGGGTGATCTACGGCGTCATGCGCACACGGGATGCCGTCACGCCCATGCCGGGACTCGTGGTGCCGTTTGTCACCTTCACGCTCGTGTACCTCGTCCTGTCGGTGATCCTCGTCTTCCTGCTGAAGCGACAATTCCTCGAGACCGCGCCGGGTTTGCCGGTGCCGCGCTGAATGGATGTCAGGAATTGCTGAATACATGCCGGCGACGGACCTGCCATGACCGAGACCCTGATCGCGCTGATCACCCTCGCTTCGCTGCTCCTCTACGCCCTGCTCGGCGGGGCGGACTTCGGCGGGGGCATGTGGGATCTGTGGGCGCGCGGTCCCCGGGCGGCGCGCCAGCGCCGGCTCGTCGCTGACGCGATCGCGCCGATCTGGGAGGCCAATCACGTCTGGCTGATCCTGGTGGTCGTGCTGCTGTTCACCGCGTGGCCCCGCGCCTTTGCGGTGATGATGACCGCGCTGCACATTCCACTCACGGCGATGTTGCTCGGCATTGTGGCGCGTGGGTCGGCTTTTGTCTTCCGGAAATACGATGCGAAGGACGACCGCGTGCAGCGGCGCTGGAGCACCCTCTTTGGCATTTCCAGCCTCGTCACGCCCTTCCTGCAGGGCCAATGCCTCGGCGCACTCGCCTCCGGCGCGATCCGCGTCGACGGCAGTCGTGTCACGACGGGGTTCTTCGCCGGCTGGCTGCAGCCGTTTGCACTCAGCTGCGGTTTGTTCGCACTCGCTCTGTTCTCCTTCCTCGCGGCGGTGTACCTGACCGTCGATGCGGCGGACGATCCCGAGGTGCAGGAGGATTTTCGGCGACGTGCCTTGTGGAGCGGGTTGGCGCTGGCCCCGATTTCCGCGTTCGTCTTCTTCGCGGCAAAATACGGCGGTGCTTCCGCGATGTACGAACGTCTCACCCAATGGTGGGCGCCCTGGCTGCTCGCGCTGACGAGCCTGAGCGCCTTGCTGACCCTCTCCGCGCTGCTGAAGCGCCGCTTCCGGCTGGCGCGGGCCGGCGCCATCGTCCAGGTCACGTCGATCCTGTCCGGCTGGAGCCTGGCTCAATATCCACACTTAATCCTGCCGGATGTGACGATCTGGAACACCGCCGCGCCGGAGATCACCCAGCGGCTGCTCCTCTATGCGCTGGCCGGTGGCACCGTGATCCTGCTGCCTTCGCTCATTTTTCTCTTCCGGGTCTTCAAGCGCCGCTGACGGGTCGGTCGCCAACGGGCTTGGCAGGTTCCGGTCGACAAATAGATTGCGCGCATGGCCCCCTCGATCACGCGCCGGACGGCGCTGCACACCCTCGCTTCCACAACCACGCTCATGGCCTCTGCTTCCCTGCTCTCCACCCCGCTGGCCGCCGCCGAGAAGGCGCTCCCGGCGGACTTGAAGGGCCGCATCCGGCACTCCGTCTGCCAGTGGTGCTACAAGGACATCCCACTGGAGGAGCTTTGCCGCGCCGCCGCGGCCATCGGGCTCGAGTCGGTCGAGCTGGTCGGCGTATCCGACTTTCCGGTACTGGAGAAACACGGGCTGAAGTGTGCGATGGTCTCGGGGGCACCGGGCGGAATCCCGCAAGCGTTCAACCGCCGGGAGAATCACGACCGGCTGGTGAAGTTCTACGAGGAGACCATTCCGCTCGCCGCCCGCGGCGGCCATCCGAACATCATTTGCTTTTCCGGCAATCGCGCCGGCCTGAGTGATGAGGAAGGCCTCGCCAATTGCGTGGCGGGCCTGAAGCGCGTCGCTCCGATCGCCGAGAAGCACGGTGTGACGGTGTGCATGGAGCTGCTGAACAGCCGCGTGAACCATGCGGACTACATGTGCGACCGGACTTCGTGGGGCGTGGAGATGTGCCGGCAGGTGGGCTCCGAACGGGTCAAGCTGCTCTACGACATTTACCACATGCAGATCATGGAGGGTGACCTGATCCAGACGATCCGGACCCATCACGCCTACTTCGGCCACTACCACACCGGTGGCGTGCCGGGCCGGCACGAGATCGATGAGTCGCAGGAAATCTACTACCCCGCCGTCATGCGCGCGATCGTCGAGACGGGCTACAAGGGCTTTGTCGGCCAGGAATTCATTCCGGCCCGGGCCGACAAGCTCGGCTCACTCCGACAGGGTGTGCAGATCTGCGACGTTTGATCAGGCGGTGCCACCCAGCCGCTCGAGCAGCGTCTTGGTGGCACGGATACCGGCGGGCGCGGCGGTCGGACCTTCAAACTCGATGCCCACGTACTCGCGGAAACCGGCGTCGCGCACGATCCGCATGATGCGTGGGTAATCGATCGTCGTTTCATTGCCGTCGGCGTCGAACGCGAAGGTCTTCGCGCTGACGCTCTTCGCCCAAGGCATCAGCTCCGCCGTGCCACGATAGCGGTCGTACTCCTCGGCCGGGCTGATCCGGAAGTTGCCAAAATCCGGCAACGTGCCGCAGCGCGGATGATTCACTTCGCGCATCACGCCGGCGAGCCAGGCGCCGCTGCTGGAGAGTCCGCCGTGATTCTCAACAATCACGTTTAAGCCGAACGGATCCGCCAGTTCGCACAACGAGCGCAACCCATCGGCGGCCAGTCGCTGTTGCTCTTCATAACTGCCCGTGGAGCCGGCGTTGACGCGGATCGAGTGGCAGCCGAGTTCACGCGCCCACTCCAGCCATTTGAGATGATTGCGGACCGCGCGCGACCGTGCGGCCGAGTCCGGATCGCCCAGCCGCCCCTCGCCATCGCACATGATCAGCACGTTGCGAACCCCTTCGCCTTCCGACCGGGTCTTGAGCTCGGCCAGCGTCGCGGGCGTCACTTTGTCGCGATAGAATTGATTCACGTATTCGATCGCCGCGAGGCCGTAGTCCCGCTTGGCGATTCGCGCGAAGTCCAGCGCGTCCAACTGCCCGCCGAAGAACTCGCGGTTTAACGACCACTGGGCCAGCGAGATCTTGAACCAGGGCGGATCAGCCGGCCGCGTTTGGGCGCGCAAGACCGAGCCGGTGGCGGCGGCCGCTGAGGCCGCGGTGACGAGGTGCAGGAAACGACGACGAGTATGCATGTGGGTAACCTGACGCGCACCATACGGTCCAAGGCGCTTTCGACAACAGCAGGTTCTTGCCCCAGCCCACCGCATCCGCCAGTCGTTCCCTTTACCCATGATTTCCGCCGTGCGTCGGTTCACCCCTTTCTTGTCACTGCTCGGTACCTTGTGGCTGCCAGCCCAAACGCTCGTGCTCGAGCCGATGGAGCGCAGCCCTGAGCCCGACGTCGCGGAGGCGTCGGACGACGCGCAAAAGGCCATCACGCGGTTCCAGGTGGCTCCCGGCTTGAAGGTAAATCTCTGGGCCGCCGAGCCGATGCTGGCCAACCCGGTGGCGATCGCGTTCGACGAACACGGCCGACTGTTTGTGTCGGAGACCTATCGGTACCGCTCCAGCGTGCTCGATATTCGCAACTACATGGGCATGCTCGAACAGGACCTCGCGTTGCGCACCGTGGAAGATCGCCGGCGCATGATCGAGGAGGTCTTCGGTCCGGAGCAGGCGAAGCAGCTTGCGCTCGAGAGTGAACTCGTCCGCCTGGTCGAGGATCGCGATGGTGATGGCGTCGCCGATCACAGCTCGATCTTCGCCGACACGTTCAACACCACCCTCGACGGCATCGCGTCCGGCGTGCTCGCGCGCAAGGGCCAGGTCTGGTTCACCAACATCCCCAGCCTCTGGCTCCTGCAGGGCGACACCCCGGACGCCACGGTCGCCACCAAGCGCGAGGAACTGCTGACCGGCTTCGGGGTACGTTTTGGGTACACCGGTCACGACTTCCACGGCCTGGCGTTTGGCCCCGACGGCAAGTTGTACTTCTCGATCGGTGACCGCGGCACACACGTCGAAACGAAGGAAGGGACCGTCATCGCCGTGCCGGACGAGGGCGCGGTGTTTCGTTCGAATCCCGATGGCACGGAGATGGAGGTGTTCGCCACCGGCCTGCGCAACCCGCAGGAACTGGTCTTCGACGAGCACGGCAACCTGTTCACGGGCGACAA
>JAEWIY010000187.1 GCA_023386835.1 Verrucomicrobiota bacterium
CGCTGCCACGCCAGGCCCGCTCCGCCGGCCGCCAGCAACAGGAGGACGACAACGAGCACCAAGACTGTGCGGCGGGTGAAACGCGGCCGTTTCATCGGGTCCAGAGGGTGATGCGGCCCATGTTTTCGTACGGCGGTGCGACGTAGAATCCGCCGGTGACAAGCGAGATTTCCCCGTTTCCGCTGAAGTCGCCGGCGGCGAGCGTAATCAAATCCTTCGGACGCCGGGCGAGCACGCGCGGGGTGAAGTTGAGTCGGCCGTCATTGCGAAACCACATCAGCGAGGCCGGCGCGGTCTGACGTTTGTCCCAGTCGGCGTAGGCACTCGAGGCCACGATGTCCAAGTGGCCATCACCATCGAGATCGACCGCCACCGGAGAGTACGCGCCGGGCAGGTCGCCGACGCGATGGTAGCGGAACACGCCGCCGCCCCTGTTCTCCAGCCATTGCACGCCGTGCCAAGGACGCGGCCCGGGTTGTGCGGCCGGTCCAAATCCGTCGCCGTTCGTATAGAGGATGTCGGGTCGGCCGTCGCGGTTCAGGTCCGCCAAGGCGATTCCGCTGCTGCCGAAGTCCTCATTGGTCGAGCCCCAGAGCCGCTTGCGTCCGAACTGCCCGTTGCCGTGGTTCTCGAACAGGTAAATCTCCTCCCACTGCTGCGAGATCAGCGCCACGACATCCAGCCGTCCGTCGCTTGTGAAGTCGGCGGCCAGGACATTGATGGCGCCGGAGAGCTCGAGCAGCACATGCGGTTTGAATTCCCACGGGCCAATCCGTTCGAGCCAACGCACCTCACCTTGGTCGTATCCAAATTGTCCTACCACCAGGTCGAGCCGTCCGTCACCGTTGAGATCGGCCGCTTTGATGTCGGTGACGCGGGAGGTTTGATCCAGCACCACGCGCGGCGTGAAGCGTTGCTGTCCGTTGTTCTCGAGGATGAGCACCTCGCCGATCCGGTCGTTGTTGGGAAACACATAACCCATCACGGAGACGAGAACCTCCAGGTCTCCGTCCCCATCGAGGTCCGCCACTTCGGTGTGCACGGGCGCCAGGACGTGATCGGCGATGACGTGTTCCTCGAAGCGCCCGCCCTCCACCTGGCGCAGCCAGATCACCTGGTTCTGCTGCGCCTCGCACGCGATGATATCGAGGCGCCCATCCTGATCGAGGTCCGCGGCCAGCACGTGCGCGATCCACGGGTGCGGTGCTCCGAGCCCGGCGCCGACTTCGCGCGGCTGCAGGTAGGAGAGGAAGGACTCGGCTGGCGCCGTGCGGGGCACGACGGTACGCGTGACGGGGGCAGGCGGCGAGCGATCGCAGCCTGTGAGGGCGCCGGCGACGAAAGCGAGGACGAGGCGGGTAAATTGAACGGCGGTGAGGCGGACCACGGCAGGACTGGACTGGACGTGTCCACCTTGTGAGGACCCTCCGGTCGGGCCAACCCTTTCCCGCTGTCGCCGTCGTTCCATTCGCGCTCCTAACACGGGCTAACAGTGGGTGGGGCGCGGGTCCATATTGTGGCGGCGGTTGACGTCGGCCTGATAAAAATGAATGGTGCTGGCATGACGACTCCCCGCCGGCTGGATGGCAAACGCGCCCTGGTCACCGCCGGGGCCCAGGGTATTGGAGCGGCCATTACGCGAGAGCTGCTGGCCGCCGGGTGCTCGGTGTTTGTGCATTACCGCTCCAGTGCGGCGGCGGCCGCGGCTTTGCTGAGCGGCGCGCCGGTGGCCGGCTGCTGCCACACGCTCACGGCTGACCTGATGCAACCGGGAGAAAGTGAACGCCTCGTTGAGGCCGCCGTGGGCGCGCTCGGCGGCCTCGATATCCTCATCAACAATGCGGGCTCTCTGGTGGCACGGCGCACGTTAATCGAGGCAGATGACGACTTCTGGAGCGAGGTGATGGAATTGAATCTCGGCACGATGCGCCGCGTCAGCCGGGCAGCCGCACCTCACCTCGTAGAGGCGGCCGAAGCCTCTGGTGGTGCGAGTATTGTGAATCTCTCTTCCCTGGCTGGTCGCAAGGGTGGGCATCCGGGGTCCCTCGCTTATTCGACCGCCAAGGGCGCCGTGCTCACCTTCACGCGGGCGCTGGCGGCCGAGCTCGGACCGGCGGGTGTGCGAGTCAATGCCGTTGCGCCCGGGTTGATCCTCGGTACGGCGTTTCATGCGACGCACACGAGCGAGGCCTCGGCGCAGGCGACGATCGCCGGCATTCCGCTGGGCCGGGCCGGGCGACCGGAGGACGTCGCCCGGGCGGTGGTGTTTCTCGCCGGTGAGTACGATGGTTTCATCACCGGCGCCACGCTCGACATCAACGGCGGCGTCTACTCGGCCTGATCTGGGGCGGTGTCCGGTTTGGTTGCTTTTCGCTTGGCAGCAGCCTGCAGTTAATAGATATTAGGCGTCAAGGGCATTGCTCCCCTTCGTTTCCGCCTCACCCCATGCTTATGAGAACTACCCGACCGGGTGCCGTTTCGGCGCCCTTGTTTCGTTTTGCCGGTTGTGGCCTGCTGGCGCTCTCGGCTGCGTCGTTGCCGGGTCAACCGGCGGCGCCAACCGATGAGGAGACCGTGGTCCTGTCGGCCTTCGAAGTCTCGACCGCGTCCGACCGCGGCTATCGGGCGGGCAACTCCGTGTCCGCCACGCGCATCGATACGCCGATCAAGGACCTGCCGTTCGCCGTCAGCGCCTTCACGGAGCAGTTCATCAACGACATCGGCGCGCGTGAGCTGATGGATGTCGCCATTTACGCGCCTGGGGTGACGAGCGGCGCGAAAGAATTCACCCAAGGCAACAACCGGTATTCAATTCGTGGATTCGACGGCGACGTCACTCCGCAGCGCAACGGATTCATCGGCAATCGTTACGTGGATGCCGGCAACATCCAGCGCGTGGAGATCGTCAAGGGGCCCGCGTCGCTGCTCTACGGGCAGATCACGCCGGGCGGTACCGTCAACTACATCACGAAGCGGCCGCAGAACGACTCGTTTGTGCAGCTGCGCCAGCAGATCGGCACCGACAGTTTCTGGCGGACTGAAGTCGACGTGAACCATGCCGTGTTGGGCGGCCGCGTGCAGGCGCGTGTGGTCGGCGCCTACGAGGACGGGTTTGAATGGGCGAATCCCGGGGACAGTAACTCGCGCCTGTTGGCCCCCAGCGTGTCCTTCCGCGTGACCGAGAACTCCACGTTGATCGTGGACTACGAGCGTTTCCGCCGTCGGGAGGATCCGCTCGTCGGCATGAACCCGAACCTGGCGGTCAACGTCTCGCCCACGGCCGCCAATTTCTCGAACGTGGCCGCCCGGGACCGTGCCCAGGCCTACATCGACGTCGGCAACCTGAACCTGGGGTTCATCGGGTATCCGCCGCTGCCGAGGGATTTCAACTACGTCGGTCGCGAGGATTATCGGAAGTCCGACTTCGAGTCACTGAACGTTGAATACACTCTCCGGCTGGGCGAGAACTGGACGGCGCGGGCCAACTACGCCTGGAACGAGTACTACATCGGCAACAAGCTGACCGGGCTTGCGGAGTTCACGATCACTCCGGCGGCGGCCTACCTGGCCACCCGCAACCGTTTCGACTATGTGGCGGAGCTGCGGGCCAACCCGGGCGCCGTGCTGGCCGATCCTGGCAAGACCGGCACGGCCCATTTGACCCGGCGCAAGCGGCTCGAGGAGTCGTTCGGCAGTTCGGATTCCTACCAGGTTGAGCTCGCCGGACGAATCGAACTTGGTGAGGTCACGCTCAAGCCGCTGCTCGGTGCGTTTCTCAGCGATCTGAAAGGGGGACTGCAGCGCCGCCAGAGCACGTCCAATCCGCCGGCCGGCACGCCGAATAACGCGACCACGCCCGCGCAGCACCTCCAGCCGTGGGACTACAACAACCCCGCCACCTGGGATAACACCGGCAGCTATGATGAGCTGGTGCTGCCCTGGAACGCCCGGACTGCGAGCAGGGGCGAGGAAAGCGCCGTGTATGGCGTCCTGAACGCCAGTCTGCTCGACGATCGCCTGATCCTGATCGGCGGCGCGCGCTACAACCGCACCGAGTCGGAAGGCATCAACCGGCTGACGGGGGCCGAAGACACGCCGTATTCCGCCACCAAGACCACGCCGCAGTTTGGGATTGGCTACAAGGCGCGCCGTGACCTGCTGCTGTTCGCGAGCTACTCGGAATCGTTCTTCATCGAGGAGCGCAACCTCACGTTGTTCAACCCGGCGTTTAATCCGGCCCAGCCGACAACCGGCACCAACCGGGTGACGATCAGTGCGCCCGCCGAACCCACGACCGGCAAAGGTTACGAGGTGGGTGTGAAGACTGATTTCCTCGACGGACGCATCTCGTCGACCGTCTCGCTTTTCCACCTCGAGCGTGAGAACCGCGTGCTCCGCTTCCGCGAGACCGTCAATGTCTTTGAAGGGCAGGAGTTCCCGACGATCACCCGGCAGGGCACGGTCGATGAAAGTGAAGGTATTGAATTGGAGGTGACGTTCTCACCGCTCGACCACTGGCAGATCTACGCGACCGCGACGTTCATGGACATCAAGACGACCCAGTTTACTCCGCCCGCGCTGCCGGTGAATGCTAGCGCGGCGTACGTGGCGGCGTACAACGAGGCCGTCGCGCTGATCCGGGGCGCGGTGCCCGAGGGCTCGGCCGAGACCCTGGCGTCGTTGTGGACCCGCTACACGTTTGCCGACGGTCCGGTGCAGGGGCTTTGGCTGGGCGGCGGCTTCGTCTACACCGGCGAGAAGGCGCAGCGCACGGCGAATCCGACGTTGTTCTTTGACGACTACACGATCTTCGACCTCGTGGTGGGTTACGACTGGCGCTGGGCGGGCCGTGACCTGTCTGCCTCGCTGAGCTGGAAGAACGTCACCGACAAGGAGTACTACCCGGCCAACCAAGCCCGCGGTTTGCCGGAGCGCTTGATCGGCTCTGTCAGCATCCGGTTCTGATTCCCGGTTTACGCGACGTGCCGTCCCTCCGGACGGCACGTTTTTTTGTCGATGGAGCTGCGACACGCGCCGCGCCGTGTGAAATGGATCGCGCCAAGACGAGCGCGACGCAGATCGCGCGCGGCCGCGGTTTCAGCATCCGCGTCTAGGGTTACTCATTTCCGCGATGGCGGCCGCGACGTGCAGGCCGGACTCCTCGGGGCCGACGTGCGTTATCAACCTTGCGGATGCGCTTTTAACCAGCAGGCCGCCGGGGGGCCCGCCGGCCGGTTCTTCCCGCAACCGCCGTTGGCGTCGGTACCGCACTTCGTTATTCGATCACGAGCTCCTGATCGGTGAGCCGGATCAGGTCGCGGCCTCCATCGGGGCGGCTGATTACCAAGCGTCCGTCGTCGTGCAGCGAAACCGCCAGCGGCAGGCGAGGTACGCCGGATTGCTCGGGCCAGAGGACGGCGAACACCTCATGGTGGGCACGCTCGTCGGCGACGTCGGCAAACAGATGGCTCTGCTCCGCCCATTTGCCCGTTGTGAAGTAGTTGCTGGCCGTTCCACGCACGTAGGACGGATCGACGGGAACATCGGCCTTCGGTTGGACGCGGCCGGTAAAGGTGCTGCGCGGGGAGAGCAGATGGGTGGTCAACGTGGCCTTCTCGCCGCGGATGAGCGCAGTTCCGATTGCACCGTTTTGCCATTCGATTGGCTTCAGGCCGTGTAACGCCCAGGTCAGCTTACCGGGTGAGGCGAGGTCCACCACATCGCGGATCACCACGTACCGCTGGTCCACGAAAACGAAGTCGCGAGTGACGCGTCGCACCTGCTGTGGCTGTTCGAGCGCGTACGCGGCCGTGGCGTCACCGGTGGTCCACGCGGCGCGGGGCGACACCGTGAAACGCGTGATCCGGCCTTTCGACGCCAGGTCCTTGGGCTTCTGTCCGCGACCATTGATGAGGATCGCGTTCTTGGACTTGGTCAGGCGGGTCCAGCCTTCGTGATGGGGTGAGTTGTGCCATTCCCGATACGCGCCGGTGACTGCCAGATTCTCTCCGTACGCGTTCAGCACAAAGGCGTTTTGATGGGCGTGGCTGTGGCTGAAGCTGCCGTAGGGCGACGAGACAAACGTGGCGTGAATATCCGACTCCGGTTTTCCGAGGGCGCTGTGAAAGGAGACCCAGCCGACGTCAGCGAAGTGGCGGTAAGGCGGGAGTTTGGAGAGCGGCCGCGCCTCCGGTTGCGGGCGGCCCGACACGGTGTATTGGCGCAGCAACGACTCGGCGGCCGTCGGGTAGATGCGATCGAGCTGTTCCAGGCCGCGGTCCAGCGGGCTCGGACGGCGATCGGTCAACAAGTTGGCATAGCTGACCAGATGTCCGTCCTGGAACACGCGGGCAAGGTGCAGGGCGAATTCCGCCACGACGGGCTCGAGGTTGAACATGCCGGCGTTGCTCAAATCGCCAAACTGGCTGTGGCGGTAGGGCTGCACATGATACACCTGGAAGTACGGTGTTTCGCGCCAGAACGGCTTCCCGTACGCCAGGGGATCGCCGAGCGCGAGCAGAGCGTCCTGAAACGCCGCATGCTCGATGACCCCGCGCCAGTACGCGACCCCTTCGGCCCAACCACCGTCATCACCGCCCCACGGCGGGAAACGCTCGGCATAAAAGTCGTAGGCGAACGCCCACCACTGCCGCGCCTCGGGCAGGTCGTCCCACAAGGCCAGCCCAGCGAGGCCGGTCATCGGCATGAAGCGGACCGGGTGCGAGGACGGAATCACGGCGAGCGAGTTGTACTGCAGGTCGCCGGTGCGGGCGCGCCGGACGAACTCGAACGAGCGCTGGCCACGTTCGGCGTAGTGACGAAGCAAGGACGCGCGGTCGTCCTCGGTCAGTTCGTCGCGGATCTGGTCGAAGACCTGGGGCAGCTTGCGCCAGAGGCGGAAATGCGCCTCGTCGTTGTAGAAGACATCGGTCCCGCCGGGGCGTGGTCCCTTTTCCCAGCCGGTGGCGTCCAGGCTCCAGCTCGCCTCGGTGAGGAGGCATTGCCGCGCCTTCTCCAAATACGCGCGGTCGCTTGTGACCCGCCAGAGGAGGGTGGCCGCCTCCGCAATGCCGGCCAGCCGCCCGCAGACGTCCTGCGCCTGCCGCCATTGGTCGGCTTTTGCCGCATCGCGAACACGTGGGTCGGGGTTGCCATAGGTCAACGGCTCCGCGGGCAACGCGGCGTCGAGCAACAACCGATCGAAGTCGCCCTTCAGCTTCGCCCAGGCCTCCTTCCCGGCGCCGGTGGTGACATAGGTGCGGAACGCGTCTTCCTGGCCCGACAACACCCAGGTGCGCGGCGCCTGCGCGGGAACGAACGAGTTGGGAGCGGCCGCGGCCAGCGGGAGTGCCAGAAGAACGGTGACGACGAGGTGTCGGAGGAAGGAAATCATGAGGGGTATCTGTCGGAGGAAGAGGGAGGCGATTCAGCCGAGATGGACGCGTGCTCCTTGGAGGCCTCGGCTAAGGCAGGCTCCAATGCTCGATGACCCATGCACCGTGCTGAGAATGTTCGAGTTCCCAGCGTCCCGGGCCGCGATCGATGATCCGCCAGGGAGTGCCGGAGACGCGGTCCGTTCCGGCCCACGCGAGAACCGCCAACGTCACACGTCCCTGGATACGGTCGGGGGTCCGGAGCAGGGGAGCCACATGGAACGGCGCCATGACGTGCCGCCGGGGTGAGGTTTCGTCCAACCGTTCGTCCCAGCCGGGTTGCAGCGCTCCGTGCAGCGCTTGCAGCGCGGTTCCGCGCCCGTCCGACGCCCAACCCGCAAGGAATCGGGTGTCGGCTGCCGTCTCATCCTTGCTCACGCGACGGTCGGTCAGAGGCAGCGCGTAGCCGCCAATCGTGAGGATCCCGGCGGGATTTCGCACGTCGACGTGGTGAACCTGCAGCAGCCACGGTCCCCGCCAGAAGATGAACGTCTCCACGCCGGTGTTCACCTGTCCAATCTTGCCGCCGAGAGCGTAGCTGTACCCGACGTGATCCTCGGTCATCTCGATCGCGACCGTCGAGTGGCGGCCGAACACGCGGTCGTCGTCGAGTCGAAGGGTGAGGGCATTGTCCAACGACCAGTCCGTGGCCGGAGCACCGGCGGCGAGGGTGAACCCGATGCCGGTGCGATAGGCGGTTTTGCTCCACTTCCACGCGCCGTAGCGCAGCTGGGTGTTGGAGACCATCGAGCCGGCGTTGACGATCTCCACTTCTCCGCCGACGCCGCGCAGCAGCAGGCCGGCCGGAGCGATAACGTGCACGAAGTCGCCCGTCTCGGCGGGCAGCGGCTCCTCCGGGCAGGTCCAGAGGGCATGGGTCGGCGGGACGAGCAGCGCGGAGAATCCCTTGGCGCACCAGTACGGCGATCCAGCGCATGAATACGGTTCGGCCAAAGCCTCAAATCGGTCGGTGAAACCGAACGAGAGGCAGCCCTGCTCCTGTTGAATCGGACGATCGAGGAAGTAGTCGAGGTTGCGGGTCATCAGGCGCCGCAGTCGTCCGGGCGGCAGGTCCGTGCCCGCTTCGGCCACCGCGAGGCCGAACACCGCGATCGCGTTGAAGCGATACATCATCGAGCGGCCGAACGCCGGATGTTCACCGCTCGCGGCAAACGCATGCTGATAATCCCGGACAAACAGCCGCGCCCATGCACGCCAGCGGTCGGCGCGGGCCGGATCGGCTGAACCGTGCAGGCGCGCCCACCACAGGCCGTAGAAGTGGAAGGCGTAGGCGTTGTAGTGATCGAAGGCTTGGTTGATGCCGTCCTCAAACCAGCCGCCGCCTCGATGCATGGTCTCGAGTTGGTTCAGGTGCGCGGTGATGACGGCGCGATCAGTGCGGTGGCCGTGACCCTGTTTCCCGAGAAACTCGAGAATGTGCACCGACATGAAGAGGTGGTTGTTGTTGACGATGCCGCTGCCCCGCGCCGTCGCGAGCCAGCCCGCCACCTGTGCTTTCTCGTCGGCCGTGAGCGGATACCACAGCTGCTCCGGGGCGATCTGCAGCGCGATTGAGAGCAGGCCCATCTCCACGTGATGCTGGTGATAACTGGCATCCGGACCCCAATACTGCGGATGCTGCGGATTCGTTCCAATGACGAGACCACGGCGGAACCACACCGCGATCCGCTCACGGAAGGCGCTGCTGTCGGGTTCGGGTTCACTCTGCAGGTAGTGCGCGGCGAGGCAGAGCGGGCGCGCGAAACTTTCCAACCGGTCCGCCTGCGCATCATGATCGCTCGCGGGCCCGGCGATCGGCAGGTCGGCGCGCCCGTCTTCCATCAACGCCGCGAGCGGTTTGAGCAACTGACGCGCCCGGTCCTGCCAGTGTCGATACGGCGAGGGGGAAAGGGGAGCGTGGATCATGGGGAAATCAGGACGAGCGATCGTACACCTCTGGCGTGACGATGGCCTGCAACGGTGCGCCGGCAGCGTACGCCCGCAGGTTGGCGAGGGCAAATTCACCCGCGTCGCGCCGCCGGTCTGTCGTGGGTCCGGCGAGGTGGGGCGTAAGCGTGACGTTGCGCAGCCCGCGGAAAGGCGAGTCCGTTGGCAGTGGCTCGGTGGTGAAGACGTCCAGGCCGACCTGGATCTTTCCTTCGCGCGCGACTCGCAGCAGAGCGGCCTCATCCACCACGGCGCCGCGTCCTACGTTGACGAATACGCCACCGGGACGGATCCGTCGCAGCAAATCCTCGGTGATGATGCCTTTTGTTTCTGGGATCAGGGGGGCAAGCTCCACCACGACGTCATTGTTGCTGAACAGCGCTTCAAGTGACGGCGCGCGGCGGACGCCGTACGCTTTCTCCGCTTCCTCCGTCACATCGGGCGCAAACACCTGCACGGCTGTGCCGAAGGGGCGGAGCAGGGCCGTCAACTCCCGCGCCACCTGTCCGAAACCATGGATGCCGATACGACGCCCGAACAGCGAGGCCGTTTCGGTGGCGCCGTTCTTCCAGGCGCCTTCCAGGTGCATGCCGATGGCCCAGGCGGTGGCGCGCCGCAGGCAGGACAACATGTGAAAAAGCGCCCACTCTGCGACGATGCGGCTGATCGAGCCACCCCAGTTGGTGACGAGCAGGCCTTGTTCCAGATGCGACCGGTTGACCAGACGTTTCACGGAGCCGGCGAAATAGCAGACGTAGCGTAGCCGGTCCGGCAATACACCTGGCAGCGGCGGTGTCTTCCAGCAGGCGAGCAGGACGGCCGGGTTGACCTCTTTGAGCACGGCGGGAAATGCCTCCGGAGGGAGCGTGAGCGGATCCACGACCCGCAGGTCGGGCGCGAGTTCGTGCAACTCACGTCGCATCGCATCGGGCAGGAAGTCGCGCAGCTCCTCAGGTGTCAGCAGCGCGAGCACGGGTGAAATTGTCGCCATGGCGGAAATGCCGGGATCAAGCCGGCGGATAACATTCAAGAAGATGAAGGTCGGGCTCCGGCTGGTACTGGAGCGGCGGCAGGCCGGCGGGCACAAAAAACGCATCGTGCAGCGCCAGTGGCTCCACCGTGTCGCCCACGCGTACGGAGCCTGCGCCGCCGGTGACGACGACCACGTGGCCGACGCCCTCGGCCTTGCTGACCGGTGCGTGCAGCGTCGACGTGCGCACGCGGAAACACGGCGTGCGTTCCGGGCCGATCAGGTCGTCCTGATAGGAGTCCACGCCGAGCGCGCGCCGACGACGCGGCTGACAGCGCGCCTCCACGGCCACTCGCGTGGGCGGCCAGGGCGTGGGATCAAAGACGTCGAGGGCGAACTCCAACCCGCGATTCATGAACCGCGACGCTTCGGGCAGGACGTAGCCGCCGCGTTCAAATTCGAAACGCACAACGAGGTCGCTGGGTTCCTGAATTTCAATCAGCAGAACACCGGCCCCGAGCGCGTGCGGAACTCCGCCGGGAACCAGGTACGTGTCACCCGCGTGGACCGGGATGCGGTTCATCGCGGCCGTGATCGCGGCGATGTCCTGTTGTACGATCCAGGAGCGCAAGGTGTCGCGGGACGGGGTCTGTCGGAATCCCAGGTAGATACACGGGTCCTCCACGTCTGGCCGCGTGGCGAGAACGTGGTACGCCTCGGTTTTACCCGAGGGTGCTTGCAACCGCTCGCGGGCGAACGCGGCGGTCGGATGGACCTGAAAGTGGAGTCGAATCGCCGGATCGAGGCGTTTGACCAGCAGGGCGAAGTCGGCGCCGCGTTGTGCGACGTAGGGGTCCCCGAGAAAGTAGCTTGGATCCGCTTGGAGCAGCTCGCGGAAGTCGTAGTCCACGTCGCCGACCCGCACGACTGAAACGCCTTCAGGCACCGATGCCGGGCTGCTGGCGTGGCGCGTCGCTTCGGGCGGATTGATCGCACGCGTCGTGGAAGCGAGCCAGTCTTCAGGATGGCGGCCATCCTGCGGTGCAGCCACGCCGGCGCTGGCGTCAAGCAAACGTCCACCGGTGTAGGTGCGCCACACGCGGTTAGGCGGCAGACGGACCAAACGATGGCGCCAGACCGGCGATCCGGTGGGCGCCACGGGGCCAGAGGATCCGGCGTTGTGCATCACCGGAGGGCGCCGAGCGACTGGCGTGGTTCGACCCGCTGGATCCAAACGGCGGTTAATAACAATAAACGACAACGCATGACGAGGGGTAGTGAGATCAAAGTTAAAGGGTGCGCGGGGTTATTTCGACTCGGCGCTTTGCGTGGCGGGCGCCGGGGCGCTGCCACCCATCGCGCGCAGCGCGTCACCCATCGGTGGGCTCCGGCGGGAGGCGCGACGCAGGACGAGGCCAATCACGACCACGACGCCACCGCAAAACAGGAATCCCATCCGGCCGAGCAGCGGATTCGGAATGAGGGCGAGCAGGGCGATGAACCCGCCGTACCACAGGCAGAGCACGCCCAGCACCCGCGCCTGCATCGAGTCGCTGCCGGCGCCCTCCTCCTTGGCGAAGTCGATCGGGCGGCGGATGCGCTCGTTGAATTCCTCGATTCGCGCCTGATCCGTGGCGGAAGTGCGGGCCCACCAGGCGCGCGTGCCGAGGAACCAGGTGGTGCCGACGAGCACGTTGAGGAAGAGGCCGATGATGACCGTCCAGTAGTTGCTCTCGCTGGGCGTCAGCGGTTCGCGGCCGAACGTCGAAGCGACCCATTCGGCATCGAGGTAGCGCGTGGCGAGAAAGGACGTGATGAAGCAGACGAGCACCGTCGTCCATCCGGACCACGGCGGGGTGCGCCGGACAATGAAGCAGAGCACCAGCGGCACCGTGTAAGGCACCGCCACCAGGGTCCCGAACTGCTGCATCAGGTCGAAGAGGCCGAGGTTCGACCAGCGGCTGAAGTTGAGGCCGGCCAGGATCACGAGCAAACCGAACACCCCGGTGGTGATGCGTCCGGTGATCACCAGCTCGCGATCAGAGGCGCCGGGACGCAGCACGGGCTGGTAGAAGTTCTTCACGAAGATGCCGGCGTTGCGGTTCAGCCCGCTGTCCATCGACGACATCGTGGCGGCGAGGATACCGCTCAGCAGCAGGCCGATCATCCCGGCGGGCATGGTGGTCAGACAGATCGCAAAGTACGCGCCTTCGTCCGGATTCGGCAGGGCGGGGAAGATGGCGCTGATGTCGGGATGCACGATCCGAGCCGCCAGCGGCGGGATGAACCAGACGACCGGGCCGACCACGAAGAGCACACTCGCGAGGAGGGCGGAGCGGCGCGCGTGCACGCTGTCCTTCACGCAGAGGTAACGCGACGACTCGAACAGATTGTTCGTCGAGATGTACTGCTTGATGAACATCGCGATAACCCACAGGAGCAGCAGGGGCTGGGTCGCCATCGCGCTCAGATCAAGGTGGCCGGCGGGCAGTTGGTCCAGCAGCGGACGGACGCCACCGACTTCGCGCAGCGCGAGAAACGCGGCAACGATCGTCACCGGCATCAGGATGAGCAGCTGGATGAAGTCGCCCGCCACTGCGGCCCAGCTGCCGCCAGCGAGGGTCATGGCAACGACGATTAATCCCGTCACCAGGATGGTCGTTTCCAGCTCAAAACCGAACGCGGCCGAGAGGAACACCGCCAGGCCGTTCAGCCAGATGCCCGCGTAGAGCGTGCCCAGCGGGATCTGCATCCAGGTGAAGATCTGCTCGTTGGCCCGCGAGAAACGTTGCCGCACTCCTTCGAGCGGCGTGATCACCCGCATCTGCCGGGCGCGGGCGGCAAAGTAGAGGGCGCAGATGCCGAACCCGGCGGCATTGGCAAAAAAGATCACAAAAACCGGCCAGCCGTCCGTGTAGGCTTTCGAGGCCGCGCCGGTGAACGTCCAGGCGCTGAACTGCGTCATGAAAGCCGAACTGCCGACGAGCCACCACAGCAT
>JAEWIY010000045.1 GCA_023386835.1 Verrucomicrobiota bacterium
GCTTCAGGGTAGGGGCTACCACACCCGCTCGATCTTCTTCGCCTCCAGAAGGTCCTCGGCGGCGTCGGGCAGCTCGTGCAGAAAATCGAGGCCCGTCCGCATTTCGATCTCATCGATGCTCACCAAATAGTCCGGCAACGTCGCGCCGTCCGGCAGATCCTGCGGCAACAGAAACGCGGCTGCGCGGACGCGGCCTTCGTTCTCGTCGACCACGATCATGAAGAAAGCCTCGGGGATCGCGACGCGTCGCGCCAGCCGCGCCGGCCTGGCCCCAAAGACCGGCCCGGCGATCACCCAAACCTCGCGGAACCGGCCGGGATAGTTCGTCGCGATGCGCTGCTCGAGCTGCTTCCAAAGGCCGGCGTTGAGACCATGCCGCTGCGGCGCGATGTTCGACATGAGGAAGGTCTCCTCCTGGGCCTGCGGACCGTAACGAATGGCGATCGCATGGTTCGGCGCCAGATGTCCGCGGTCGTATCCACTGCGATTGTACACGTCTGGCGCGATCCGGGCGAGCGTGCGAGAATCGACCATGAAGGCGTCCGGCCGAGGCGCCGCATCGCGCACGTGCGCATCGTTCATCCGGTAGGCGGCCCAGAGTGGATTGCCCAGCGCGTCGCTGTAGCCGACGACGTATCCCGAATTGACCAGGACCCGGCCCACCGGTCCTCCGTTGGCCTGGCGCGGGAGGCCACCGTACACGTGCGTCTTGTCCCCCTCGGCGACCGCCGTGACGAAGTCGCGGCCGTAATACAGCTGCCAGAGATCCCAAGCCACCTCGAACGCAGTGATCTTCTTGCCGCCACCCACAGCGTTGCGCAGCAGGTGCGTCACCTCCTCGCGGCGCTCGATGGGTTGCACGGCGAACCAGAACAGGAGCCCGCCCCACAGGAAGAGATTGGCGATGGCAAAGGTTCGCGTGCGCCGCAACCACGTCGGCAACCGCGAGCGTTTCGAAGATTTTCGAGCCATCCCCCCTACTCTGGAACGCTGCTCAAACGCGCCATTGAAAACGGTGACGCGCGGGTCGGTTCACAAACTATTCAGAGTTGGCGGCCGGCTCATCGCAAATCACACGCTATGACAGGCCGGTCCCGGGCGGCCGTTGCCGGAAACGCCAATGAGCAGCCTCTCTCCGCACCTCCCGCCGCTTGCCGGCAAGCCGTTCCACAGTCATAATGGGGCATGTCCACGCTGGAATGGCTCGAAGCGCTGAGCTACGTCGTCACCATCGTCGGTTTTCCCTTCGCCATCTGGGTGTTCATCCGCGAGCAGCGGAAGGAGCGGCAGAACGACGACGAAGAGGTGTATCTGAAACTTGCTGACGACTACGAGGAGTTCCTCAAGCTGGCCCTGCAGCACGCGGATCTGCGCGTGATGAGCTCCAACACCGCCGCGCTCGCGCTGACACCCGAACAGCAGGAGCGGCGGAACGTCCTGTTCGAGATCCTGACCGCCCTCTTTGAACGGGCTTACATCCTCGCTTTCGAGGAAGGCCTGACTGGCGACGCCGCCCGACGCTGGCAAACGTGGGAGGACTACATGCGCGCGTGGTGCCGACGACCGGATTTTCGGGAACAGTTGCCGCTGCTGTTGGAAGGCGAGGACCCCAATTTCCGAGCCTACATTCGTCGTCTCGCCGACGCCGCGGCCGCGCGGAGCTGATCGCACCTCGGCTCCATCGCAAGGCCGCGGCGACGCGGCCGTGGCCCCAGCCCAACCCCTTCACCGCGGAGCCCGCTGAGAACGCGCCGAGGAGGAGCGAGCCTCGTGCCGCGCGCCCCTTCCCACGTGCCTCGTGAGCGACGTTGCGTCGACGGCCACGCCCGATGACAGTGGCGCCATGGGAAACAAATACATGCCGTCCGTGAAGGATCAGAAAGCGCAGCAGCGGTTTCGCGACGAACAACGACGCAAGCAGCTCGCAGCCGGCCCAAAAACGAAGGGCCCCGCTGCACCGAAATCGAAAAAGAAGTGACGGGTTCTTCACCGTTCGGGCGACTGCGGAATCACCCGTCGTCACGCCGGCGCTGAGACGCACTCGACAAGGGTGACGCACGGGCGCTGGCTTCGGGCACCGCGTCGGTCAGTCGATCACATCGGTGACCTCAAGTTCACCGAGTTCCACCCTCCCCTGCCGCAGGTCGTCGACGTCCCGGAGCATGGGGAACTTCGTTTCACGGCCAATCGTCGGTCCGGCGGCGACGGCCATCAACGGCAGCGCCTGGGCCATCGACTTGCCGTTTGCCGGCAAACCGATCCGGGTTTGCCAGTAGATGACCGGTTCCGGTGTATTCGCCGTGGCATAATCGAAGGCCGTGACGATGATGCCGTAGATGGGATCGCTGGCGCTATCGAGGATGGTTTGGATGGCCGGCGAACGAAGCCCACGCCGATAGACCTCGGGCCCCAGCAGACCGGGCATGCTGGGTGCCGCGATGTCCTGGGAGGGATCGTATCCAAGAAACCATAACAACTCGCCGCTGCTGGGGCGCAGGTAGCCCCATTGGATCACGACGAACAAACTCGGTTCATCCACGCCCGGCCGTGCGCCGAGGTAACCCTGCTTGGCCAGCACCTTCGCCACGACCTGGTTCATCTCCTCGACCTCCGGCAGTTGGTCGCCGGGGATCGAACCAAACCGGCAGCCCAACGAACGGCCGCGATAATACACCGGCTTGTCCGGCGTGGCTGGCTCGATGGCCCGGCCCTCCGGCGTCATCTCCGTGACCACAATCACGTTTCCCCACCGCCGCGCCAGGAAGTTGAGCGCCACCGCGGGCGTCGTGAGGCCCAGCCACGTGACCACCAGCAACAGGATCGTGAGGCCAGAGGACGAAGCGCGCATGGTCGGGGGTTCGCTCACGTTGCTCGCCTCCCTCCCTCGCCGCAAGACTGCGCAATGACAGCACTCATCCATCGCATCATGCACCTCGACGCTCCCCGCGACCCACACGCCGCATAACCAGATCGATGTTCGTTGACTCCGCGCTTTCGTGCGCGCGAGGAATGATTAGGCTGCGAGTCTCTCCCCCATCCCCATCCCCATGCCCCGCTTCTGTTCTGCCTGGCGCGTTTGCGCCGTTTCGCTCGTCCTCTGCCTGTCTGCTGCCGCCCAACACCGTCCGGGTCGTTACGAACCTAACTGGGCGTCGCTCGATCAGCGCCCCACCCCCGAGTGGTTTCACGACGCCAAGTTCGGCATCTTCATCCATTGGGGCGTCTACGCGGTCCCAGCGTGGGCACTACCGGGCGAGTATTCGGAATGGTACTGGTATCGGATTCGCCAGACCGACGAGAAGCACGCGCCCTGGCGCGAGTTTCACGCCGCCAATTACGGCGCTGACTTTGATTACGCCGAGTTCGCCCCACACTTCCGCGCGGAGCTGTTCGATGCGCAGCGCTGGGCCGACCTCTTCGTCCGCTCCGGCGCGCGTTACGTGGTGCCGACTTCCAAGCACCACGATGGCTTCGCGCTGTGGCCGAGCGCCGAGGCCAGCCGCACCTGGGGCCGACCGTGGAATGCCGCCGAGATCGGTCCGAAGCGGGACCTGATGCAGGAACTCGCCAACGCGGTGCGTGAACGCGGGTTGAAGTTTGGTTTCTACTACTCGCTCTACGAATGGTTCAACCCGCTGTGGTTGAAAGACCGGGAGCGCTACGTGCGGGAGCACATGATCCCGCAGTTCAAGGATGTTGTCACCCGTTACGAACCGTCCCTGATCTTCAGCGATGGGGAATGGGACCTACCATCCGCCGCCTGGCGCAGCGAGGAACTTCTCGCGTGGTTGTTCAACGAGACGAAGGTGCGCGAGGAGGTCGTCATCAATGATCGCTGGGGCAAGGAAACGCGCCACCACCACGGCGGGTACTGGACAACCGAATACGCCGCTGGCCTGCAGGACGCGAGCCATGCCTGGGAGGAGAGCCGCGGCCTCGCCGGTTCGTACGGCTACAGCCGCGCCGAACGCGCGGAAGACTACAAGTCCGCACGCGAACTCATCCTCGTGCTCGTCGACCTGGTCAGCCGCGGAGGCAACCTGCTCCTCGACATCGGGCCCGCCGCTGACGGCACGATTCCACCGATCATGGAAGACCGACTGCTGCAGATCGGCGACTGGCTTCGCGTGAATGGCGAAGCGATCTACGGCACCCGCCCGGCCGGCCGCAGTTGCCAGTGGACCGACGGTACCCGGCCGGGACAGGAATACGGTGAGTACCGGGTGAAGTACGACCTGCTCGATCAAGTCGGACCAGCCCCCAAGGAAGGCCGTGCGGTCAAACAGGTCTTCTTCACGCAAAAGCGTGACGCGCTCTACGCCATCACGCCGGGTTGGCCCGGCCGGCAACTGATCCTGCGCAACGTCAATGTACCCCGGGGCGCCACGGCGACGTTGCTCGGAGTGGAAGGCGCCCTACCGCTGGAGGTCGGCACCGACGCCGTGACGGTGACGCTGCCTGACCTCGGCCCCGATCAGGCGCCGTGCCAGCACGCCTTTGTCATCAAGCTTCCCGGCGCCACGGTCGCCCCGGAGTGAGTTGGCGCCCCTGGCGCTGCTTCGCATGACCGCAGCTTGGAGGCTCGGCCGCGCGATCCCCGCCGCGGTTTGGCTGCGTCACATCTTGATGTCGAGCAACGTCCAGGTTGGCGTGACCAGCTTGGGCGATTTGAAGCGGGCATCCTCCTGCAGCAGATCCCGGTACGGGCGGGCGCCGATCGAAACGGGTCGTCCGCCCCAGCTTCGCTCGACGGACCCTCCGCCTTCGAGGTTGGGCCTCAGCAGCTCGGCCTTTTGACGGTCCGCGCGAAAGATTCGTTCGATTTCCAAGGAACGGTCCTTGCGAGCCGTCACGTTCACGGCAGGCAGCACGACAACGTCAGGGTCCTTGCTGGCGTCGCTGTCGGTAGGTTTCGCCTTCGGCTCGAAGCGAAAATGAGCACGGAGCGACGCGGAGATGTCCTCCCGTGTCGCCGTCGATCGTTCCGTCGCCACCGCAGGACTACACGCGAGCGGCAGGCCCGTCACGACGAGGCAGACCCACACCGGCAATTCCCAAGGGTGGCCCATGGCGGGCCCAGAGTAGCCAGGCCCACAGCGGTGTCACGCGAATCAGGTCACACTGCGCCCCCCGAATTCCACCAGAAATCAGGGCGCGGCAGCGTGGGCTGGGACCGGGTTGGTCGGCAGTCGCGAGGCGATCAGTCGCAGCACGAGCCGCGACCGATCGTCGTCGACCGGCTTCACCGCCATGGCCACGATTCCGGCCGAGGTGACATACGGCGGGCGGGGAGCCACGACCGCCATGGAACAGACCAGCCGTGGGCGTTCGTCGAGTTCCAGCACGAACGGGAAACCGCGGACAGTGGTTTGGCCAAACCCCCAGGACTCAAGGTCGATCACGTCGCGCGAAGACAACAGATGCAACCCGATCCGCGGCATCCGGCCCTTGAGCACGAGTGCCCAGACGTTCAGATCCAGCAAATCGCGCAGCACGTCACGCACCTCGGGGGTCTGGGCCGCGATCGTGAAGAACTGCATCAACGCCGGGGTTGAACCCACCAGCGTACGTTCGTCCTCCTCCGTCAGCTCGAAGCCCTCGAGTTGCGCCCGGGTCGCCGCCACCACTTCGTCCGCAAATGGCCGGTTGCTCCAACTGAGCCCAAGCGGTCGTTGCAACCTTCCGCCATACTCGGCCAACCGCCAGTTCACGACGGATGCACGATCCAGCCCGAGGCTGAGATGCTCGGCCGGAACCAACGCACCGGACCAGACGGCTTTGACGGTGCCTTGGCGCTGTGGAGTCGGTCCAACGGTGACCGGACCCAGAACTTGGATCGCGATCGGCGTCTTCGTGCCGGCGAACTCAATCGCGCTGCCGGTGTTGGTGTAGAAACGCTGCTGCTCCGGTTTGAGTTTTCGCTCCTTGGGGGAGGGCTCGCGCGCCACCAACCGCACCAGCCATTGCCGCGTCCGCTTTTCGTCTCCGTGGACAATCAAGGCGACCACCTCGCTGTCGGGTGGCACACCGTCCTGCTCGCTCGCCGTGACCAACCCGGAGGTCGCTACACCCAGCTTTTCGGCCTGCTCGATCAACGCGGGTGCAGGTTCAAACCATTCCAACACCGGTAGGGGGTTGGCAGGATTGGCCGCCGCGAACCCGAGTCCCCACCCCAGCGCGATCAACCCAAGGAGCCCCTCTCGTCCGCGCGTGCCGAGCCAGGAAGCCTCCGAAGGCGAATTCACCGGTCAAGCTGGGCAGACACCGGCCCACAAGTCGATCCCGATGCGGCACTCACTCCCCGGTGCGCACTCGCGGATTTGTGAAGGTGCACTCCGTCGCCTGACGACAAGACGAACGGGCGCGGCGGGGTGAACC
>JAEWIY010000048.1 GCA_023386835.1 Verrucomicrobiota bacterium
GAGTTTAAGTCGGAAGTTGAAGTTTAAGGAGTAAACGGATCGCAGGGTTGCCCCGGCATGGAGAGGGGTTGTCCCACGGAATACACGGAGGGATCGCCCGCGAACGACGCGAATGAGCGCGAATCCGAGCTACATCCATCCCCCAGCGCTGAGAACGCAAAACGCGCAGAGAAGCTGCTCGGTGGAATCCCAACGCCTCTTCGAATCCGTGATTCTTTGCTGAACGCTGGTTCGCACTTACTCCTTACACTTCAACTTCGAACTTACACTCGCTGAAGGCGACGGGGTGAACTCCGATCGGGCCTTGCTCCTTAGACTTCAACTTCCAACTTAAACCCGCCGGAGGTCCACCCCACTTACTCCTTACTTTTTCAACCTTACTCGTTCCAAGGAGTCATCTTGATTGTTCATCTCGTCGACGGCACCTACGAGTTGTTTCGCCATTTCTATGGGCTGCGTCGGTTCACCAAGGGTGAGGACCGGCCGTATGGTGCAGTCGTCGGCGTTCTGCAGACGGTGCTACAGATCATCGAGACAGGCGGCACGCATCTGGGTGTCGCCACCGATCACGTGATCGAGTCGTTCCGAAACGATCTGTGGTCCGGCTACAAGACCGGCGCGGGCATCGAACCGGCGCTACGCGCGCAGTTTCATCCTCTCGAAGAGGCACTCGCGGCGATGGGTGTGGCCGTCTGGCCGATGGTGGAACTCGAGGCCGACGATGGCCTGGCGTCAGCCGCCCGCCTCGCGACGGCGGACAAACACGTGGAGAAAGTCGCAATCTGGACCCCCGACAAGGACCTCGCGCAGTGCGTTCAGGGCACGCGAGTCGTGCAGATCGACGGGCGGCGGAAAACGATTCGTGACGCTGCCGGGGTGCGGGAAAAGTTCGGCGTCGAGCCACCGCTGATCCCGGACCTACTGGCGTTGGTCGGCGACGCCGCCGATGGTTATCCCGGCATCCCGGGCGTCGGTGCGAAAACCGCCGCGCGACTGGTCAATCAACATGGCGCGATCGAGAACTTCCCGCCGGAAGTCCTCGGCGAAAACCACGACCGCGCGCTCCTCTTCAAGGACCTCGCGACGCTGCGAACGAACGCGCCGCTGTTCAAGAAAGTCGACGCGCTCCGCTGGCGCGGTCCCACTCCGGCCTTCCCCGAGTGGGCGAAACGCATCGACGCTCCCCGGCTCGTCGATCGAAGCGAGCAGGCCGCCAAGGCTATCGAAGAAGGCAAGCCCGCGGCGAAGCCGAACGCGACCCGCGTTCGGCTTTGAGCCACTTCCCGCAGCTCCTTTAGGCAGGCGACCTCCGGATGTTCCGACGCTTGCCCGCCAGGCGCGGCCTCGGGCCCACTCGGCGCGCGGCCGGAGTGAGCCTTCGACTCCCCCACGGATTTGCACGCGCGGTGGTTGCCGTTAACGGTTTCAGATGCCCTCACGAAAGAAAAGAGGTCCTCGCGCAAACCAGAGCTCGAACGGCCTCCGGCGCGGCGCTCACCGCGGGGCTCTCCCGAGCCATCGACTGCCACCCAAAGGGTTCTCGGCAGCGGACACACACACTCGCATCAACGCGTTCGTCACCTCCGTGGGCCGCCGCAATCAAGCCAAACGCGACGCGCGCTGACGGGTGGCGGCCAGGAATCGACGGTGAGCGGTCGCCTCGCAAGAGATTGAGGCCGCAGGTGGGGCATCGCCCGCTCCGTTTTGTACGCGTGGAGTTCGCCCCGCATTCCGGGCACACGAGGTGATCCGCGTCGGTCGACTGTCGCTCCGATTCAGAGTGAAGACTCTCTTCTAACTCGTCCCAGCCGAAGGCGACCTTGGTTCGGTTGTGGGCGTTTCGACTTGGTCGCCGAAGAAGCGGTCCATCCAAAGCGCGATCACCGCGTCGCCGGTGACGTTGGTGGCTGTGCCGAAGCTGTCCTGCGCGAGATAGAGCGCGATCATCAACGCCAAGTGCGTCTCGCTGAAACCGAGCATGGTCGTGAGTAGCCCCAAGGCCGACATCACCGCGCCTCCGGGCGCACCCGGCGCCGCGATCATGATCGCGCCAAGCATAAGGATCACCCCGATCATCTGACCGAACGCCGGCAGCGCCAAATCCGGCGAGATCAACATGACGGCCGTCGAGCAGGTCACAATTGTGATGGTGGAGCCCGACAGGTGGATGTTCGCGCACAACGGCACCACGAAGTCTGCGATCGGGCCACGAATCCCGAGCGACTTCACGGACCGCAACGTCACCGGAATGGTCGCGGCACTGGACATCGTGCCGGCCGCGGTGACGTACGCCGGCAGCATCAACCGCACGAGGCGCAGGGGTGATCGGGCCAGTAATATTCCGGTGGCGGTGAAAAGCGCTCCCAACCAGGCCCAGTGTAACAGAATCGCCAATACGAGGACGGTGCCAAAAATGCGCAGGGTGCCCGCGACGTTGCCCTCGGCCGCCAACGCGGGGAAGACGCCCGCGAAGTAGAACGGCAGCAGCGGAATAATCAGCCGGCCAAGCAGGCGATCAACCACGTCGCGCCCCTGTTCGAAAACCGTTTGCAGGGTGCGACCACCGGTGGCGCTGATGCCGATGCCGAAGATGAAGGCGGCGACCAGGGCGGTGATGACATCGAAGAGCGGAGCGACATCCATCGCGATGAACGGCGCAGGCAGTTCGGCGGCCGGCGGCACATCGGCGGCGGCTGGTGCAAACAACGGGATCAACGCGCGCGCCGCGAAGTACGCAATGCAACCTGCGACGATCGTCGAAGTGTAGGCGAAGCCCACCGTGCGCCCAAGCAACTTGCCCGAGCCGCGGGGCAGGCTCGCGATGCCGCTCGCCACGAAGAACAGGACGATGAGCGGGATCGTGAATTGAATCAGATCGCCGAACAGTTCGCGCACCGTCAGCGCCAGGCGCACCGCCCAGACCGGAGCGAAAAGGCCGATCAGGATTCCAACCGCCATGCCGGCGAGAAGCTTGAGGATGATCTTCATCGAGTGACGGCTTCCTAAAGGTGAATCGACCGAGAGCGATTCATTAAATCGGGCCCCGCGAACGCGCGGGAAAAGAGCGAGACGGGTCGCCCGCGAATCACCCGAATGGGCGCAAATGAGTCACAAAAGCTGATCCAGCTGAACCACAGTACCTGGGTCGGCCTTACTCCTTTAACCTAAACTTCCGACTTAAACTCGCCGAAGGCGTTGGCCCACGGAATACGCGGAAAGACACGGAAAATTAGGCCCACGAACGCCGCGGATCGCGCTTACTCCTTACAGTTTAACTCCCGACCCAACCTCGCTAGGATGATGCCTGATCTCAGCGATGCCGGCTCCACTCCCTGTACTGTGGGCATTTTTCTGTGTTCCTCGTGTGCTCCGTAGGCTAACCTAACCAGGGCGCCAGGTCCGGGAACGAGGTCAGACCACCCCTTTGTGTCCCTGTGGTGGACTCGGATTGAGAGCGGCAATTGCTAAACGTCGCGGACGATCCTCAGCTTCGCTCAAAACGATCGTGAAGTAGATTCCCCTTGGTCTCTACGAGCGCCTTAGCACACTCGCAAAACTCGGCCGCAGTCTACGTCGTCATCGATCTCTCACGCCAACCGCGAGCGCCAATTCATGAACTCCGGAAACTGGGTTATTTATTCGACCTTCGGTTATTTCATTATCTTCACCCTCGCCGTTTTCGGATTTGCGATATGGAGAGTGAGGAGATCTCGGGTTCGAGCGCCCGTCAAATTCAAGCTCCTACGAGGACCAGGTGAGACGTTGCGCAGAAAGGTCGCCTTGTACGACGAGAACCTAGTTTTTCAGCTGGTGGGCGCCGCATTCGCGCCTCCTCTTGTCGCTCTTTCGATTTTTTTAGGATGGGTACACTGGTTCAAGCCAACGACCAATGCTCAAGCTTATGCCTGCATTGCAACGTCTCTGGCCGTCTTCGTTGTCGGTTTCGTCTTTGCTTTTCGATGGGCGTTGAACGGATTCTACCGACAGCGTGATCAGCTGCTCGGGTATCTCGGCGAACGAGCTGTGGCCGAGGAGTTGGGACCACTCGAAAGACAAGGGTATCGCGTTTTTCATGACGTTCCCGCCAGGGCGGGCGATCGAGCATTCAACCTTGATCACGTCATAGTTGGTCCTACTGGAGTTTTCGCGGTCGAGACGAAGACCCGCCGTAAGGGTCGAGCGCGACCAGGGTTCAAAGACTACGAAGTTATTTTCGATGGCCAACAGCTTGTCTGGCCATGGGGTGAGGACACGCATGGCCTGACACAGGCAGAATCTGAGGCTAGGTGGCTGTCAGAATGGCTGCATAAACGAACTGGTCTTGCGATTGAGGTAAAACCGATCCTCGCACTGCCTGGCTGGATGGTAAGAGAACAGAAGCTCGGTAGTGTACGCGTACTAAATGCAAAAAACGTCCCGGCCGCGGTCATCGGCCGGAATATCCGCGTCCTATCCTCGGAACAAATAGACCTGATATCGCGTTTGCTAGACGTCGAATGCCGCGATGTTGAGAATTGATTCTGGATGTCCGCGACATTGCTTTATCGTTTGGACGATAGCTGTTCGCCACGACAAACACATTTTACCTCTGTGTCTTTGTGGTGAAATCGGGGAGGTTAGCTATACGGCATTGCCGCCTATAGCTTCCGGCTTATTGCCTAAAGCCTAACTTGTCCGCATAATCGAGGTAGCCGGCCCAGTCGTAGGCGGTGATGTCGTGGCCGCCGCTGCGAACGTGGTAAGCGAGGCCGTCGCCCAGCACCGGTTGGTCCACCGCGGGCCAGGCCTCAACTCCGAGGCCACGCTTGCCGAAGAGCGCGTAAACGGGCTCGGCGCCCTTTGCGCTGAGAAACTCGCCACGGGGATCGGCCCACTTGTCGTCCTCGGCGCTGGCGACGTACACGGGGCGCGGTGCACAGAGCGCGATGAGTTGGTGCTGGTCGACGGGCAACGTATCCTCGCGCTCGTTGTAGGCGCGGAAGTTTCGGGCGAACCAGAACGGAAAGACGGTGTTGATCCGCGCCACTGTCTCACCGAACCGGCGGCGACTGAGCGCCGCTCCGCCACAGCCGGAGTTGTTGGAGATCACGAGCGCGAACCGCTCATCCTGCGCCCCGGCCCAGAGCGCAGCCTTGCCCAAACGCGAGTGCCCGTGCACCGCCACACGCGTCGCGTCGATGTCGGGATCTGCCTCGAGATAATCCAGTGCGCGGCTGAGTCCCCACGCCCACACCCCCAGCGTGCCCCAGGCCTCCGGCGCGCGGCCTTCCGTACCACCGGTCTTGAACAACGCAGCGACATCGCGATCGAGGCCCTCCGTGCGATCCTCGCAGAGGTCACCGCAATAGAGGGTCGCTGTCGCGTACCCACGCGCGACCACCTGCTCAATCTGCCAGCGCGACGTATGGTAACCCCGCGCCTGCTCGGTCGCGCGGTTGTCGACGACACCACGTCCCGGGCCTTCCGGGATCCACGCCGTGGAGAGCGGCACGCTCGGATCGCTGCTCACGGTGTGATTGCCATAAAAGTTGAGCCCGAGGAACGCGGGCACGGGCGCGGTGGCGTTGGGTGGCAGATAAACGAGGAGGTCCATCTTCGGACCGTGGTTGCCCTCACTGAACCAGACGCGGATCTGCTTGCGCACCGCTTTCCCGCCCAACGCCGAGCGGTCGACGTCCATGACTTCCCAGTGCAGGCCCGCCGGCGGTCCGCCCGGGGTGCGGCCATAAACTGCACGCGCGAAGTCCTCGAGCAATTCAGGTCGGCGCTTCGTCGCCCACGTCGCCACATCGGTCACCGGTGTACCGTCGTCGAGCACGAGCGGGTCCGGGAGTGTGTAGGCGGGGACCTTGGATTCGTCGTAGTTAAAACCGGCCGGTTGGCCGTCGACCGAAGGAGGCAGGCTCATGAACGCGGCGAGGAGAAGGACCGAACCGAGGGTGCGTCGGGGCATGGCGCCGCAGCGTAGCGATCGAACGACGATAACCAATGCCGTTTTGTCACCACAGAGATACCCAGACGCGGAAAAACCCGCCGATCCATTCACCGCAGAAGCGCAGAGCGGCCCACGGAAAGGTCGGGCCCGCGAATGATGCAAATGGATACGAATCAGTGAGAGGAACGACCCATCCATTCACCGCCAGGGGCGCAAAGAAGCCGCCGCTGACATTCTGGTGTCCTCCTCGAGTTCTGTGCTGGATGCCAGCTCGCGTTCACTCCCTACACTTCAATCCCAACGCAAACTCGCCGAAGGCGTCCTCTGCTGACTCTGCGGCTCCAAGTCTGTTTGGTCCACGGAATACACCGAAATCACGGAGGGCACGCCCGCGAATGACACGATTGAGCGCGGGGCTTGCTTCTTACTCTTTACTGCTGAGTTAAACTCGCCGAACGCGACTTCCCGGGTGAACAGGAGCGCGGAACGGCAGTCTGAGCCGTTCCATCCATGGCAGAACGCAACCAGGCCTCGCCGGCTTCCCTCAACGAGACCCAGCTCAGGAGTCGGAACTTTCGGAATGCGTTCGTCCTCCTCCTGGTCACGGTCATCTCGCTGCTCGCGCTGGCGATCGTCTGGCCCTTCCTCGGTCCGCTGCTGCTGGGCGCGATGCTCGCCGGGCTCTGCCATCCGCTGTACCGCTGGCTGACGCGGTGGTTTCGCGGACGGAAGTCGCTCGCCTCGTTCACCACCCTCCTGATCCTCGTCCTGCTCGCCGTCGGCCCGCTCGGCGCCTTCGCCGGGGTCGTCATCAAACAAGCGATGGAGGTGAGCGAAAAGGCGATCCCATGGGCACGCGAACACCTGGGGCCGGACAGCGGCTTTCGGGCGCAGGAGTGGATCGTGGGGCGTTTCCCTTCACTCGAGCCTCTCATTCCGGATCAGGAAACGATCATCGACAATGTGGGCCTCGCCGCGAAATCCGCCGGCGGTTTCCTCGTCGGCGCGGCGTCCAGGATGACGGCAGGCACCGCCACGTTTTTGCTGAACACGTTCGTGATGCTCTACGCCATGTTTTTCTTCCTGCGCGATGGGCGGGCGATCCTCGAGAAGGTGTTTTATTATATGCCGCTGCGGCACGAAGACGAAATGCAGATGATCGAACGATTCTCCTCGGTCACACGCGCCACGATCAAGGGCACGATCATCATCGGCATCATCCAGGGCACCCTCGCCGGAGTCGCACTGTGGATGGCGGGCATCACCGGCGCCGCGTTTTGGGGCACGATTATGGTGATCCTGTCCGTCATCCCCGGCGTCGGGTCGGCGCTGGTCTGGGTGCCGGCGGCCGTTTACCTTTTCCTCACGGGCAAGGTCCTGGCTGCCATCCTCGTCGCGGCGTGGTGCGCTGCGGTGGTTGGCACGATCGACAACGTGCTTCGTCCGTTGCTCGTCGGCAAAGACGCCAAGATGCCCGATCTGCTCATCCTCGTCGGCACCCTCGGCGGACTTTTTCTTTTCGGTCCCATCGGCTTCATCGCCGGCCCGCTCGTATTCGGGTTGTTTCTCACGATCTGGGAAATCTATGGCGCCGCGTTCCGTGATATCCTGCCGCCGGTGAAATCGTTAAAGGCCCAGCGTTAGGCTTTCGGCGGTAAGCTTCCAGTAAGCCGTCGGCCCGACGCGTGGGACGGCTGGAGAAAGGAGCAAGGGGCAAGGAGCAAGGAGTGGGGCCCCTTCGGCGCATTGGGGTCGGCAGTTGAAGTTCACGCAGTACTCGTCGACCGTTCTTGTTGTCACCAGCTCACCACTACAAAAAAACAACACCCAGGAGACGCGGGATCCCTGGCGGTGGGGTGTGGTGAAATCGTGGTGTTGGCCCGTTGCGGATTGAGCGCTTGGGTTTACGCGACCGTCTGCGCGGCAAAGTCGGTCGAGACCGTGGTGGCACGGTTCTCCCATCACCACCATGAGCCCGCTGCAGTACCAGAAGCGGCTGCGGTTGCAGGAAGCGCGACGACTCCTGATCGCTGATGGTTCCGGTGCTGCCGACATCGGCTTTCGTGTCGGCTACCAAAGTCCATCGCAGTTCAGCCGTGAAGACGCGCGTCTCTTCGGTCGCCCGCCGTCCGTCGACTTGCGCGAACAACTCACGGCGTAGCCGATCGGGTCGGGAGCGGTTTGCCCCGGGCCGCCCTTGTCACGAGGACGGCGGCACGGTGAACACGTAGTTGCCTGAGCCAATCGAGAAGACCGCGTGGCCATCCTCCATGCGGAGAAACCGCACCCCCTCGGCTTCGGTCGCGGGGCGGCCGCTTTCCCGGACCGCCTCCACGCTGCTCGCGGGCACGTAGACCTGCGCGGTGGTGTTGGGCGGGATCACCACCCGATGCGCATACCCTTCAAAGGCGCGCCAAGCGGAACGTACCCAGCCATTGACCGTGCGGGTCGAAGCATCGACGTGCACGAGCCCCTGCGGGTGCGCTGGGCGAATGAGGATCTCCCGGTAACCGGGCTGGGCCGGCTGGATACCGCCAAGGCGGCTGTAGAGAGTCGCGTCCGGGCCGGAGAACATCGCGTGGTTGAAGCTCTGCATGCTGCCGCGATAGGTCCACTGTTCCCAGGTCGTCGTCGCTCCGAGGCTGATCTGGTACCCGTAACTCGGATACGTCTTTTTTGTCAGCGCAGTGAACGCCGAGTCCACGAAGCCGTGGTCGATCAGCATGTCGAAGAGGTAGCGCGTGCCAAAGATACCCGTGTCGAGGTGCCCGTTGTCCTGGTGAACGAGCCGCTGGTGCAGCGCGCTTGCCACCGCGGGGCGCTGATGATCGGGGACCAGGCCGAAGGCCAGCGGCAGCACGGAGGTGACCTGCCGGCCGCTGCCGTACGTGTGCGTCTCCGGATGGAAATGTCGCGCCTGGAAGTGAGCGAGGATCCGTTGGGCCAGTTGCGCGTACTTCGTCGCGTCCTCCGCCTGCCCGAGCATGCGGGCGACCTCCGCCGTGATCCACGCGCAGCGGTAAAAGAAGGCGGTGTTGACGATCTCGCCTTCGCTGAAGCTCGTTTCGTAATCCCCCGGCTGCTGCGGCGGCGCCCAATCGCCAAAGCCGTTCGCCCAATACTGCTTCGCCTCCGCCTGGGCCGCAAAGTGATCCGTTGCCTTTCTCAGGTTGCCATAGTGCTGCTCGAGGATTCGTCGGTCACCATAATGCCAATACAGCAGGTAAGGCAGCACCACCGGATCGCCGGACCAGTTCGGCGGCGCGCTGACGTCGCCTCCGATGTCCTGCAGCCACTTGGTGTAGTACTGCAGCACGTTGAAGTTGTAGATCGCAGCCTCTTCCACCGCGAGCGAGTCCATCAGGCACGGCGTCCGTTCGTCGCGCACGGCGGTGTCCGTCGGGATACCCATGAAGTTGTTGCGCAGCGACCACTGGAAGTTCTGGTGGATGCGGTTGAGCAGCGGGTCGGAACTCGTGAACGACCCCGTCTCCTCAAGGGCGGAGTGGATGGCCAGGGCCTCAACGCTCTCCAGCGTCGGCCGTCCGGGAAACCCGGTCACCTCCACGTAGCGGAAACCATGGTACGTGAAGCGCGGCATATAGGTCTCACTCCCCTCGCCCTTCAAAATGTACGTGTCGGTCGCCTTCGCGGCGCGGTTCGTGGTGATGTCCAACCGGCCATCGCTGTACACCGCCTCGGCGTGACGCAGGACAACCGTTGTACCCGCCGCACCCGACACGCGCAGACGCGTCCAGCCGGCAATGTTCTGGCCAAAGTCGAAGACAAACACGCCGGGCTCGACCTCGGTGAGGCTCACTGCGGGCAGGATCTGCCGAATCTTGAGCGGGGGCATTTTCGACGCTTTCAACGGCCCGGCCTTCACCTCGCGGCGAACGACCGACTGCCAGCCGGAATCGTCAAACCCTGGTTGATCCCAGCCCGGCACCTCGCGGCGCGCATCGTAGGTTTCGCCATCGTAGATGTGATTCGCCAGGATCGGACTTTCGGCCGACTTCCATTGTTCGTCCGAGATCAGCGTGCGCGTCGTGCCGTCGGCGAGACGCAACTCGATCTGCAGAAGCGCCGCCTTCGGTTCGAGCCAGCGCCAGCCCCATTTCGAATAACCAGCATCGTACCCGGCGCCGAGCCACAGGCCGACGGCGTTGCGACCCGTTTGGACCAAGTCCGTGACATCGTAGGCGTCATAAAAGAGCCCCTTCGTGTACTTCGAGTTGACCGGCGTCAGCACGCGGTCGTCCACCTTGCGCCCGTTGAGGCTCAACTCGTACCAACCGGATGCATACGCGTAGGCCATCGCCTGCACGACCGGCTGAGCGACGTCGAACTCATGCCGCAGCCAGGGGCTAACCATATCCTCCTTCGGACTGATCCATTTGGCGCGCCATTCGTCCGGGCGCAGCAAACCCATCTGCCACCACTCCGGCTCGGCCCAGGCCGACGGCTTTCCGGCGGCGTCCCACACCTGCACGGTCCAAAAATAGCGGGTCCCGCTCGCCAGCGGCCCTTGCACCGCCACGCCGAAGTTGTCCGCACTTTCCACCCGAGCGCTATCCCAGACATCCGCCTGGCCCGGGCGCAGCCGCTCCGGCGAAGTGGCCACCAGGACCCGGTAAGCAGCCTGGCGCTGGTTGCGCTCGGTCGACTGCAGTTCCCACCCGAGCCGCGGCTGCTCCACATCGAGTCCGAGCGGCCGAACCGTGTATTCAGTCGTGAGGTACGCTGGTTCCAGGGCCAACAGCGAACGGGCGAACGCGAATCCGAGACCAACCAGACTCCAGGTGCGCGCGAGTCGCGTCCGGCGCGCGAAAGAAAGCAGAAGGGGCGTCGACATAAGGGATAACGTGCCCCAGCGGAGCTGAGAAATCGTGCCTACGCAAACCTGCGCACACGCCTTCCACGACTCGGCTACGCAATCGGCGAGCGATTGCGGCTACCGTCTTCCCGATCGCCGCCTGCCTGGTCGAGGCGGCGCGTGAAGCGGCGTTCCCGCCTACGGCATGATCCCGCTGTGCAGCATCTCCTCGTAGTGCGAGGCGGCCCGTTGATCCTGCAGCTGCTCGAGTGAGCCGTGCCAGAAGGCGATCCGCTCCCGCTTCCAGGTGTACGTCAGAGCGACACCGCGCGGCGTCGCGATCATCGACGGATATGAGAACTCGCCGTCACCCGTCTCGACGTCAAAGGCGTGCGGCCAGGTCTCGCCGTTGTCGAACGAGAGGGACAGGCGCAACGGCGTGCGCGCGCCCCAATTCGAGCCGACCGGGTTGCACGCCAACACCAGCGCGCCTTCGCGCAGGCGGACCACATCCAGGCCGCTGTTGTTGCTCGGCAGGTTCGTGCGGCGGAGCGGCGCCCACGTCACTCCTCCATCCGACGAATCGCTGCGGTAGATCGCACCGGCGGTACTGCGCGCAAACAGGTGCACCTGCCCGGGCGCCGACTCCCACAACGCCGGCTGGATCACCCCACGGCCCTCGAAGTTCAGAACGCCCCGCAGACCGTTGAGCTGTTCAGACGGCTGAACCTCCTGATCGTTCGCGCCCACCGACTCCTCAAGAGACAACGTGGCCGTCTGCCTCCAGGTCCGCCCGCCATCCACGCTGCGCTCCAGCACCAGGCGCCACTGCTCGGTCGATTCGTCGGAATTGCCGGCGACCCAGCTTCCATCGGCCAACTGGATGGGCTTTGTCCGCACCGGCCCCGGCGCGATCGCTTCACCCGCCCCCAGCTCGACTGGCGTTGACCACGTGTCTCCTTCGTCGGCCGATTCGCAGGACCACGACCGCCACTCCGCCACGCGCCGCCCAACCCGAAAATGCAAGCGCACGCGTCCACCAGCCAGGCGGTACACCACCGGGTTCCAATGCGGTTCATCAGACACCTTGGCGATCCGACGTGGCGCCGACCAGCGGCACTGGAAACGATCCGCCGCCCAGATTCCAACGTCCGGATGCCCTTCAGCCGTCCCCGCGAACCAGGCCACCAGGAACCGGTTGTTGCGCAAGTGGACGATCGTCGACGCGTGGCACTGCTGAAAGGGCCGTTCGTTCCCAAATACGTGCTCGTGGTCGGTCAGTCCGTTGCGCAGGTATTCGCCGTACACTGACAAGTCGAGCCGTTGCCCGCCCTGCTCGATCGCCTGCTGGAGCTCGGGGATCGACAACGCGTCGAGATCAACGCCCTGCGCCGCGCAGAGTTGCGCCGCCTTGCCGGCCGCAAACCCCATCTGCGACACCGGCGCCATGACGCGGAACGAGCTCATCGCCATCTGGTCGCCCGACGCGCCGCGGCCGGGCACGAGGAGATTACGCGCGCCCCGCGGGCGCATCGCCCGCAGCGGGATGTGATGCGGCTCGACCATCGTGGTGATGCCGGTATCGCCTCGCTGCATACGGTCAGGCCAATGGTAATCGAGGTGATATGTGCCCACGGCCACCGCATCCGGGAAAACGGTGCCATGCGTCACATCGTCGACCGTCAGCACGTGTTCACCGATGATGCGACGAGTCTCACGTACGCCAATGTGGCGCGACACGCCGGCGAGCACATGCTGGTCGAGCCGCACCCCGCGGTAGCCGCGCGTCTGAAGGTAATAAATCAGGCTCATCATCTGGCGGCGTGCATGCATTTCCGCCTGCGAGAAGCTGAGCCCGTCGGCCGCGTCGAAACCAACGACCTTCATTTTGATCTCCACCTTGCCGGTATCAAAACAGTGGAGCGTCGTCATCGGGATCTCGTCGTCGTTCGTCCACTCCGCACACGACGGCGGCAGGATCGGCCGGACCTTGCGCCCGATGTTCCACATCGTGAAGTAGAGGCTCATCGGCAGCTGCTTGTTCGCGCCTTCGTGCTGCACCGGGAAACCGGCCATCGCCGGCACGATGCAAGCACCCGTCGCATCCACGACGAACTTGGGCTGCAGAACGTAGAGTCCCCCAACGGTCGAGACCTCCAGTCGCGTGATGAGTCCGTCACTCGCCGTGGCGCGCGTGACGCGAGAGTGCAGCAGGACATCGATGCCGCGTTCGAGCACCATTTCCTGAAGGAAGAAGGCGCACCACTCGAGATCGTAGGAACGCCGGTCCTCGGTTGGCGTGAACTCCCGGACCAGCTGGTGTTCGCTCAGACGCCGGATCAGTTCACGAAACTCGTCGTTCACGTGGACGGTGTCGCCGCAGAAACCCGCCACCCCACCCGCCGTGCCCTGGCCGCCGAGCACGTTGCTCGGCTCCACGATGAGGACGCGGTTAACTGGCGTCTTGGCCGCCAGCGCCGCCATCACGCCGGCCATGCCTCCTCCGATGACCACCACATCGGGTGCAAGCGAGGCCACGCCGGTCGGCTCGGCCGCGCGGGCGGACATCTCAGGGTGGGCGGCGGGTTGGAAAGACATGGCAGGGAGAAGCGTCAGCCAACGTGAACGCGCAGGCCTTCAAGCCCGGACGGGAAAGAGGCACCCAGAGGCGGAAATATGTAGCACTGGCTGGACATGGTGACTCACTGGATACGCGCCGCCGTCGGCTCGGTGGCGTGATCAGGTCGTTTAACGCCGCTGTCTTTCGGCGGGTTCATCGTCCAGACGGTCAGTCCGGTCAGATCGCCCGGTGGGCGCCGACGTAGGTAGCTGATCGCCAGCGCAAGGACCATGAACAGCACGTTGACCAGGGCACCAACCCAGTAGCTGTGCACCGGCAAACGCCAGCCGTCGGGCAACCAGCCGAGCAATCCCAGGCCAAGGTACAGGTTGAAGGCGATAGAGATGGCCAGCGCCAGGTTGACCGAGCCTCCGTCCACGCGCCGGCTGAAGAAGCCCAGCAGATAGAGTCCGGTGATGGCGCCGCCGAACACGCTGAAGACGATCAAGCTGACGTCGTTCATGCTCTCCTTCTCGATCCGCGCGAAAAAGACCGCGCCACCGATCATCAGCAGGATCGCCGTGGCACTCACGCACCGCGCGGCGCGCAGGTAGAAGCGGTCGCTGCGATTCTTGGCGAGATGAGGTTTGAGCAGGTCGACCACGACGACCGTCGCGATCGAGTTCACGCCGGAGTCCAGCGAGCTCATCGCCGCCGCAATCACCGCCGCGACCACCAGCCCGGCCAATCCGACGGGCACGTGCTTCAGCACAAAATAAGGAAGCACCTGGTCCGCCTGCAGGCTGGCGACGGCGGGATCCGGAAAAACACGAAAGAAAACGAACAACGCGGTGCCGATGAAGAAGAACATCGTCCACATGGGAACGGCGATGCCGGAGAACAGCAGCGTGGCCAACCGCGCCTCGCGTAACGAACGGGCCGATACGTAGCGTTGCACCACAGTCTGCTCGCCCGAGTAAATGTTCAGCCAGTTGATCATCCCAAGGATCAGGACAGTCCAGAACGTCCGCTCGTGGATGTTCCAGTCCAGGCTGCCGAGGCTGAACTTGTTGTGGATGTGCCCGATCTCAAACACCTGGGCGAAGCCGCCTGGCAGCGCGTCGACAACGGAAAACAGGCAGAGGCCGCCTCCCACCAGCATGATCAACGCTTGCGCGGCCCCCGCCCAGACGACCGTCTCCATGCCTCCTGCCACCGTGTACAACGCGACAAACAGTCCGCCGCCGAGAATCACCCATTCCAGCGGTGCGCCGGTCAGAAACTGAATCGGCAGCGAAACCAGGAACAGGACCTGCGAGACGCGGATGAGTTGGAGGAAGACAAAACCGATCGTACCGTACAACCGGGCCGGTTGCCCAAACCGATCGCCCAGGTATTCAAACGCCGAGGTCAGGCCGGCGCGCCGAAAGAACGGGATAAAAAGGATGGCCGCGAAGACCGCCACGAACGGCACGACCAGATTCACCGTCAGCTGCCGCCAATCGAGCACGTACGCGGCCGCCGGCAGCGCGAGGAACGTCGTCGAGCTGACGATCGTGCCGAGCATCGATAGCGCCACCACCCACCCGGCGTAGTTGCGATGACCGACAAAGTAGTTCTCGGCCTTCGTGCTGCGACGCGAACCGTACACGCCGATGGCCAGCATGGCGGCCAGATAAAGGGCCACGGCCAACGCATCGAGGGGGCGTATTTCGAGAGTCATGACGAAAGTTGAGGCTGCAGACACACCGCGGGGCTCGCCGCGCGCGCCAGGCTGGCCGGAGCGGCCGGCCATGGCCATCCTGCTTGCTCCCACAGCGCCACCAGTGCCTCGCCGCGCGTCATCGCTGGGACGGCGGGCGCGGGTTCACGTTCAGCCGCGGCCACCGCACGGGCAAGCGTCGAGGCATTCAGCTCGCCGTTCGATAATCCAGCGAGTCCGTCCCGCCAACCCTTCGCCACCGCAGCGGAAAGAGGCTCGCCCAGCCGCGCGTCGTAGCCCGCAAAAAAACCTTTGCTACCGAAGAACTGCGCGGCGACGGCCGCCTGATCGGCGGCGGTCGCAGGCTCCACGTCGTTGAAGAACGTCAGCATCACTCCCGCCGCGGCCAGCTGCCGCTGGAGTTCATCCGTCGGTAGCGCCGGCAGCACGACCTCCTTCTTCGCCGCGAGGACCACGGCCCAGGCAGCCGCTTCCCCGAGCGCCATCCAGGTCGGCTCCACCCGGACCGCGGAAAACGCGACATGCGTAGCCGACAGCGCGACCGGCACGATCAGGTTGTCGAGCGCCGCCGGGAGCAGAGTGCCGTAGGGCACCTGGCCGGGCACCGTATCGTGCCACAGCGTCATTTTGCCCTCCGGCAGGCTGTCGCCCACGCGCTCCGTGCCGCAGGCATGCACGTCGATGTACCATTCGGTGGCGGCAATCGCGTCCGGCTGCACCGGCGCGCGATCGTAGCCTTCGGCCGGCAACAGGTCTCGCTCGGTCAGCCGCGCACGGCCGTCGATTCGCCGGCCTTCCCGCACGTAAAGCTCGTACGGACGGTGGCCGTGATCGCGGAACTCATCGGCCGCCAATCCCAAACGCGACCAGCGCCGGCGAACCGATTCCGGCACCGCCGGATCGTGTTGCAGGTAGTCGAGCAGACCCAGCGTCGCCTCCCAGTGTTCGTCCGCCATGCGCTGCCGAGTGGCCGCGTCACCGAGGACGTACGCCGTGGCGCGTCCCGGCAGCTGCGGCCGGTTCCACGACAGCTTCTGGTTCGGCAAAGGCTCAATGGTTGAATCGTAGTCGAGTTCCTCATACCGCACAGATCGAAACATTGGATCCGGTTTCACGCTGACCCGATTGATGGGGTCAGAGCTCAGGATCGTCCGATAGTTGAACGCCTGCACGTTTGGATCGGCCCGGCCGCTTCCGGGGGCGAGCATCACTTCCTGCTCGCCCGTAAACGCGCGTAACCGGAGTTTCGGCCGCCGCCGTGGTTGCGGCGTTTCCGTTGACCGCAGGAAGATCCGGCCGGCGTGCGGTTCGTTAAACTCGTCGGCGCTCTCGCGGCCGATCCGCCACGGCACCCTGGCCAGCGCGGCGAAGTCCCCTTCGTAGGTGCAATCAGCGAAGAAACGCGCTGCCACCTCCCGGCTCCCATGCGCTCCGCCGACGTCAAACTCCACCGTCGCGATCAAGCGGTCGGTCACCCGGCACCGAATCGGAGTACACTCGCGCCAGACGGTCACGCCGGCTTCCGCCACGAATTCCTCGATCACCTGCTGCGCGACGTTCGGCTCGAAGCGGCCGTTGCCATGTTCGTCGTCCGACGGCGACGCGCACGAATACTGGGATGAATCGAAGCCGTAGCGGTCGTGATAATACGCCAGGATGCGGCGGCGGACTTCATCGTAGACCGGCGCACGCCGGCCCTCCCAGCGGGTGTCCCACACGCCGAGACCGCTCGACAGCATGCCGCCGAGATGGCGCCCGCGCGTGGCCAGCAACACCTGGAGGCCCTCGACCGCGGCTCGCACCGCCATCGCCACCCCTGCCGGCGTCGCCTCGATCACCACCAGATCGAAGCGAGACATCATCACAATTTTCCGCTCCGCAGCCGGTCGATCGACTCCAGAGGGATCTTGATCACCTCGATCGCCGTCTTGTGGCGCGAATACGTCACCAAAATGGCCCCGTCGTTCTCGATGGCGTGTGGGTATTGGACCGAGCCCGACTCGTGTTTGGCGTCGAACGCCCCGCCCTCGCGTGTCACGGGAATTGGCAATCGCGCCATGCGGGTGAAGGTGACTCCGTCGTCCGAGATCGAGAGGCAAAGCGGATTCCGTTGTTTCGGATCCGTGTTCGAAATGAGCACGTAGTAGCCGCGGGACGTGCGCAGGCAGAAAAACTTCGAGGTCGCGTCGGGGAAATTGGTCTTTTCCGGCGCACTCCACGTCAGCCCGTTGTCGGTTGAGACGGCGCGATAAAACCGGCCCGAACGGCTGTTGTCGCGGAAGAGGCCCAACAACCGACCGTCCTCGAGCGCCCACCAATCCGGTTCCTCGGGACGGAAACCGCTGGGAGGCGCCTCCGTCACGATCGGTCCACGCTGCCACGTCGCGGGCGACTCCACTCCGCCGACGAGCATGAAGACATCCCGTCGATAATCCGGGCCGCGACAGATCATGCCCCATTGGCCATTCGGCAGGCGTTGGGGCGGGAAGTTGTTGATGGCGGCCTTGGCAATCGCACCGAGCGGTTTCCACTCGCCGCGATCCGGCTGCCATGCCCAGGCCCGAAGTTCGAGGCTCGGTCCGAAGAAATGCACCCGCCCCTCGCGGTACGCTTCGTCATGGCTGGCCAACGCCAGCAACTGGCCGTCTCGGATCCAGAAGCCCCGCGAGATCAGACGAAAGCCCTCTTCCGGCGGCGGACCGGCCAGGATCTTCGGCTCGCTCCAGCGCAACCCGTCGCGACTCGTCGAATACCGCAGATGCTGTGTCGGATGGTCCTCCACCAGCCGTCCGTGGCTCCACATCGCCCAGTATTGGCCATCATGGTACGCGAGGTACGAGTGCAGGCGGTAGTTCCACTGGGTCGGGTCGTTAAGGTCCGCGCGATCGTAGATCGTCGCTTCCCAGCTGCGGTCATCGGTGGTTCCGGCCGTGACGAGGCCGTGACTCCCCTCCAGCACCGGCAAACGCAGGTAATCGATTGCTTCCGCATCCTGGCCGGTGCCCACCAGGTTCAGCATGGGCGGGAGGTCGGCCGGGGTAGCAGAGGCGGGTATCGTGGCGCCAAGGGTGGCCAGTAACAGAGCAATGGCGGGGTAACGGGAAATCATGACAAATTAGGGTCAGGGGCTAAGGACATGTCGCGGCATCGGCCGGACCAGGTGAGGCAAGTCAGCCGCGAACGCACACAACAGACGGAGCGGCCAGTGTAAGTGAGAGCGCGTGAGCGGCCGCACGCGATCGAGGCGGACGCGGCGAATCGGCGAGAGCGACTCTCCGCGTCAACGCGCGCACGGCGTGTTCAAAAGCGATAGGTGGCGCTCAGGCGATAGTTGCGCGGTTGGGTGACGCCCACTCCCGTCCACCACGTGCTGGGTTGGGCGTCGAGATCGTCGTCGAGATTCTCAATGCGAAACCGGAGATCGAGATTCCGCCAACGATAGCCCAAAACCGCGGTGTAGAGATCGCCTTTGGGCACGATGAAGGCCGAACCACGTTCGAGGTGGCTCTCGCCCCAGGCAGTGTAGATGCCCGTGATCGAGAAGTTCTTCAGCGGGCCACGGCGAAACTCGTAACGCACTACGGCGCCTCGGGTCGACTCGGGCACCCCTTCGGACGGCAGACCGTCCGACAGGAGCGAATCGATGCGCGAGTACGAGAGGATGATGTCGAGCTCGGGTGTGACGTTGAACGACAGGTCCACTTCCCAGCCATCGGTCGTGCGTTCACCACCCGGATACAGGTAGGGACGGTCGCCCACGCCCGTGATGCTGCCGTCTTCGTCGCGCCCGTTGAGCAGGATGTTGTCCTCGGTGTTCTCAAAGTACGAGAACGTGCCCACGAGCCTCTGGCGGAACAGGTTCGCCTTCACGCCGATCTCGTCGGTTGTGATGGAGCGATTGGGAAACTTCTGCCCAAACGTCGCGAGGCGCTGATCCGTCCGGGTTTCCGTCACAAACGTTTCGGCGCGGTTGTAGAAGAGCGAGACGTCGCCCTTCGGACCGGAGTACGGCTTGTAGACGACACCGAACTTGCTGACCCACTCCGAATCGGACTCGTCTGCCGTCAGCGCGCCGGTATCCAGGCGTCGATTCTGGAAGTCAGTGCTGTCGTAACGCGTGCCGGCCACGAGGATCAGCCGGTCATCAAAGAGCGACATGCGTTCCATCACGGCCGCCGCGAAGGAGTTGAAGTCGCTGCTCGTATCCGGATTGAGCACACTGACATTGGCGTACTGGACGATGATCGGTCGTAGATCACCCACCCCGGCCGGCGGATTCGGCCAGATTTCCGTGATGCCGACTCCCGGAATGCCAGAATCAAAGCGGTACTTCTCCCGGATGTCCGCAGGCAGCGTCGCCACGTTGTCGACCCGGATGTCGGCATTGTCGCGACCGCCGCCCTGCTGGTCGACGTATTGGGCGTAGAACAACACATCGTGCGAGGTCGGTCCAAGGTCGAACGACAGGTTCAAGTCGGCGCTCAACGAGGCGTCCTCGGAATGGCTTTCACCGCGATTGTAGCGCAGGCCGGCGCGGCCGAAACGCGACAGGTTGCCCGAGATCGTGTCGTAAATGTGCGGCGCCCGGCCCACGTTCGGCGTGCCATCCGGGATCTGGTGGCCCGCCTTGTCGATGAACACCGTATTGCCGTTCGAGCGGGTGCGCGCCGACGAAGTTGTCTGGTCGCCGTAACGCGCAACGACGCGCAGGTCCGCTGCCGCCTTGAAGATCGGGAAGCTGTGGCTCGCGCCGAGTTCAAGATTCGTGCTCTCGGTTTTGTTGAAGTTCTGGAAGACGACGCTGGCTTTGCCGTTCTCCACGAACTCGTAGAAGGGACGTCCGCGTCCATCCGGCGTACCGAACATCCACACGGCATGCGCGACCCGTTGCGAGGTATCATCCACGTGCGCGCCCCACGCCCAGACCTTCAACCCGCTGTCAAATTGGTACGACACACTCGGGTTGATCCACGTCGAAACACCGCTGGGTTCACCACCGAGTCGCAACGCGCCGCCCGTATCCGTGGCGGCGGCCGAGATGCGGTAGCCCAGCTTTCGACCGGCATCGAGGAAGCTCGAGTGGTCCACGCTCGCGCGCCAGAAGTCGAAACTGCCCGCCGTCAACGAGACGCGTGTCATCGGGTTCGCCAGCGGCCGCTTGCTGATGAAGTTCAGCACGCCACCTGCGTTGTGCTGGCCGTAGAGCACACCCGCCGGCCCCTTCACGACTTCGAGGCGCTCGACCATCGAGTAATCAAAGCCGCCCGACTCGGTGAAATTCAGATCCGGGATGCCGTCGCGCAGCGCGCTCGACGCCAGGTAACCGCGGATTGCGAACGTGTTGTTCTCCTGCAAACCGGTACCGGCGTTACCATGGTGAACACCGCTGATCAGGTTGAGCGTGTCGCGCATGTCGACCGCGACGGTATCCTCAATCAGCTTCGAGTTGATCGTGATGACCGATGACGGGTCGTCCGTGATGGCGACGGCGATACGCGACGCCGAAGCGGAGGACGTGGTCGCATAACCGCGCTCGGCTTCACTCGACACCTCGAAGGGACTCAACTTCACGACGTCCTGCTCGGACGCCGGTCCAGGATTCACCGCCTGGCCTGAACTCAACGAGGAGAACGCACCAGCCGCGAACACGGCCAGCACGGGGGCGATCGACAGTCTATTCATGGATGCTTGGGGTGTGGGGGAAATGCGTTCCGCAGGTCCCGGGACACTGTGAGGGGTGGGTGCAAGGGGGCGCACACGGTTGTGCGCGGGGTTGGTGCCGGTTAGCGAAACAAGCCCAGCGCGCGGCGCACACACGAATAAGCTAACCAGAAGGGTAAAAACGTAACGCGAGGCGAATGCTACAAATCTCCCCATCCCGCGGCGTCTTTCCACGCTGTCTGCGCACGTCGCCGGCCTTGGAATTCGGCCATGTCTCACGCTTCATCGGGTCCCCTGCTGCGGGGGATCATTCCGCCGCTCGTCACTCCCTTGCTCGGGCCGGATGAGCTCGACGAAGATGCATTGGCCCGGCTGATCGAGCATCTGCTGAATGGTGGAGTAAGCGGTATCTTCGTTCTGGGTACAACCGGGGAGGGTCCGAGCCTGTCCACGCGCCTGCAGCGGGAGTTGATCCGCCGGGCGTGCCATCACGTGCGCGGCCGTGTTCCGGTCCTGGTGGGGATCACGGACGCGTCGTTGCCTGAGTCCATCGCCCTGGCTCGTGACGCTGCCGACGCCGGCGCGGCCGCCGTGGTCGTGGCACCGCCACCGTATTTCCCGACGGCGCAAGCGGAGTTGATCGGCTATTTGCGACGGTTGTGCGCCGCCTCTCCCCTGCCCGTCGTGCTCTACAATCTCCCGCTGCACACGAAGGTCCGGATCGAACCGGAAACCGTGCGGCAACTCGCCGACGTGCCCGGCGTCATCGCCCTGAAAGACAGTTCGGGCAACATGCTCGATTTCCACCGGACGCGGCTAGCGCTCGAGGACCGCCCCGACTTTGCCCTGCTCGTCGGGCCGGAAGAGTTGCTGGCCGAATCCGTTCTCCTCGGCGCCCATGGCGGCGTGAGCGGCGGCGCCAACCTTTTCCCGTCGTTGTACGTGCGGCTCCATCAGGCGGCGCAGGCCGGTGATCTCGCCACCACGCGCCGGCTGCACGGTTGTGTCATGCGCGTGAGCACCCGACTGTATGGCGTCAGTGGGTACGGTTCCAGCATGCTGCGCGGGCTGAAGAGCGCTCTGGAGCTTCGCGGCCTGTGCCGGAACGTCCTGGCCGAGCCGTTTACGCCCTTCTTGCCCGAGGAACAGGAGCGGATCCGCCAGCATCTGCAGGAACTCCTGGCGCGGGATCAGGATGACCTGACGGCGCCGGTGCCGGTCCATCCAACTTCCGGCGTTCACCTTGTCCATTGACTCAACCGCGGTCGCGCGGCGGCATGGACGACACGTGGTCACCCGCTTCTCCGAAGACCGCCAATTGATCCTCATCGAGCTGGCGCGCTGGCTGGCCGGGCCGCGCGACTTGCCCGTGTTGCGCATCCTCGAGGGCAAGAAGCCGGAGAACGAGCAGCCGTCGTTCTTCATGGAGGTGCCTCGGCTGATCGTCGTGCTGGAAGGCACGGGCAGCTTCCTCACGATCGAGAACGGCCGCGAGCTGCTGTTCGACGTCGCGGCCGGACAGGTGCTGTTTCTCGCACCCTGCACGTGGATCTGCCCGGTCCCACGCGAACGTTACCGCTCCCTGGGCGTGATCTTCCGGACCGATTCCACGCGAGTCACACTGCACGAGCGCGAATCCTCCCCCCGCCGCCGCGCGGTCACGTCGCGTTATCTGGCCCAATGGCGCACGGAACAGACCCTCGAAAGCAAGGGAGCCCACCTGCTCCCGCTGCTGCAGATGCCGCCGGCGGCGCGGCTGGGCGAACGCACCTTCACGCTGCTGATGGAGATCCTGCTCGCCGAGATCACCTCGCTCGTGGAGCACGCGCCCGAACACGTACGCCCCAGCCAGGCCGTGCTTTGGCAGTCCGTCTGCGACTACATTTCCGAACATTGGGCCGATCCCGAACTGAGCCGTGAATCCACCGCACGCTTCTTTGGCCGGCATCCGAATCACCTTTCGCGGTTCTTCCACCGGCATACGCAGCAGAACTTTCGCGCTTACCTGAACGGCATCCGGCTCGAGCGCAGCCTCTATTTCCTGCGTGACCTTCGCTACAACGTCACCGACGTCGCGCACCTCTGCGGCTTCACCGACCTGCAGTACTTCATCCGCTGTTTCCGCGCGCGCTACGGAATGACGCCCGGCCAGTATCGGAACCGCCAGGAAAGCTGAGGGCAAGGTCGCGCCCGCGGTGAACGCCGGGGGCGCGGCGCTCGTCGACGCGACGGGTGCAGGCGCGACCCACCGTCACGTGATTCGACGGAGTGACGACGTACCGACGGCCTTCGGCACTTGACCCCTCTTCGTCACCACGCTTCCGATACCGAACAACGGAACGCATTTGTTGCGGGGTCGGCGCAAAACGAAGCCGGAGGATTGGGCTCCGTGATGAAATCCATTGCGACACCTCCGCGGAGAATCACCATCCAGCTCTCTCCTTGAACAGAATCGGCAAAACGATCGTGACGCAGCAGATGGTGGCGGACGCGGCGGGAGTGCACCTGTCGACGGTTTCGCTCGCCTTGCGCAACAACGAACGGCTGTCGCCGGCGACGCGGGAGCGGATCCAGGCGCTCGCGCAGAAAATGGGCTACACGCCCAATCCGCTCGTTTCGCTCCTGATGGCTCGGGTGCGGCGACGGAATACAGGTTACAAGGGAACGCTCGGGTTCCTGTACACGGTGGCGGCGGACTCCTCCAAGTTGCGTGGACGCGTGCACCGCAATTTTCTCGTCGGCGCACGACGGCGCGCCCAGGAACTCGGTTACCGGCTGGACGAGTTTTTTATGGACGGGCCGGAGAGCAGTCGCCGGCTCTCGACGATCTTTCGCGCCCGCGGCATTTCCGGCGTCGTCATTGCGCACCTGACCGGACCGGCGTGCCCGGGGCGACGGCTCTCGCTGGATCTCACGGGCCTCGCCGCGGCGTCCGTTGGGATCCCGCTCGCCGAACCACAGCTGCACTACGTTGCCAACGACCAGTACATGCGCGCGATCATCGCCGCGCGCGAATTGCTGGCGCTCGGCTATCGGCGGATCGGCTTGGTCCTTGAGGGGAGTTTCGACACCGGCATGGCTCACCGTTGCTCGGCCGGATACTGGGCGGTCCAGGAATACACGGAAGAGGTGGAGCCCATTCCAATCCATCGGCAGCGGTCGGGAGACAAAACCACGCTCGCGCAATGGCTGAAGAAGCATCGGCCCGATGCGGTGCTTTCAACCAGCTCGAATGTGCTGCCGGCGATCCGCGCCACCGGCCGGCAAGTCCCCGAAGATATCGGCTTCGCGCACCTCGACTGGCTGCCTGAGCACGGGGAAATCGCTGGTGTTCACGGAAACAGCGAGCGGACGGGCGCCGCCGCCGTCGAACTGGTCGTCTCACAGCTTCATCGCGGCGAATCAGGGCTCCCCCCGCGCGCCATGAGCCACCTTGTCACCGGTTCGTGGGTACCGGGTCCGACCTTGCGGCAGGTCGGACCGCCGCTGGAACTGGACCGCTCGTTCTTCACCGACCTGCGGCACGAGTGAGACGGGGTCCGCGCCGGCGATGGCTGGTGCCGTCAGGCCGGAGCGTTCGCTGCTCCGCCAGACGAATCGCCGGCCTAGTCGAGGCCTTCGGACGCGGAGACGGGTTGCCGGAGCACCCCTTTCGGCAGACGCAGCGCAACCCACAGGCCGATCACGCACACCACGGCCGCCACGGCATAACAGGCCCGATACGTGCCCAGGGAGTTCGCGATCATGCCCGCGACGATCGTGAGCAGACCTGCGGCGGCGGCGCGAAACATCTGGACCGTTGCAAACACCGAACCCCGTCGTTCCAGCGCTGTGTCCTGGAAAATCATCGGCGTCACCGGGACGAAGATGAAAAGCCACGCGATCCGATAGAGGGTGAAATTCAGGGAGAGGCTGAAGAGATCGTGCACCCAGAGCACGAACAGCAACTCGACCAGCAGCATGAACACGAACCCGCCGACGAGGACCGGACGCGGGCCGACCTTGTCGACCAGCAACCCGATCGGATACGACAGCACAAACACGATGACGGTCGCAACGGTGACGGAGTATCCCAGGACCGACTTCGACAAGCCGAGGGTCTCCGTCACAAAAAGCGCGTGCAACATCTCGGTGACCGCGAGGATCACCAAGACGCAGGAGGCGATGATTGTCACTCGTGTCACCTGAGGGTCCTTGAGCTCCTTGAGTGGCTTGAGGGGATTGTAGCGCTCCTGCGGCGGGAGGTCATCGGGCACCTGTTCGCGAATAATGAACTTCGCGATGAGCCACGAAAGTCCGACAAAGAACATGCAGCCCACGTACGGGTAGAATTCATGCCGGTCCGCCAACGGGATGGCCACGCCCGTCATCACCAGCCCGACAACGTTGAAGGAAATGCCGCGAATGCCCGCCGCCCGCCCTAAATCCCCGCGGACAAAGGTGTCACCGTAGAGCGGGTCGGAACAGCCGAAGCAGACGTCGAGGCACGCCTGCATCATCAGGTTTGCCGTAAAGAGGATGAAGACCGCCGTGGCCGTGCGGTGGAGCTCTTCCGGCACGATAAAGGGTAACGCGCCAACCAGTCCTACGCTCACAAAGGTGGCGGGCCAGCCCCACAAGAAGAACGGACGCCTCCGGCCACCTGCGCTCCTCGTGCGGTCGCTCTTCCAGGCCGCATAAGGCTGAACGAGGAACCCGAAGATCCGGTTCAGCGCGACCATGAACGCGATCAGCGCCACGTTGTCCGTAAAATGGCGGGCCGTGATCGGCAGCAGGTTGGCCGTAATCGCATCGACGGCGGTGCCACCCGCCACCATCAGCCCCATCATGAACATGTATCCCTTGCCCGGAGGCGGGACACGCTCCACTGGAAAGGCGACGCCGGGTGACGCGTCCGACGGAGATACGGAAGCGGGCTGAGTCACCGAGTTACGTGGCTTGGAGTGAGGCGTCGGGAGGCACGGGCGATCCGGATAGCGGCCCCTTGTGCTGAGCCAAGCCGATTAGTTGCCATCGTCGACGAATCGACCCGTCGCGCCTGCCCCGAGGCAGCGAGTCTAGCGAGCAGGAGCGATTTTCCGCCCCTGCTCGAGCGAATGCCTCGGACCAGGTTCTCACCCGTGGGACATGAGAAGCGGGCAACGCCCAGTGTGCCTCAGAAGCTGAACGTATTGGTCAGGACAAAGCTCCGAGGCTCCGGTACGCTGTAAACGCTGGTGAACCCTTGGGCGATGTTGGCGCGCTGATCCACCGGATCCTGGTCATCGAAGAGATTTCGGATGTTGAGCTGAACGCGCCAGTTCACCTTGCGGGTGATGTTCCGGCTGTATCCGAGAAACAACTCCGTTTCCATGAGCGTGGATCCCTTGATCGGAGCATCGCGCGCCGGCACGAGGATTTGGGCCGGCGAACCGGGAAGCGGGAACTCGTTGTCGACGAGCGAAGCCCGGTAACCGATGACCTGCGGGGAACGGTAGCGGTGGCCCGCGCCGATGAAGCCGCCGTTCAGCGGACCCTCCGTGAAGGTGTAGCGGCCGACCAGGTTAATCCGCCAATCACGGTTGCTTTCCACCCGCTGCCCATCCGCCTGCTTCATCTGATTGAGCGTTTGGATGATGCTCAGGTAGCGCGTGCCAATCGTGGTGCTTTCGCCCGCCGGACCCGTCAGATCGGCGTGCTGGGCCCACAGCGAAGCGCGTTGCTCGATGAAGCGCACCCACGGCTGACCGATGTTTGACACGGTCGCCTCCGACTTCGCGCCGCTCAGGGAGAAGCGCCAGTTGCGGTTGGGGTTCGCGACGAGTTCAAATTCATAACCCTCCGAGACCAGGTCGCTGAAGACGCCGCTGTAAGTGTTGGTGCCTTGCGTGGCGTCATAGAAGGGAGCCACCGGTGCGTTGATGGTGCCATCCGCGGTCCGGTCGATCAACGTCCGCTCGATGTTCTGCACCACCGGCACGATGGCATTGCGGTAGCCGGTGTCGCTCGCCGGGCCGGAGCTATTCTCATACTTGTTCAGGCGGAGCGAGAGCCGGTCGGAGAAGAATCGCAGCATCAGCCCGTAGTCCTTTCCGTCACCGGTTGCGCCCGGCACGATTGAACCGTCGTCCGGATTGATGATGATCGTCGGGGGATTCCAGGTACTCGACTGGTTGTAGAACGCCGAGAGCCAGCGATTCACGTGGAAGACCGCACCCTGGGTGGAGGTCGAACCTTCGGTGTAGGTCGTCCAATTGCGTGGAGGATCATCGTACCAGGTGATCGACTCGAAGGCCGACTGCCCTGCGCTCGTCTGGCGCGTCATCGCACGGCTGGCCTGGCGGACCTTGTCCTTGCGCCAGCCAAAGCTGGTCACGAGGCGATTGTCCCAGAAGAAGCTTTGCAACGCCAGGACCTGCCCCTCGAGGCGGCTGTTGTTCATGGTGCCCGCCGCGGTCGCGCCGTACGGGCTCTTGTATCCACCGTAGTAGGTCGAGCCATCCGGCATCGTGTACGTGGTGGTCCGCACGGGGTCGAACGGCAGGTTGAGGGAATAGTTGCGGCCGGTCGAAGGATCCATCGGATCGGACAGGTAGTACCGGATGTAGAACGTATTGTAGGTCGGGCCGCCGTAGTTGTTGAGCGCGGTCTCCGGCGACACGCCCGCCGGGATCACGCGCGGAACATGCTCCTGTTGCACCCCCATGGTTTCCGAGCGCTGGAACATGGCCGCCGTGCGATGGCGTCCGAGCCAGCGCACCCACCCTTCCTTTTCCGTCAGATCGAGTTCGTGCGAGAGCATCGCCCGGGCTTCCTCGATCTCGCTGCGAAATACAAAGACGCGCGGCTCCGAGCCATCAACGTAGTACTTGCCGTAGTTCGGGTTGGGCGTCACCCGGTCCGGCAGATACATGTTCGCGTCGGCCCGGATGGCGGAGTGGACACCGCGAATGAAGTCGGCCACGGGGTTGAGCACGCTCTCCCGGTTGTAGTCGACTTGGAAATACAAGTTGGCCGGCAGGCGCTGTTCGATCGAGCCGCCCCAAATCTCCCCGTACATCAGGTTGCGCGTCCCGTTGCCGTTGACGCTCACGTCAAAGGGCGAGATCGACTCGTCGTGGGGCAGGCTGTAAACGTAGCTGTCGACGCCGCTTTGATTCGGCGTGCTGCCCGGCCCGATCGTGTTGACCGTGTAACGGGTGGAGGCGGTGTTGATGTTGGCGTTGGCTCCCGCACCCCAGATCGTGTACGGCGAGTTCGACGCGGCTTCCCCGAGGATCCAGACGGTGCGGGTGTTGGCGGTGTTGCGCACCCAGTAGCTGTTGTTGGACGCGTCGACAACGGTGGGATTGGTCAGCCCGTTGTTGAAGGCGGGCCGTCCCGCCTCGATCCACGGGGTCACCTGGTCGCCGAACCGCACGTTGCGCATCGGCGTCTGGTCGATCATCGCGTCCTCGTAGTAAAACCGGAGCGTGGTGCCCGAAAGCGGCTTGAAGGTCAGCGTGGCGAAATAGCGGTCGTCATCCCGGCCGGCCGGTTTGCGCCAGTACTTTTGCTCCGACTTCATCGCCGCCAGCCGGACCGCCAGCACATCCTTGATCAGCGGCTGGTTGAAATCCACCGAACCGCGCAAGGACCCGTAGTTGTCCGTGCGGATGCTGACCTGGCCGCGCTGGCGACGCAGGTTGGCCCGCAGGAAGGCTGTATCGACGATGCCACCGGGATTGCCGTTGCCGAAGAGGATCGCATTCGGGCCACTCGTGAAGGTGATGCGCTCCGTGTTGTAACTGTCCTGCAGAACGTTGCTCTGGAAGAAATCGTGGGTGATCCCGGCGGCGGACAGGCCGCGGATGCGGTTGGCATCGCGTGTATTCAACACGGCATTATTGAAATCACCGCCGCCCGAAACGGCCGACGCGAACTCGGTCGTGTTCTCCACGTTGGCCGAGTAGCGAAAGGCGTCCTCCATCGTCACCGAGGCGATGTCCTGGAGGAACTCCGCCGTCATGACGGAAACCTGTGACGGCACGTCGCGAAGGTCCGACCGGAACCGCGTTCCGGAAAGCGTATCACGGGCGGCGTATCCATGATCCAACTCGGTCGAGACCTCGAAAGGGCTCAGCACGACGGTCTCCTCCGCGGAGTCGGGTCGACTCGCTGGCGTCGGAGATTGCGCCACCGAAAGAGGCACAAGGGGGGAGCTGATGGCCGCGGCCACAAGGCCGAACCGTAATTGAGTCATAACCGGCAGGGGTTGAGGGTGGATAAAGAAAGGGGGCGAAGCGCCACTGTCGTCGCCGAGGCTGGAACTTCTGGCTCGCGCCGCGATGCCCCTCGATCTTTACCAGTAAAAATGCCGCGTCCTCCCCCGATCACCCTGCAGGACATCGCGACCCGCGCCGGCGTCAGCAAGATGACCGTGTCCCTCGCGTTGCGCGGCCATCCCCATGCGGCGGCCAAGACGCAGGAGAGGATTCGCGCCCTGGCCGCAGAGATGGGCTACCGCCCCAATCCCCTTGTCGTCGCGAACATGGCGCAACTGCGCGCCGGACGACGCTCCAGCTACGCGGGCACGATCGCCTTTCTCGGCCCGGGCAAATCACCGGAGCCGGTCGCGCTCGGAGCACACAACGGCAATATTTTCACCGGGGCCCGGCGCCGGGCGGAGTCACTCGGCTATCAGCTCAAGTGGTTCTCCCTGGCCCAGGGCATCACGGGCTCGCGGCTCTCCTCGATTCTGAAAGCACGGGGAATTTTTGGAGTGGTCCTGTCCACCGATTTGCTTCTGCCGGACGGACAGCAGCTCGATTGGAGCCAGTTCGCCCTTGCAGCCACCGGGCGCACGGAGATCGGCCACGAGATTCACCGCACCACCGGTGACTACTATCGCGCCATCCGCGAAGCCTGCCAACGCTGCCGCGACCGTGGATATCGTCGCATCGGCCTGGCGATTTCGCGTGAGCACGACACCGCCCATCAAGGGCTGCATCGTTCGGCCATGCTGGGTTGCCAGCATGACTGGCCGGAGGAAGATCGGGTGCCAGTGTGGATCGGAGATCCGTGGTCAGTCACCACGTTCACCGCCTGGTGGCGTCGGCATCGACCTGACGTGGTGATCGCCAGCAGCGACGAGCCACTCTTCTGGCTGCGAGCCAGCGGGCGGCGGGTACCGGAAGACGTCGGTTTTCTTCGCCCTCACGTCGCGAACCGCGAGCTGGGCGCCTGTGGTTTCCTGTTTGATGAGGCGGAAATCGGCGGGGCCGCGGTTGACTTGGTCGTGGAGCAGCTGAACCACAACGAACGCGGCATCCCGAAAGTAGTGAAACGCGTGCTCCTCCCCGGTCGCTGGTACGAGGGCCAATCCCTGCGTCCGGCGCGCTCCACCTGAGCGGCGAAACGCGTCTCACCGACTCCCCGCACGCCGCGCTGCGTCAGCGGTCGGCGCGGCGCAGCACCAGCTGCCGGTCCGGGGAATCGGGACCGGGCTGCTGGAGCGTCGCGCCCTGCGGACGAACCTGGCGCACCACGGCCTGCCATTGCACTGCCGTCGGATCGCTTCCGAGCTCAGTCCACGGGATCGCCACCTCAAAGGTTTGTCCCGGGGTGTCCGGGGCCGGTTGGAACGCGACGATCTGGGGATTAAAGCGCGTCAACGAAAGCAGGCGCGTGTCGACCACGTCGCGTGCGGCGAGACTTCCCGTCGCCAGCGGAGCCGGCGTCACCGCTCCATTGATTGACAGCTGGCGTTCACCCGGATCGATGCGAATGCGGTCATGGTTGATGCTCAGCTCAAGCCACCCCGGATCCTGCGCCGGGAAGACGATGCCACCCACGTAGAGGTGCTTGTCATCATAAAGCAGATACACCACGGCGGACTGCTCGATGTCACGACTCACCTGACCGGCGATGGCATCGTGCGCCGCGAGGACGATCGGGTCGGCGTGCTGAAACAGGGAGACATTACGATCCTCCATCGCGTTGGTCCAATCATCGAGCCGGCCGTCCAGGAGCAGCGGCGGCGTGCGCTTGACCTGGACGGTCCCGCCCCGAGGCGCCTGCCACGGCAGCGGCACGCCGGCATTGGCCAGGACGGTCGATAGGAACTGCCGATGGCTCTCCTTCCCCACCGTCCAGGGCTCGATCGTCGTCACAACGAGCCGACCGGAACCGATCGCTTCCACGACTGCGAGATCGCCCTCACGGGTGAACGTCTCCAGGTTGCGGAAACCTTGAAGCACCAGCGGACGTGCTCGCTTGACCGACGGGTGGGTCAAGCCGCGCAAGACCGTTTCGGCGTGTGCCGGTTTCTCGACCAGCACACCTCGTGCGGGTGAATCCAGCACAGGCATGAAACTGGCGGTGGCGATACCCCAGAACAACGGCAGGTCAGCGGCCCCGCCCCGGGTTCCCGCGTAGTGCCGATCCGGATCGCTGCTGACGCGGTACCCGGGCAGGCGGCCCGCGGTCTCGTGGGAAAGCACCATCACCGTCCGGCCTGTCTCAGCGAGCCCACGCAACAGGTCGATATCGGCCCCGTCGCCAGCCAGCACCAGGTCTGGAGCATCGGGGACCTGCTTCACCGCCACCAGCAGGTCGCGCTCGAGGCCGGTCAACGTCGAGACCAGCTGGTCCGAGAGCTGGCCTGCGAGCCCGACCTGTTTCTGCGGTGCCGTCGCCCAAGCTGCGCCATCGAGATAGTCGAGCAAGTTGGAGAGCAGCCGGCGCGCGGCCGGGTGCGAAGGATTTTCGGTGAGTTGAAGCTGACAGAAGATCGCCGTGCCGGCACCGATTCGGGCCTCGACGATCGAGGCATTCTCCCGCCGGGACGCTCCGGCCAGCACGCGATACGGCGCCCCGGCCTGCAGTTCCAAGACTCCGGGGCGGACAAAAACGTCGTCGGCGACGCGCCCGTCGTCGGGATTCCACCAATACAGATCGTTCGCCTGCAGCCCCGAGAACACGGGATGTCCGGGGGCCTGCAGCGGCACGCTCTGCATGAACATCAGGTTGCGCGTATGGTCGGGCCATCCCAGCATCGCGAACTCCGGCGCCGAGGGTTTGCTGGACGGCCAGAACGGCAGGTTGAACGGCAACCAAACGGGCGCCACGTCCTGCCGTAGCACCAGCAGTCGTCCTCCACGCGCGAGGTACTCCTGAACACTTCGTCCATTATTTCCCAGTGCCCGCCGGTCCACGCCCGGTGGCACCACTACGAGTGTGCCCGACGCATCGTCGGGCAAACGGACCATCGGTTCAAACTCGAGTCCCAAGGTCCGCAACGCCGACGCCACCGCCCCGTCCGGCGTGGGCACCACCAGCACCCGGCGCTGATGGGTCGCGGCGGGCGTCGACGGTTCCGGCTCGATCACACTGACGTCGACTCGGTCATCGAACAAGACGGCGCCGGTTGCGTCAGTTAGCTTCACCTCCAGCGGGCCGGCCGCATCGACCGCGGGCCAGCGCACGGCCTTGCGGACCTGCTCGCCCGGCGCCGCCGTGACAGGCCATCGTTCGGAGCGGGAGCCGAAACGCACTTCAATCGTGAAGGAGGCCGTCTCCAGACGATCATTGCAAAGGACAACTTCGCGCTCGAGGTCGCCTCCACGCTCGACGGACGCACCCCGCGGCCAGACGAAGGCGATCGCTGGTGCGAGCGCTTCTCCACCCAGGTTGCGCAAACCCGGATAGGGCCAGCAGAAAATGGCGTCACGCGACGGCTCAAACTCGTACCAGATGTCGTCGTGTAACCGGCCCAGCGATACACGCTCGAGCCAGAAGGGCATCACACCGGAGGCTCCGAAGTTCCGCATCTCAATCGTCTTTTCCCGGTAAAGGCGCGACTCTTCCTGAAACCAATCCAGGCGGTCGGCGTATTCATGTCCATTGGACAGCCGGGTCTCGCCGCCCCGCCCCCCAACCCAGAATTCGCCGATCACCAGCGGAGGATCGTCACGCTCCCGCCAGTCCCGAAGCACGGCGTTGTACTGTTCCTGCATGTGCACGTGCACCACCTCCTGGCCGGGCGCATACCAGGCGGCGCCGGAGTGCTGCACCACCCGCCCGGCGTCCCAGCGTTTGATGAAGTCGTCGAGCGCGAGCACCCATCGCTTCCGTTCTTCGCCGCGCTGATCGCGGATCATCTCATTCTCCACATCCCAGATGACGACGGACGGACTGTTGGCATCGCGCCAGAACCAGGCGGAGAACTGCCGCTCGGTGTTCGCCATGAACTCGGCCGCGGCATTCGTATAATACGGTGCCATGGCCGACCAGATGGCGCTCTGGTTGATGACCATCACCCCCGCCTCGTCAGCGGCCAGGATCGCTTCGCGCGGAAAGAGGGTGGCGTGATACCGCAGGGTGCGGAAGTTGAATTCCCTCTTGAGGAAATCGAGAACAGCGCGGCCATAGATCCGTCCGACTTCGGGCACGAGCGCATGCGTCAGGTCCTTGGCCCCACTCGCGCCGAGGAGCCGCGTCGGCACGCCGTTGAGCATGAAGTTTTTTCCCTCGATCCAGAATTCGCGAAAGCCAAAACGGGTCTCAAAGCTCTCGGTCCGGCCGCCGCTCTCGACGGTCGTGCGCAGCGTGTAGAGGTTCGGCGCGTCGGGGCTCCAGCGCTTGGCGTCGGTCCAGGGCACCTCGATCTCGACCGCCCCATTTGGCCCGCGCACCGAGGTTGAAGGCAGGCTTAGGACAACAGACTCGCCTCGTGGCCATTCGCGGATCTCGTGGCGCACCTGGACGCCGGCGCTTTCAGCACCACGCAGCCAAGTGGTCACGCGCAGGGAGTTTTCCCGCGTCGACGCGCGGATCAACACACGCTCGACGTGGACTGGGTCTCGCTCCTCGAGGTAAATGCCTCCGCGAATCCCCGACGGAGCGGTGTACCCACCGATGCGGGTTGCCGCCAGCTGGCTGACGGCGCGTCGCTCCTCCAGCGACAGCACAGCGGTTTCGTCACGCACATGAACCGCGAAGGTGTTCACGCCGGGCTGGAGCGCGGCGGTGATCTCGAACTCGAAGGGCGTGAAGCCGCCCAAATGCTGGCCGACCTTAACGCCATTCACGAACACTTCGCAGGCATGAGCCACGGCATCAAAACGAAGCCACGTCTCCCGCCGCGGCGCGGTGTCGAGGTCCAGCCGCAGAAGATGCCACGCGGAGTCAAAGTCCCGCGGATGCCGCCAATTCTCCGGCAGCCGCACCGCTCGCGCCGTCAGCGGGCGGCCGGACTCTCGCTCTACGGGCACCTGCACCCAGCCATCCAGCAGCGTGGACAATCGACGCGCATGTTCGCCCGGGTCCACCTGCGAGCCAGGGGCACGCTGCCTCTCCCACTTCACCCCCTGAACCGGCGCCTGCTCCCCCACCCACTCCGCCACCGCCTGCGCATTGGGCACACTGGGGTTGCGCCAGTCTGCGGAAGCGAGACTCGCAGGGGCGCCGGCGAGAAGAGACAGCAGGATGATCGCGAACTGCGGAAAGGGAGAAAGGGTCATGGAGGAACGACAGCGAGGTAAAGCGCTTGCACCTCAAACTCGCGCGTGCGCGAGGAGCAAACGCCTCGCGGCGCAATCCGTTGAATGAAGGCGATCGCATGACCATCAAGGAGCACCTTCGCTGACTGTCCGGTGGATCCAAGTCCCCGCAGGAACCCAAACCGGCGGGTTTGTTCAACGACTTGAAAACGCGCGCCCTTGTTGCCGAATGCGCCTCTGCAAACATGCGCTGGCGGTCCGCCCGCCGGCACCTCTTCACAACCTCGGTGGCGCGCTCCTGTCCCTTTCGCCTCTCCGTGAATTCACCCGTGCCCCCTCCTCCCTCGCCGCGGCCCAACATTCTTCTGATCCTCGCCGACCAATGGCGGGCAGATTGCCTCGGATTCGACGGGCACCCCGCGGTGGAAACGCCCCACCTGGATCATCTCTTCTATCACGGAATCCATTTTCGCCAGGCCTATGCGTCCGTGCCCACCTGTGTGGCGGCCCGATGCTCTATTATGACCGGGCTGACACCGCGGTCGCATGGTCGTGTGGGTTACGCTGACGATGTGCCCTGGACCTACCGCGACACCCTGCCGCGTCTGTTGACGCGCTCCGGTTACCAGACCTGCTGCGTCGGCAAGCTCCACGTGACGCCCGAGCGAAACCGGATCGGGTTCGAGGAGGTCATCCTGCACGACGGCTGGCTCGCAAAACATCGGGCCGACCGCCACCCGGACACGTTCTGCGATTATCAACGCTATTTGCGCCAACACGCCCATCCGCAGGCGGAAGTCAGCGACACCGGCCTGCACGTGAACTCATGGGTGACGGCCCCCTGGCCGTATGCGGAACACCTTCATCCGACGAACTGGGCGGTGAGCGAGGCCGTGCAGTTCCTGCGGCGCCGCGATCCGACCGTTCCCTTTTTTCTCAACGTATCGCTCGTACGCCCCCACCCGCCGTTCGATCCGCCGGCCCAATACCTCGACTTCTATCGAGACAAGGCATTACCGCCCGTCCCCGTCGGTTCCTGGAGGGCCGCCAATCAAGACCGGGGCGGATTGAAGTATGACTGGACGCGCGGCGCGGTGGCACCCGACCAACTCGATCGCGCGCGGCGCGCCTACTACGCGCTGATCACCCACGCGGACCATCAACTCAACCGTCTCAACATCGCCTTGGAAGAGCACGACCTGCTCGACAACACGATCATCATGTTCGTCTCGGACCATGGAGAGTTGTTGGGCGATCATCATTACCATGGAAAGGCGCTGCCCTTCGACGGTTCGGCGCGCGTGCCCTGGTTGATGCGCTTCCCCAGGACGTGGGGCATCCGCGGTCGCCAGGTTTTTGATACACCGATCGAGCTGAGAGATATCCTTCCCACCCTCTGTGATTGCGCCGGCGTTGCCATTCCACTGGCAGTGGAGGGACGCAGCGTCCTGCCGCTCGTGCGGGGTGAAGGCTGGCAGGGCCGTCCTTACATCGAAGGCGAGCACGTGCGCAGCGAGGATGAATCGAACCAATGGCTCACCGACGGACGGATGAAGTACATCTGGTTCACTGAAAGCGGCCGCGAACTCCTGTTTGACCTGCAGAATGATCCGCAGGAACTCGACGATCTGTCACAAAAGAACCCCGCCGAGACCACCCGCTGGCGGGAACGGCTGATTCGACAGATCGAGGGCTACGAGGAAGGCTTCGTCCGCGATGGCGCACTCGTGCCCGGACGCACAACGTATCCGGTCCTGCACCACCTCCGGCAGTCATCCCATAAATGAGATTGCGCGCCCTCCGGCTCTGGGACGAACGACGGGCGGATTGACGAAGAGCAGCGGCGGCCGGCCTGTCGCAGGCCGATCCGGCGCGTCGCGCGTCTCCCCGTTCTCAGGCCGGACCACGGATGGCGGAGCTCAGTCGCGGTTCCGTCGCTGCTTCGTCAGGTACTCGACCAATTCACGGACCGGTTCGGTGATCTTGCCGCGATGCCAGGCGACCTGCAGTTCCCACTGCACCGCCGCGCCGCGCCGCGGCCGGAAGGTCACCCCGGGCGCCCGCAAGCGGTGCACCAATTCCGGCAACAGCGCGACCGCATGCTCCGCCACGACCAGCGAGAGCGTGTGGCTGACGCTGCGCGCGTTTTCGACGATCTTGGGCCGGAAGCCGGCGCGCCGGCAGAGCTGGATCAGCCAGTGGTTGAAGCCGGGAATGTCCTCCGGGTCCGCGCCGATGAACAACTCCTTGCGCAGACTCGCCAGTGGGACCTCTTCGCCTTCGGCCAGCGGGTGCGTGTCCGACAACGCGACCAGCACGGGAAACGTTTCAATCCGCCGCACAAAGAACTCCCGCGACACGGCTGTGTTGATGTTGCCCAACACCACCACATCCAGCTCACCGCGCCGCAGCGCCGCGATCTGCTGGCCCGGCGACAAGTGCACGAGGTGGACCTTCGTGTTGGGATAGGAACGTCGGAGCGCCGCCAGCGCCGGGTTCAGGTAGTCGCCCGCCGCCGACATGATGTAACCGATGCGGACCGATGCGCTCTGGCCCCGCGCCAGCTTCCGCGCCTCGGAAATCACGTTATCGAACTTCGCCAGCAGGGGCTGCGTGCCCTCGAGCAGCGCGTGGCCGGCCGCGGTCAGCGCCACGCCGCTCGGTCCGCGCTCCAGCAGCTGGCCGCCAATCTCGCTCTCCAGCGTCTGCATCTGGCGCGTGAGCGTCGATTGCGACACGTGCAACTGCTCCGCCGCGCGGCTCAGGCTTCCAAACTCCGAAACAATAAAGAAGGACCGGAGCAGGTCGACGTTCACGGCTGCGATGCTGTCAGTCCGCGTCGAGAACGCAAGGGGCGTCATGCTCCGTCTGCATACCTTTTCCACGAGGAACCCAGCGGGCGCATTCAGGGGAAAAACCGGCCTCACTTCAAAGATGAGAGAACCCAGCTATGCGCTTGGCGCATGGCGACGAGCCGTTCGGCGCAGTGGCCAAAACCTGCGGCAAAGGTTACTCTACGGCATGCCCCGTTCCCGGTATCACATGACCCTATCAACCCGCAACGACGTGCGCTCCCCAGCCGCGTCCCGATCCGGCGCCACCCTGACGCCGGAGCCGTCGGGCCGGAAGGCGGTGCCACCACGTTATCCTTCCTTGTGCGACGATGGACAGCCCTACTTCTCCCGTCTGCAGCGCGATCGCCGCGCCCGCCGACCGGCGGATGATTGGACCAGCGTCTGGCCCAAGGGACGGCTCCCGCTGTTCCTGTCGGTCCGGCTCATTGCCATCATCGCCATCCTCCTGATCACCGCGTTCCTGCTGTACCGCGGCTAACGTGACGTTTGTGGGCCCAGGTTCCCACGCGGCGTCGAGGAAACTCGGCTCCGCGTACGCTCCCGCTGCAACCGCGGCCGGTCGCCTCTTGGCTCGAGCGCCGAGAACCGCCCGGGTGGCCCGTCCGCCCTGGACGGCTGTGTTGATGCAGCGAATACACGGCCCCATTGACAAACGCGCGTGTCTCATCTATCTCGCGTCCGCCATGACCCCATCTCAAACCGCACAACCCCAGCCGCGACACGCGGCCTCCTGCGGCATGGTCCGGATCTTCCTTGGGCGGACCGGAGCCGAGATCTGACCTCGCCCGCATAGCGGGCGGTTGATCCCGGTTCCGGAGCTGGAACCGCTCGGAGGCTCCTCGCGCGACCAACGTCGCCGCCTCCTTTTCTGTCTGCGCGCACGTCCGCACTCCCGCGACGGAGCGCGCGGCTGCCTATTTCGCGTCAGCCCTTGTCGCGCCGATTGACCGCGCCCACTGCGGGCGGCCTAAGCGCGTCCTCCTTCCTTTTGCTCGTTCCATGAACTTCGAACCCATCCCTTCGTACCACCTCTACACCAATGACCGCGGGGAACTGCTCCGCCCCGAAGCCCAGCGACTCGGCGCTGCGCTCCGCTACACCGATCCACGCTTCCGTGGCCTTTTTGGCGGAATCTGGCGCGCCGGTCGCATCTATGAGACCCAGGAGTTCGGCCCGTCCTTCGGTCCCGAGATCTACTACTCGGTGGGTCGAAACGACGAGGAAAGCTGGGCGGCGTTCGGCGAGCCGCGCAAGACGGTGTACGAGCGTGAAGCCGACGTCGCCCAGCGCGCCTTCGATTACGTTTTCCCGATCGCGAAATCTTTCGAAGGCCGCGCCTACCTCAGTCTCGCCGGACGCTCCACCGACACGCATCGGCTGCACGTCTTCATGCCCACGCGCACCGTGATGCGTCGGTTCACTCCCGCGGAGTGGTTCGCGTTCTGGAAGGACCACGACAGCGCCTTCAAGGCGCAGCTCAGCGCGAGCGAGCCCCACGAGCAGCGCTGATGATCGCCGCCGCTCACCCGCCCCCACGCTCCTGGCGCGCG
>JAEWIY010000131.1 GCA_023386835.1 Verrucomicrobiota bacterium
ACCGACGCGAACGGGCCACCGGGCCGGGCGCCGGAATCACCCGGCGCCCGGCATACGGTTCAGTTCGTGTTGTGTCGGATCTTCCTCACAGGTTCACGAAAGCGACCTCAGAGGAAGCGTTGCCGGCGAGGTCGACGGCGAGCACCAGGACCTCGATCTTCTTCAGCGAGTTGAGCTCAAGCTGCTCGGCGCTTTCCGGCGGGAGGACGGCCGTCCACTTGTTGCCGGAGACGCTCGCGGCGAGCATCTGGCCACCGACGGTGACTTCGACGCGGTCAACGCCACTCTTGTCGTTCACGTTTCCGGTGAAGGAAATCAGCGAGTTCTTCTTGGACGCGCTGCGGACGATCGTCAGCACCGGCGGAGTGTCGTCCTGCTTGGGCGACTGACGGGAGAGGCGAGCCTTGTAGTTGAAGGTTTCGCCCGGCAGCGGCGGGGCAAGCGGCGGGCCGTAGCGGTGACGGGTCGCCTGCTCGTAAGCGTACGCAATCGCGAGCACGTTGGCGTCATCGTACAACCGGCCGGTGACGTTGAGCGTCAGCGGCTCGCGACGGTTCTCGTCGTACTGCAGCACACCCATCGGAACGGTGACGGCGGGCAGGTGCATGAAGTTGACGAGGTCGCGGCCGATGATCGTGCCGCTTGTCGGCCCCTTGTTCGGCCAGACCGGCCAGACCACGGCGTCGAGACCTTCGGCGTCCATCCAGTCTTCGAAGGCGTTTTTCTGCTGGGCGCGCGCCAGGTAGTGTTCGATGCCGGGATCGGAATCGAACGGGATCGCGGTGCCCTCGCTGTAGGTCTGGGTCGCCGGGTCGTAGGTGTACATCGCGTTGCGCACGGCCGCGCTGATGCCGGTGACGAGTGAGGCGGTGTCGACCACCTTCTTCGCCAGCGACTGCTCGGTGTCACCCGGGCGGCGGACGATCGACTCGATCAGGCCGCGGTACGAGTACGCGGCGACCTGCGTGCTGTACGGAGCGCTCAGGAGGCGAGTCACCGGAGCGTCCGGGCCACGATTGTAGGTCGTGCTGACCTCCGGAGGCATGAAGACGAACTCAACGATGGCGCCGGCGGCCTCCATGTCGGCCTTCGCCTGCTGCACCAGCGCGAACGTGGCCGGCGTTGTGTTCTGGACGTTGACGGTGTTGCTGGTTGCGCCGGGACCCGGATTGGGATGCGGCAGGCCAACGTAGGTGCCGATGATGCCGATCTTCTTGCCCTTGAGCGTGGCGTTCGCGATCGCGGCGGTGAAGCCGGACTGCGGCACTTCACGCCGGTCCTCGAGGAGCGGCAGGATGGGTGCCCAAATGTCGTTGGGGTCCTTCTCGCCGACGATGTCGCGCACCAGCGCGTTGTCCGCCGCGTGGCGGGTCATCGGACCGATCACGTCGCGTTCCGGGACCAGCGGGATGATCTTGTCGACAGAGATGGAGCCACCGCTGACCTTGTACCCGACGAGCGCGCTGCGATCGCTCGGGTTGCGGATGGAGCCGCCGGTTTCACCGCCGAAGGTGAATCCCGTCAGGTAAGCGCCACTGGCGACGCCCGAGCCACCGCTGCTCCCGCCCGGCAAGGCGCCGGCGAGGTACGCGCTCCGGACGGCGCCGCGCAGCTGGGAGTTGGAGTTGGTGGCGGAACTGGCCCACGTATCCATGTTGGCGTGACCCATGACCAGCGCGCCGGCCTGCCGGAGCTTGGCCACGCTCCAGGTGTCGTTCAGCGTCACCAGGTCTTTCCAGCCGTTGGCGCCGCCGGTGATGGGCATGTTTTTGATCGAGTACGACCACTTGACCAGAAACGGAACGCCATGGAGCGGTCCCAGGACCACGCCGCGTTTCCGCATGCGGTCCGCGTCCGCGGCGTCTTCCAGCAGTTCTGGATTGATCGCGGCGACGGAGTTGAGCGGCTGCGCCGGCGCGATCGGGCTGGCCTGATCATACGCCTGGATACGGCGCAGGTACAGGTTCACCAGCTCAACCGACGTGAGCGCCTTGGAATCCATCGCCATGGTCAGCTCGGAGAGCGTCGCAGTGCCGAGATCGAAGGTCTCGTTGCTGACTTTGGCGCGGGCGGTCGGCTGCAGGGCGATTAGGGCCGCCGCGGAGCCGAGAACGAGGCGGGCCAGTGGATCGAAGCGTAGTCTCATGTGTGTTGGAAGAGCCGCTCCCCGGGAGGGGGACGCGGCGGGCGGCATGAGCAACGTGCATGCCACCACGCCGGGTGTTCACCCCGGTTGCTCCATCGAACGGTTCGGGCAGAACGCTTGTATCCGTTCGGTTGCGACAGTCGGAACGGGTCCCCCAATGCGGGAGATCCGAGGGGGCGCGTCACCAGAAGCCGGATGCGTTCAGCTGGCGCCGGCCGGTCGCCCACGAAAAGTTTTCATGCGTCCCGCCGCGGTGGCCCGCCGGCCAGTTGTGATCAGCTGGACGGAATTGAATCGTCGAACAGGCGCACCAGCTCCTCCGGCATATCGTCAATCATCTGCAGTTGTATGCGCCGAAAGAATACTTCGGCCGCTTCCGATTGCAGCTGGATCCGGCCGCGGGTCAGTGGATGCGCGATGCCGTCCGTAACGTAGCGCGAGTCGCGCAGCACCATCACGACCTGGCCGTTGACCAGGTGCACGCTGCGACCGTTGAAGCAGACCAGCTCCAGCTCAGTCCAGCCCCTGTCAGGCGTTTCCGCGTCGATGCTGCGCAGACAGAAGGGCGCCACGGACTCTCCGGCCCCGAACGGGCGAAACGGTTGCCGCACGCTGGCCACGCTGTTCATCATGCCCTCGGGCAGGAGGGCGCGGATGTCGATGGCTGAATTGGCCTGAGCCCAGTAGTCGCCCATGTGTCCTTCCATGATCTGAAATTCCTGTGAGAGCATCCAGGAGCGCCAGTACTCCACCCCGGCGGGTCCGATCGAGTGGTAGAGGATGCCCGAGTCCTTGAGCAGGGCTTCCCGCGGCGGCCACTTCAACTCACCCCAACGGACCTGCAGCCGCAGTCGATAGTTGGTGAACTCGGCCCGCGTGAAAACGCAGCCGTAGATTTCGCCACTGATCCGCAGCACGGGTTCACCGTCCTGCTCGAGCACGGTAAACACACCCGCCGGATCGTGATCGTAGCCGATGGGCTCCAGCGGCACCCCGGCCGCATCGACGGGCGGCCGGCCGTTATAGCCCGGTTGGTGCCGGAAACTCAGGTAAGTTCGCCATTGCGACAGCTCCCGATCCAGCAGGTCCGTCCATTCCTGCGCGTGGGTCGGGGAAACGAGCCCCGTCAGGAGCCCCAGCCAGAAGCCCAGCCACTGGAACGACGTGCACGCGCGGGGAGGGAGGGTCATGGACCGCACTTCACTCCAGATTCGCGTCCCCGGAAATGTTGCCGTTGCTCGTTCAATTGAGCCGTCCGTTTGGCGCCCTCCTGGAGCGAGAGCGGACGGCCGCAGCAGGGCGACGCAAAGCGCCTCCGTACCTGTCGCTGGAAGAACGCGCTGTCGGCTTTCTTGACGGAATTCGGAGCCTCGGCGGGTCAGTAACAGAGCTGTTACGTTTCATAACCTGCGATCCTGCTGCTGGATGGCTCCCGGGACCGTGCCGCCACCGTCCGGGGCACAACGTATGCATTTCGTATTTCTGCGTATGAAAGCCCCAATCAAACTCCTGGGAGCACTCGTGTTCCTTTCGCTCGCGGCGGCCGCTTCCGCCGTTCCGCTGGTGGTGTCGGCAACCCTTTCTGGAGAGGCGGAGAACCCCGACGTCGTGACGGATGGCACCGGTTGGGCCGTCGTGACGTATGATCCCGACGCTCACACCTTGCGCGTGCAGGTGGAGTTTTCCGGTCTGACCGGGATGACGACTGCTTCCCACATCCACGCCCCCATCAATCCGATGAACAACAACAATGCGGGCGTCGCCACCCAGACGCCGAGCTTCACGGGTTTCCCGCTCGGTGTGACCTCCGGTTCGTACGATCACACCTTTGATCTCACGGATCCGACCAGTTGGAATGCGTCGTTCATCACCGCGAACGGCGGTACGGTGGCAGGAGCGGAAATGGCGTTTGCCGGTTACTTGGCGGACGGGCGCGCCTACCTCAATGTTCACTCCACTTACGCTCCGGGTGGCGAGATCCGCGGAGACCTGAAAGCGGACGCGGTGCCGGATACCGCTGCGCTGGTGTGGCTGTTGGCCCCGGTGCTCGCTGGATTGAGCGCGATGGCTCGGCGGCTGCGGCCGCTCGCTGCCTGAACGTTTCACAATGATGTGACCGACTCAGGCGTCGGTCACGCACGGGAGATTTCATCGTCGCCGGGCGCGCGCTGCCGCAACCGGCGTTTTAACGTCCCGGGGTGACGGCGGGTTTGACTCCAGATCAACTCGCCGCCGCTTCGGGCGTCGGCTTTGCGGCGCGGAGCGGAAAGCGGGACGGTTCGGTTGGCGCCAGGATCAGGCTTCCGTTTCGAAAGACGGCTCGACCTCGATCGGGAAGCGGACGGAGTTCGCGATGAAGCAGTAACGATGCGCGTCTTCGTGCAACTGGCGCGCGCGCTCCACGTCGGATCCTGACGCCAGCCGTGCCAGCGGTCGCAGGACGATGCGCGAGAAGGCTCCGGCGCCGCTCTCCTGTTCCTCCATCGTGCCGAGCGGCTGGTCGCGGTAGGCCGTGACAACGATGCCGTTGCTCGCACAGAGGTGCAGGTACCAAAGCATGTGGCAGGACGAAACGCTGGCGACGAGCAGCTCCTCGGGATTGTAGCGGCTCGGATCTCCGCGGAAGGCCGGATCGCTGGAGCCGACCAGGTCGGGTTTGCCTTCCGCCGAGTACACGTGGTCGCGGCTGTATCCACGGTAGGATTTCGTGCCCTCGCCGTGGTTGCCGGTCCAGGTCATCGTCAACGAGTAGGTGTGCGGTTTGGGCATGAGCAAACGGTGTTGAGTACGGCGGAAGACGATCAGGCGCGGCGCTCGAACGGCGGCCCCACGACGTCGATCACGCCGCCGCATGGGGGCGTGTGCAAGCTCGCGCCCCTTTGCTGCCGCACGCCCCGACGCAGTGTGTGGTCGCACGGTGAGGGGCCGCGTCTTGCCCCGTTTCCGGCCGGTCGCATGCTCCGGCGGCAATGACCGCCCACATGAACCGCCGTTTTGGGAAACGCCTCGCGGGTGTGTTGCTGGCGGTGATCGTGGTCGCAGTCGGCGCTGACGCGAAAGCGGCGTCCGAGAACGAATCGCGTCGGAGCCGTCTACACGTCGCGGCAGCTTCTGACCTGGTGTACTGTCTTGAGGCGCTGCAGGTCGCCTACGCCGGTCTCGCGCCGGACGTCGACGTGACCGTTTCGACGGGATCGTCGGGCAACTTCTTCGCGCAGATTCGGCACGGTGCGCCCTACGACGTGTTTCTCTCGGCCGACATCCGCTACCCGCGAGCGCTGGTCGACGCGGGACTGGCGAAGGGTGAGACGTTGCGGACGTATGCAATTGGTCGCTTGGTGTTGTGGTCCACGCGACCGGAGATCGAGGTCGCGCAGGGGCTGACCTCGTTGGACTCGGAGCGGGTGCGGCGAGTGGCGATCGCACAACCGGAACACGCGCCCTATGGCCGCGCGGCGCGGCAAGTATTCGAACGCTCCGGGCTTTGGACGGCGGTGCAGCGGAAGCTGGTGCTGGGCGAGAACATCGCGCAAACCGCACAGTTCATTCAGACGGGACATGCCGACGTCGGACTGGTGGCGCTGTCGCTCGTGCGGGCTCCGCGTCTGCGCGGGATCGGCCGCTACTGGCTGGTGCCGGACGATCTGCACGAGCCGCTCGAGCAAGCGGTGGTTCTCACGCGTCGGGGCGCGGCCAATCCGGCCGCCGTCGAATTTATCGCGTTCCTCTCCAAGCCGACAGCGCGGGAGATTTTCGAACGGTTTGGGTTCAGCCTGCCAACGGAGTCGCCAGCCGATGCAAACTGACGTGCTGGGTCTTCCGGCCGAGTTGTGGCAGGCGCTCGGTTTGAGCCTGAAACTGGCGGCGATCACGACGCTCGTGCTGCTCGTGCTCGGCTTGCCGCTGGCGCTCTGGCTAAACCGGGCGCGCGGACGGATCGTGCCGTTCGTGGAGGCGCTCGTCACGCTGCCGATCGTCCTGCCGCCGACGGTGATTGGGTTCTATGTGCTGACGTTGCTCTCGCCGCAGCATCCGCCCGGTCGCTGGTGGACGGATCTGTTCGGTGAGCCGCTCACCTTTACTTTCACCGGCTTGGTCATCGGCTCCGTGCTCTATTCGTTGCCGTTCGCGGTGCAGCCGTTTCAGGCCGCGTTGCGCGGGGTACCGCTGGACCTGCGGCGGGCGGCGCAGAACCTCGGCGCGTCGCCCTGGCGCACGCTCTTCCGCGTGCACCTGCCGCTGGCGCGCCGCGGTATTGGCGTGGGGGTGACACTCGCGTTCGCGCACACGTTGGGCGAGTTCGGCGTTGTCCTGATGATCGGCGGATCGATCCCCGGGCGGACGAAGGTTGCGTCAATTGCCCTGTATGACGAAGTGCAGAAGCTCAGCTACGGCACCGCGCACCGCTTTGCGGCTTTGCTGCTCGTCGTCTCCTTCGTCCTCTTGCTGGCGGTGGCGGTGCTGCAACGCCGCCGCCAGACGGATGACGGGCACGATTAAAGACCCTGTCCGAGGGCACTATCACCGGTTCACCGCGGCCATGCCGGTGGTGTGGTAACGCTCACCCACGGCGGCGCCGGGCGGCAGGACCGCGTCGATTTCACGCCGCTCGTCCGCACTGAGCGAAACCTGCAACGCGCCCAGGTTCTGCTCGAGGTAGCGCGAGCGCTTGGTGCCCGGGATCGGCACGATGTCGTCGCCTTGCGCGAGCACCCAGGCGAGCGCCAGTTGACCGGGTGTGCAGCCTTTGCGCTGGGCGATTTCGACGATCTTCTGCACGAGCTGCAGGTTGCGATCGAAGTTTTCGCCCTGAAAACGCGGCGTGTTCCGACGGTAGTCGTCCTGCGGCAGGTCTTCGAAGCGTTTGATCTGCCCAGTCAGGAAGCCGCGGCCGAGCGGGCTGTACGCGACGAAGCCGATGCCCAGTTCGCGTACCGTCGGCAGGACGTCGGTTTCGGGATCCCGGCTCCAGAGGGAGTACTCGGTCTGGAGCGCCGCGATCGGATGAACCTTCGCGGCGCGACGGATCGTGGCCGACGCGGCTTCCGACAACCCGAGGTGCCGCACCTTGCCCTGGCGCACGAGGTCCGCCATCGCGCCGATCGTGTCCTCGATCGGCACCTGCGGATCGACGCGGTGTTGGTAATAAAGGTCGATCACGTCCACCTTCAGCCGGCGCAAGCTCGCCTCACAACAGGTGCGGACGTACGCCGGATCGCCGCGGATGCCGAGGAACTCGCCCTTCGGGCCGCGCACGTTGCCGAACTTGGTGGCGAGCACGACGTCCTGGCGGCGCCCCGCGATCGCCCGGCCGACGAGCTCCTCGTTGCGGCCGTTGCCGTACATGTCGGCCGTATCCAGGAAGTCACCACCTCGGTCGAGGAACTGATGGATGACGCGGATCGACTCGTCGTCGTTCATCGCCTCCGGCTGGTAGAACTCGCTCATGCCCATGCAGCCCAGGCCGACGGCGCTGACCTCGAGTCCGCTGCGCCCCAGCTGCCGACGCGGCAGCTTCTGTTCACTGTGCGTTTGCGTAGCCATGGGGCAATCAGGTGCGACCCGCGACGAACTTCAAGTGCAGTGGCCAATTGGCCGTGCGGCCTCCGCGCGGGAGCGTCCATCTTTTCGGCAAAACCCCGATAACAGGTGCGGCGGGCGTTCGATCCCGCCAGTCCGACCGAGAGGGTCCCGTGCCGCCTCGCCGCAGTCCGATGAGTGACTTCGGTGCCGGGGCTGGTCGTTCGGCCCATGGCGCGCGGACCGCGAATCTGGCACCGTGGATGAACTTCCCTGCCCCATGAGCCTGTCGCGCCTTTTCCACTACGTCATCGGACCCGAGTTGTACTGGCTCACCGTTTGCCTGGGCATCCATCTCCTGGGGCTGCGGAACTCTCCGCCGACGGAGGCGGGCAGCCGATTTCTCGAGCAGTTCTGGTATTGGCTGCCCTTCGCGTTTGTGCCGGCGGGTTTTCTCCTGTACCTGCTGCCCAATGCCGGGCGTTGGTGGCTCCTGCTCCGGCTCGATCTGGCAACGCTGGTGGGGCTGTTTATCGCGTCGGCGCTGCTGACCGAATCGGTCGATTTTCAGGACAGTCGCAACAGCGGCGTGGCGGCCGGGTTCATCATGTCGGTGAGCCTCGGCTTCGTCGTGCTCGTCGTTTGCACGCTCGTCGCGATTGGGGCGCTGTGGTGGTTTCGCGAGCGTGCGGTCGCTGCCGCGTGACACCCCGGATCGTTCGGCAGCGTTGTCTGGCTGCCTAGTGCTCGATGACCGCGTCCGGCAGCTCGTTGGTATCATCGGGCCGCCGCGGAAAATGACGGGCCAGCACGGCACCGACGCGGTCGATCGCGAGCACAAGTCCGCCCGTAAAGTCGCCGGCGCGGAAGTGGGCCTCGGTGGCCGCGGCGACCTCTGACCAGAACTCCTTTCCGGCGACACGGTCCACGGCTTCGTCGCCCACAATGGCGAAGCATTGCGAAACCGGGGCGATGAAGATCAGCACGGCGTTGCGGTCGCGGATCTCAGTCAGGCCGTGACGCGTGAACTCTTCGCGGGCGGTCAACAGCGCGTCGTCCACGTGGCGGCGCGACACGGCCACGCGGATTTCACCGGATGTCTGCTGTTCCGCCTTCGCGATCGCGGCGACAATGCGGTCCTGCTGGATCGCGGACTGGAAGTCGTTGCTTTTCATCACCAACGCCCCCCGGCGCCACCGCCGCCAAAACTGCCGCCTCCGCCCCGGAAGGTGCCGCCGCCTCCGAAGCCGCCGCCAAATCCACCGCCACCAAAACCGCGGCCGCCCCATGGACCCATGCCCGGCCAGATCGTCCGCCGTCCACGCGGTGAATACAGCACTCCCCGGCGCAGGGACCGCGACAGGATCGTCAGCACAATGATTAGGAAGAGGACGCCGCCACCGAGTCCGCCCGGTCCGCGTGGGCCGACGGAGCGGTCGGCCATCGTGCGCCCGGTGCCCTGATACTCGCCGCGGGTGGCGGCGATGATCGCGGCCACGCCCGCGCGAAAGCCCTCGTCGAACTGACCGGTGCGGAAGCGCGGGATGATTTCGTCCTCGATGATCCGTTTGCAGAGGGCATCGGGCAGCACGGCCTCCAGGCCGTAGCCGACTTGCACATACAATTGTCGTTCCTGCATGAAGGCGAAGAGCACGGCGCCGTTGCGCCGCTCGGCGGTACCGGCACCCCAGGACTGCGCGACGCGCACCGTGTAGTCCTCCACCGAGGACGAACTGTCCATGCGCGGGTAGATGACGACGAGCAGCTGGTTGGAGGACTCCCGCTCGAAGGTCGCCAACGTGTGGTTGAGTTCCCGGCGGGTGGCGGCGCTGACGACATTGGCGTAGTCGTTGAAGTGGTCGCGCGGCGCGGACGGGATCTGTTCCTGCGCGCGCAAGTTCGCGAGGAGCAGCAGCGCACAGCCGAGCAGGCGCAACAGGCGCGGCAAGGACATGGGGCGCACGAATCCCAAGACTCAGGGCGACGTCGGTTGCGGCGCCGGCTGGTTCTTGAAGTCGAAATTCACCTCGGGTGGACGGTCCGCGCCGCTCGTCGCCGCGAAGTACGCTTTCGGCATGTGGCCGAACATCCCGGCGAAGAGCACGGTGGGGAAGCGTTTGATCGCGGTGTTGTAGGCCTGGACCGTTTCGTTGAACCGGCCGCGTTCCACCGCGATGCGATTCTCCGTGCCCTCGAGCTGAGCCTGCAGGTCGCGGAACCCGGCGGTGGCGCGCAGTTCCGGGTAACGCTCCGCCACCACCAGCAGGCGCGACAACGCCGAGCCCAGTTGCGCCTGCGTGCGCTCGAACTCGGCGAGTTGCTGCGGATCGGTCGGCGCCGTGTTGGCGGGCAACTGCACCCGGCCGACGGAGGCGCGCGCCTCGGTGACTTCGGTGATGGTCTCGCGCTCGAAGTCAGCGGCTCCCCGGACCGTGTTGACCAGGTTGGGAACCAGATCAGCCCGCCGCTGATAGACATTCTGTACCTGCGCCCATTGGGCGTCGGTCGCCTGTTCCAGCTTCACCAGCGAGTTGTAGGTCCCGGCCGCCCAAAGCCCCAGGACGATGCCCAGGACAACCAGCACCGCGACGATCCCAAGCAAAAGCTTTCCAGCACTCATGCGGTAAAGAGGGTCGGGATCCACGCTCGCGCAAGTGTTGCAGCCCAAGAACCTAATCGATCAACCGGCTGGCTGCGGTTCGCTTCCGGAGGCTTGCTGCCTAAGCTGAGGGGCACCGCCCGGTCTGTTTACCCCTACCCCGATTCGCGCGGTTGGGACGCTTGCTTCCGGCTCGCGATCCGGGCGCGGCTGCGCTCTTTCTTACGGCCTATGAACGTTCGTTCGGTTTTGGGTCGGTGCCTGGCGATGGTGCTGCTGACGGGTGGAGCCTCCGTGCAGGCGGATGAGGGAATGTGGTTGTTCTCGGCGCCGCCAGCCGAGCAGCTGCGGTCGAAGTACGGGTTCGAGCTCTCGGAGCCGTGGATCGAGCACCTGATGAAGGCGTCGGTGCGGTTCAACAGCGGCGGCTCGGGTTCCTTTGTGTCCGCCGACGGTCTTGTGATCACCAACCATCACGTGGCGTCCGACGACCTGCAGAAGATCAGCGACGAAACCAACAATTACCTGCGCGACGGGTTCTACGCGCGGACGCTGGCCGAGGAGAAGAAGCTGGTCGACCTCGAGCTGAACGTCCTGCAGTCGATCGAGGACGTGACCGACCGCGTCAACGCCGGGGTGCCGGCCGGCGCGACGGGTGAAGCCGCGGCGGCTGCCCGGCGCAAGGTGATCGCGGAGATCGAGGCGGAGTCGCTTGAGCGTACCGGCCTGCGCAGCGATGTGGTGACGCTCTACCAGGGCGGCGCCTATCACCTGTATCGCTTCAAACGCTACACGGATGTCCGCCTGGTCTGGGCGCCGGAGCAGCAGATCGCGTTTTTTGGCGGCGATCCGGACAACTTCGAGTTCCCGCGGTACTGCCTCGATGCGACGGTGTACCGGGTGTACGAGAATGACCGCCCGGCCAAGATCGAGCACTACCTGGAGTGGTCCGAGGCCGGCACGCGCGAGGGTGATTTGATTTTTGTTTCCGGTCACCCGGGCAGCACCAGCCGCCAGCTGACGATGGCCGAGCTCGAGTCCCTGCGCGACGTGCAGTACCCGTACGTGATCCCGCGCATCAAGCGCATCGAAGTCCTGCTGCGCACCTGGGGTGATCGCAGCGCGGAGAACGCCCGGCGCGCCGGCGACCTGCTCCTGTCGTTCCAGAATTCGCGCAAGGTGTACGACGGCCGCCAGTCCGGCCTGTACTCACCGGCCATCATGGGCCCGAAGGCGGCCGAGGAAAACTCGTTCCGGCTGCACGTTCGCGACCGCGCGGATTCGGCCGACGTGCTGAAGGCTTATCAACAGATTGAACAGGCGGTGGCTGACCAGGCGAAGATCTATCGCCGGTACCGGCTGCTCGAGGGCGGTCACGCCTTCATGAGCGAATCCTTCGGCCTCGCCCGCAGCCTGCTGCGCGCGGCCGAGGAGCGGGCCAAGCCGAGCGGCGAGCGGCTGCGCGAATTTGGCGAGGCGCGTCGCGCCTCGTTTGAGTTGTCGCTCTTTTCAGATCAACCGATCCACACCGACCTCGAAATCATCCTGCTGGCGGACGGGCTGACGCTGCTGGCCGAGGAAGAGGGCTTCGAGTCGCAGCTCGTGCAACAGGTCCTCAACGGCCAGTCGCCGCGCGAGCGTGCGGCGGCGTTGATCAACGGGACGAAGGTGCGCGACGTGGAGTTCCGTCGGAAGCTGTACGAGGGCGGCGCCAAAGCGGTGCAGTCCGCGGAAGATCCCTTGATCGAGCTGGCCCGCCTGGTGGATCAGGAGGCGCGAGAATTGCGGCGGCAGTGGGAAGCGTCCGACGAGGTGAAGCAGCAGGCGCACGCCACGATCGCCAAGGCGCGCTTTGCCGTTGAAGGTGCGACGCGCGCGCCGGATGCGACCTTCACGTTGCGTCTCTCCTACGGCGCGGTCCGCGGTTACGAAGACGCCGGCCAGAGCGTGAAGCCCTACACGACGTTTGCGGGCCTGTATGAGCGCAACGAGGAGCACGAGAACCGTCCGCCCTTCGACCTGCCGCAGCGGTGGATCGAAAAACGAGGGGCGCTCGACCTGACGGTGCCGTTCAACTTCGTCAGCACGCCCGACATCATCGGTGGCAACAGCGGCAGCCCCGTGGTGAACCGCGCCGGCGAGTTCGTTGGGATCATCTTCGATGGCAATCTCTACAGCCTCGTCGGCGACTTCGCTTACGAGGATGTGCAGGCACGCGCGTTGAGCGTCGATGCGCGTGGCATCATCGAGGCGATGCGCAAAGTGTACGGGGTTGAGCCGCTCGTGCAGGAGCTGCTCGCCGGCCGCCGGCAGTGAGCCTCAAGCCCGGCGGGGTCACACCTCGCCGGGTATTGGTGCGACGGGCCCTCAGCAAACCGGCGAGAGGGGCCGTCGAAAGTTCCCCCCCGGCTACAGCTGGGCCCAGGCGGTCCTGTTTCAGGCGAACGACCTGGTGCACCAGACGTGTGGCGGTGCTGGTTGACGTGATGATCTAACAACGTGGGACCGGCGCACCACCGGGCACCGGCCCGCCACTGAGCGGACGAACAGAAGTGCTGGTTACGGGAACAGCGCGTACGGCATCGGCGGTTCCTGATCAGGCGGCAGGTAGCCCGGCGCGGGTTCTCCCGCCGGCCCGAGCGAGCGCACGAACTGATAAATCGCGCGGAGATCCGCGTCGCTCATCGTGTTCAGGTTGAACCAAGGCATCGGGGGGCGGGCGCGAAGGGTTTTCGCCACCTGCACCCAGCCGTCCTCGGACATCCCGGACATGTAGAGACGAAGATTGGACGCATAGGTGGTGCCCCAGGGGCCGCGCCAACCGAGGCGATCGCCGACCAGCCATTGTTCGTGGGGCACGTTGCCACCGTTCACCAGGTAGCCGGGCGTGTGGCAGTCGTTGCAGCCGGACACCTGGACCAGGTAGCGGCCGCGCTCGATTGAGGATGTCGGGGAGGAAGCAGGCTTGGACTGGCCGTAAAGCCAGGCACCGAAGCCGACGGCGATCCAGCTGGCGACGAGGAGCGGCCAGTGTTTGCGCAGGGACGATTTCATGGGGTGTGCGGTGAGGGGAGAAAGGGGAGGGCGTGGCGCGCTAACGGTCGCGGCGACGCCGCGGGGGCCGAGCGGCGCGGACGAGGGCGCGGACCGCCCAGCTCTTGACGGCGCGCGCCGTGGGTTCGTCGGTCCGAAGCACGTCACGAAAGACAATCATCGCTTCGGGGCCAAACAGGACGGCGAGTGCGTAACAAAGTTGCTGATACGCCTGCGGCTCGAGCTGGTCCCGGACGGGTGCGAGGGCGGCCTCGATCAACGGCAACCGGCGATTCTGCCGGACCGGCACGTCCGGATTCTCGAGCGCGAGGGTCAGGCTCTGCGCCATCATCAGCCGGAGCTGGGCTTCGTTCTCATAGACCGTGCGGTGCATGTCCGCCTCGGCGTAGTCGATGCGCTCCTCCGGATCCTCGCTCGCGAGACCCGAGAGGATCTCTTCAGGCGTGCGCACGGCGGCATCGATTGGAGCCTCGACGAGAAGCGCGTCGACGTTCTTGAAATGGCGATAGGCCGTGGCGCGGGAGACGAGCGCTTCCCGTGCGACCTCGTCCATGTTGGGTTTACGGCCGGCCTTGAGCAGCCGGGCGGCGGCCTGGAGGAGGTCCTTGCGCGTGCGGAGCTCCTGGTTGGACCGTTGTCGGCGGCCCTTCACGAGGAGGGGCCGAGCTGGCGATGGATGGCAGCAAGGTCGACCCACACCTGCTCCTTCTGGATTTGGCCGTCCGGCGCGAAGTCGACCACGTGAAGAAGGCGGAAACTCAGCGGCCGGTTGCGGCCCTCGACGCCGAACGGACGGCCAGGGGCGCGTCCCTCCCACAACGACTCGTCGACCATGAAGTTCTCTCCATAGAGCCGTCGCACGCAGGTGACGTGACTCTCCGCCAGATCGGAAAATGTGGCGAGGTAGAAGGCGCGCGCGGCTTCCCGGCCGTGCGTGGGTCCGGTGGGCCAGCCCACGATGTCGTGCGTGGCATCGAGTGCGAGGGTGGCGAGCACCCCGTCGATGTCGTCGCGAGCTTCGAAACCGAAGTGCTCGTCCATCTTCTGGTCCATCTGCGCTGGGGTAAGAGGCATGGGAGGAGGGAGACTCGGGTGTTGTGATGAGACAAAAGTCTCACCGCAAGCCAAAAACCACCCCGCGGTGGCAGCCTCTCGTGGGGCAACAAAAAACCCCGCCGGCGGCCGGGCCGCCAGGCAGGGTGGGGGAGGCTGTGTTTTGTAGGGGTTATTCCGCTACACGGCGGTCATCCTTCACGACGCTGCCATCCTCGGCGATGTGGAGCTGCCACTTGCCCTTGGCAGGATCGTCCACCTCGACCTCGTACACGACACGGCCGGTGCGACGTTCCTTGTCGATGTCGGCGATCCGCATGTCGCCCACTTCGCGCTTGATCGTGGCCTGCACGGCGGACGGGGTGTCCTTAAGCTGCGTACCCGCAAACCAGCCTTTCGACTTGTCGCGGTTCATGTTGTCGGACTTCAGCACGGTGCCGTCTTCCGAGACATGGATCTGCGCGTTGAGGCCGGATTGGGCGAACTCGACTTCGTAGACCTTGCGGCCCTCGTGGGTCTCCTCGTCGATGTCAACGATCTCGCGGCCGGCCGCTTCCTTCTGGATCGTGCTGCGCACGCTCGCTGGAAGCTGCTCGAGCTTCATCATCGACTCGGTGTCGACCTTCATCTCGCGGCGGGCCGAAGCCATCTCGCGGTTGGCGGCGTTCGCCGTGCGGTTGGCCGCATCAGCCGTGCTCGCCGCGGCACCGGAGATCGCCGCGCCGGTGCGATCCACCGTATTGGCCGCCGACGTGGTCGCGCGGTCCATCGCCTTCGACGTGCTCTGCGCCATCGAATCCGTGCGCTTGCCACTGAGCACCGAGCCGTCCTCAGCGATCCGCAGGCGCGGGTTGATGGCGTCGTCCTTTTCGAACTCGACGTCGTACACGACTTTACCGTCGACCGTCTTCTTTGTGATCTCCTTCACCGGGCCGGAGCCGACGGCGGAGGTATCGATCGCCCGCTGCACCGCGGTCGGAAGTTGGTTCTTCTCGACTCGTTGGTCAGCTGCGTAGCCAGTCACCAGCGAGGCAGCCAGGAAAGCTGCACAAACAATGTAGGGTTTGGGATTCATGCGCTTTATAGACAGGCCCTTGCCGATCGAGGATGATCCGGGAAACGTGGACGGTGTCCTCAGTTCTCGACGGATTGCGCCCTCCATTGACTGCGTGTCACCCGGGGGTAAGTTACTTTAACTACTAATATACAGGTAAATGCAAATGACATTTGGGCTCGGTAACGTTTCCGACGGGCTTGCTCGGAATTTTCCCTAGGCACCACTTATCGCGCCGTGCAGCGCCCGCTGGAACTTGGACGTGTTCGCCGGGACGGGTCGCGCGGTGCAGGGGAGGGCTCGCGTCGCGACGGTGTTGGGTGTCCATTCGATGCCCTCATGAGACGTGCTTTGTTCTTATGCTGTTCGGCGGGTTTGATGGCGCTCGCGCCCGGTTTAACGCGAGAGGCCTGGGCGGCCAGACGTCCGCTGGCGGTCGCCGATTTGCTCGCTCTGCGGCGCGTATCGGACCCGCAATTGTCCCCCGATGGCCGGCAGATTGTTTATGTCGTCACCGAAGTGCTGCTGGAGGAGAACCGCACGCAGGCGGACCTCTGGCTGGTCCCGGTGGACGGCGGCGCGCCGCGGCAACTGACGGCCACTCCGGCGCATGAGCGGCACCCCCGGTGGTCGCCGGATGGGCGCTGGATCGCGTTCGTGTCGAATCGTAGCGGCAGCTCCCAGATCTGGCTGCTGCCGGCGGCTGAACCGGGCGAGGCGCGCCAGTTGACGTCGATCGCGACCGAGGCGAATTCGCCGGGATGGTCACCCGACGGGCGGCAGTTGGGCTTTATCTCAAAGGTGTTTCCGGCGTATTCGGAAAAACCCTACGCGGAGGCCGACCGGCTCAACCGGGAGCGGCTGGACGCGCAGGAAAAATCCAAAGTGAAAGTGCGCGTCGCGACCGAGTTGCTGTTTCGGCACTGGAATGAATGGGCGGATGGGCGGCGGCAGCACGTGTTTGTCCTGCCGATCGACGAAAACGGGTCAGTCGGTGAACCGCGCAACGTGACTCCCGGCGAGAACGACGCTGTTCCCAATTCCTCCACGTTTGATGGCGGCGGTGAGTTCACCTTCTCGCCGGACGGTTCCCGGCTGGTCCATGCCGCACCGCCCACGCCCACGCGTATCCAGGCGTGGAGTACGAATTATGACCTGTGGTCCGTTGACCTGCGGACGGGTGAGCGCGCGCCACTGACGGCCGACAATCCCGCGGCCGACGGGCTGCCCCGGTTTTCGCCGGACGGTCGCTGGCTGGTGTACCGGGCCCAGCGACGGCCCGGCTTTGAGGCTGATCGCTGGGAGCTGCGGCTGCTGGATCTCGGCACCGGACAATCGCGTTCGTTGACGGACGCGCTGGACCGCTCGGTCGACGAGATCTGCTGGGCACCAGACTCGCAGGATGTCTGGATAACGGTCCAGGAGCACGCGGCGATCGCTGTGTATCGCGTCCCGTTGGCCGGAGGTGAGCCCACGCAGGTTGCACGAGGGGGCGTGATCACCAGCCTTCAGGTCGGAGCCGACGGAGCTTTCGTGCACCTGCGGCAGAGCCTGACGCGTCCGCCCGAGGTGGCGAAGCAGGTGGGCCAGGGCGAGCCGACGTTCCTCACGCGCACCAACGAGGAGCGGCTGGCGGAGCTCGAGTTGCCGACGCCCGAATCTGTCACGGTGACCGGCGCCGGCGGCGATCCGGTGCAGCTCTGGTTGCTCAAGCCGCCCACGTTTTCCGCCGGGGGCAAGTATCCGCTGGTGTTCTGGGTGCACGGCGGCCCGCAGGGCGCGTTTCTCGATTCATGGTCGACGCGTTGGAATCCCCAGGTTTGGGCGGCGCAGGGGTATGTGGTGGCGCTGCCGAACCCGCGCGGCAGCACCGGCTTTGGGCAGACGTTCACCGACCAGATCAGCCGTGATTGGGCCGGGCGCGTGTACCAGGACCTGATGGCAGCGCTCGCCCATGTTGAACAGCTGCCCTACGTCGATGTGACGCGGATGGCTGCGGCTGGCGCAAGTTACGGCGGCTACATGATGAACTGGTTCCAGGGGCAGACGGACAAGTTCAGGACCCTCGTCACGCACTGCGGCGTGTACAACCTGACCTCGATGTATGGCGCCACGGAGGAGATTTGGTTTCCCGAGTGGGAAGTCGGCATTCCGTGGGAGGAGCAGGATTATGAGGCGTTTTCGCCGCACCGGCAGGCCGCCCGCTTCCGCACGCCGAATCTGATCATCCACAACGAACTCGATTTCCGGGTGCCGATCGGTGAAGGGCTGCAACTGTTCACCGCCCTGCAGCGGCAGGGGGTGCCTTCCCGCCTGGTCATCTTCCCGGACGAAGGCCACTGGGTCCTCAAGCCGCAGAACAGCCAGCGCTGGCACGAGGAAATCTTCACCTGGTTAAGAGAGTATCTGCAGCCCTGATACGGCGGTGGGATCGTGCAGCTGCCCTGCGGTGGCGGGGCAGCTCGGGCGGAATCAGCGGATCGGAAAGTCGTACGCCGTTTCCGGGTCCGGCTCGTCGCGGAGGGAAAAGTGCCACCACTCCCGCTGGGAGCCCACAAAACCGTGGCGCTCCATCATCTCCCGCAGCAGGTCACGATTTCGCCGCTGCTCCGGCGTGAGGTCAGCGAAATCCGGAGCGGCAGCCGGGCCGAAGAAGTCGAAGGGCGTACCCAGGTCGAGTTCCTCCGCTGGCGTGTTTGCGTGTATCCGGATCAAGGTGACGTCGACGGCGCTGCCGCGGGCGTGGCTGGACTGCAGGTTGAGGTAACCTTGTTCAAAGAGCTCCGGTTTGCGCAGGCCCGGATGGTGGGTGGCGGCCGTGGTGCTTGGCGCCGGGTCGCGAGCCCAGCGGATGAAGTGCAGGATGGCGCGTTGCGGACGATAGGCGTCGAAGAGCTTGAGCCCGAGTCCGTGGCGGCCGAGTTCCTCCTGGACCGACCGGAGCGCCTGCGCCGTGGGTGCGTTCGTCAGCGCCCTTGGCGCCTCGTATCCATCAATCGGTTGTCCCACGAAGTTATCCGCGGTCGCGTAACGCAACTCCACTACCAATCCCGGCACGTACTCCTTCAGGTCCACGAAGCCGGACGGCTCGACGTCCCGTGTTGAAACTGACGCTGCCGCCGCACTTTCCGGTGCGGGCGAACGGGCGCCAGCCGGCAAGGCGGCCACGAGGCTGGTGAGCGCGAGGAGGAGACGCACAGAGCGAGCGTCGCCGTGAACCGTGCCTGGCGCAACCTTGCGGGGGCCGGGGGCCTCGCCATCCGGGATCTTCAAAAACCCTGTAAGACTGCGGTTCGGGCGCGCGGCGCGATGGACCTGCGGGTGTTTTGTTACGAGCAGGGAAGGGTGAGCACCACGGTGTCGCTGCCTTCCTCCTTGTCCCTGCCTGCATCCGCGCCGGCACCGCGTGAGCGCCGGCGTGCCCGGAACGTGGGTACAGCGGCAGCGCCCGCCGTGCCGGTCTGGAGCAATCCGCTGCTGCCCGCCGGGCAGGATCCGCAGGTGGCGATGATCGACGGGACGTACTATTACTGTGAGTCGCGCGCCGACGGGATCTTCATCCGAGCCGCGGCCGACTTCCGGGACGTGGGGCGTCAGCCTGCTCACTGCGTCTGGGCGCCCGCGCAGCAAGGTCCCGCGTCGCAGAATCTTTGGGCGCCTGAACTGGAGCTGATCGACGGCCGGTGCCACATCTATTTCGCGGCCGATGATGGCCACAACGCCAACCACCGGATGTGGGTGCTGGTGGCGGAAGGCCGCAATCCCTTCGGTCCCTACACGCTGCACGGCCCGCTCGCGACCGATGGTTGGGCGATCGACGGCACGACCTTCGCCGACGAGACGGGCCAGCGTTATTTCGTCTGGTCCGGTTGGCCGGGCGAGGTCGACGGCCAGCAAAACCTCTACCTCGCCAAGATGGGGTCGCCCACGCAACTAGAGGGGCCGCGCGTCCGGCTGGCGCAGCCGGATCAGCGTTGGGAGCGGCGCGGACTGCCATTGCTGGAGGGACCCCAGGTTCTGCAGCGAGGCGGGCGCACGTTCATCGTGTATTCAGCAAGTGGATCATGGACGGAGCATTATTGCCTCGGTCTGCTCGTCTTTCGTGGTGGGGACTTGATGGATCCCGCCGCGTGGGAGAAGGCGGGACGGGTTTTCAGCAAGAACCGGCACGGCTGGGGCGTCGGTCATTGTGGCTTCACCGTGGCGCCGGATGGCACCGACTGGATGCTTTACCACAGCAAGACGCTTCGGACCGATGGCTGGGATGACCGTGAAGTGCGGGCGCAACCGTTTATGTGGGACGCGCGGGGCTGGCCGATTTTTGGGGAGCCCCGACCGACCGGACTGATGGCGCCGGGTCGTCCTCTCTCCCGTCGGCTGGCGGCTTGACGCGGCTGACCTCGCGTGACGGTTCAGCTGTTTCCGCGCGCCAGCTGCTCCTGCAGGCGTTCGAGGAAGGGGCGCTGGCCGGCGTTCATTTTGTCTCGCGCCATTTCGAGCGGAAACCATTCCGCCCGATCCACCTCCGGGTAAGTCATCAGCCGTCCGCTTCGCGGCGGCCATTCAAGCTCGAAGGTGTTGCTCACGAGTTTCGACGGATCCCAGTCTCCGGCGCACGCCCACGCGAGGACGCGTTTGCCACCGGGTTGGCGAATTTCGCCGAGGGAAACAAAAGGACCCTCCGCCACCAGTCCGGTCTCCTCCGTCAATTCGCGCTGGGCGGCGACCAGCGGATCTTCCTCCGTGGCCACCTCGCCCTTGGGGAGGGTCCAGGCTCCGAGATCTTTCCGCGTCCAGAATGGGCCGCCGGGATGCACCAGCAGAACCTCGCAGGTGTCGCCACGCAGTCGATACAGCAGGAGTCCGGCGCTGATCGGGCGGGGCATCGTGGGCAGTGTTTAGTTGTTCCGCGATGCGGAGCTAGGCGTCGTCTCGCTGCGGAACCGCGTCAGGACGTGTTCGATCGCGCCAATCGTCAGCGGCTTCGTGAGATGGTCGCGAAAGCCTGCCGCTCGGGAACGGGCGAAGTCGGCGTCGGTGCCGTAACCGCTGATCGCGACCCCAAAGAGCGTCGGTTGGCGCGCTCGCAGTCGTTGCATCAACGCGCAACCGTCCCCATCGGGCAACCCGAGGTCGGAGATCAGCAGGTCAAACGTGGCTGATTCCGCCTGTGCTTCCGCGTCGGTCAGGGTGGCGGCCGTGGTCACGCGGTAACCCCGGCGCTCGAGCAAGGTGCGTAGCGTCAGCAGCGTGGCGGCGTGGTCATCGACCAGTAGGACCCGGGCTTGAGTCGGGTGAGGCAGCGGCAGCGTGGGCGCCACTGCTTCGGCGGGAGCAGGCGGCGGCGAGGACGTGGCGGGGGCGACGGGCAGCCGAATGACGATGCAGGTGCCCTGGCCGCGGCCGCGGCTTTCCGCGTGGATGTGTCCCTCGTGTCGTTCAACCAGGGTGCGGCTGATCGCGAGGCCGACACCGAGTCCGCCGAAGGCGTGACCACTGCGACCGGCGTGTTGTCCCTGAACGAAGGGCTGAAACGCGTTCGCCAGCTCTTCCTCCGTCATGCCGATGCCGCTGTCGCACACACGCACCTCAATCTCACGATCATGATTCACGTTGCGCGAGAGGATCCGGATGGAGCCCCCGGCCGGCGTGAACTTGACGGCATTCTTGAGCACATTCCAGACGACCTGCCGGAGCCGAACCGGATCGCCGGAGATCGAGGCGACGGGCGCGTTGAGTTCGTAGCCGACCCGCAGATGGCGGGCGCCGATGTCTTCTTCCACTGCGGTGGCGGCGTCGCGAATCGTCGCGTGCAGGTCCAGCGGTCGTCGCTCCAGCGTGGTTTTGCCGAGGACGATCCGGTTGAGGTCGAGCAGGTCGTCAATCAGCCGCGCTTCGAGGGCGACGTTGCTGGCAATCATCTGAAACTGCATGCGCACGAGCTCGGGCAGGGCACGGTCATTCGCCGCTTCGCTCGCCACGAGGAGCACGGGATTGAGCGGCGTGCGCAGCTCGTGTGAGAGCATGGCGAGGAAATCGTCCTTGGCCCGGTTCGCGGCGACCGCGGCGTCGCGCGCGGCCTCCAGGGCCTGATCTGTCTGCTTCCGTTCCGTGATGTCCATCACCACTCCGAGGACGCGCCGGGCACGGCCTGACGCGTCATAGTCGGCACGGCCGCGGTCCGAGATCCAGCAGAGCGAACCGTCACCGCGTCGAACCCGGTATTCGTTGATGAACAACGTGTGATCGCGGACGGCGGTTTCCATCCGCGCCAGCGTGCCCGCCCGATCTTCGGGCTCAATCAGCGCCAGCGAGGCCTCGCGTGTGCCGCCAAAAGTCTCGATCCCGTAGAGACGGTAGATCTCGGGTGACCAGGTAATGACGTCGGTCTCGAGATCCCACGCCCAGACGCCCATGCCGGCGCCAGAAAGTGCAAGTTCCAGGCTTTGCTGGCTGTCGCGCAGTGCTCGTTGCGCCTGCCATAACGAATGGATCTCCGTCGCCGTCCCAAACCAGCGGAGAACCTGGCCTGAATCGTCGCGCATCGGCACCGCCCGGCTCAGGTGCCATCGAAACGTGCCGTCGGTCATCGCCACACGGTGCTCGATCTCGTAGGTCTGGCCCCTCGCACGCGCGTCGGCCCAGGCCTTCGTCGTGGCGGCCACATCGTCCGGGTGGAGAACAGGTTGCCAATCCCAGTGGCCGTCGGGGCGACGCTGAAAACCGGCGTAGAGAGCGACGCGCGAGTTGTAGTAGTCGACTTCACCCTCTCCATTGGCTGTCCAGACGAGTTGCGGCATCGCGTCGGCGAGTGACTGGGCCCGGATGCGCATCAGCTCCAGCGTCTTCTCGGTCCGACCGAGCTCACGGCGACTTTGCTCGGCGCGGCCGCGCGCCCGGTGGCGGGCTTCCACAGCGGCGATGACACATCCGCCCGCCAGCAAATAGGAGATCAACACGGCCCAGTCTGGCATGTTGGTGGGCAGCACCCGCCCCATCGGCTCCAGGAAGCGCCATGATGCGACGAGTCCGCTGGTCGCCAGTGCCAGTAAACCCGGACCGAGACGCCCAAACCACGTCGCCGCAGCCAGGGCCGGATAGAAGAAAACGAACGGGATAAACGACGTTCCCCAAATGGGTTCGAACGAGATCCGCAAGGCCGCCGCGAGAATCGTGAACAGGAGTGCGACGGTGTAGCGGACCGGCCATGACCGGTTCAGCTGCGCCGGAGGATCCGCAGGCGGAGGAGTGGAACGATCCGGAATGGCGATCGGCATCAGGATGGGCGCACTAGACTGGAGAGACAGCGCACGACAACCGCACGCATCATTTGTGGGGAAACTGACGCTGTGTGCTCTCCGGCCGTTTCCCGGGTGATGCGTTTTCCCGGGCCGAATGGCTAACGCCGGCCGGCCCATGCCGCTTTGCCCCGTGATCTGCTACCGTTTCGTCCGCCGCGACTCCTGCCGGGCTGCGCGCGACCGCCTCATGCACACCCAACCCCACCTCTCCCGCCTTTTCCGTTTCCTGCCCGCCATCGGCTTGTTGCTGGCGGGCGTCGTTCAACCCCTCGCCGCCATGTCTCCCTCCGCTCAATTTACCCCTGTCGAAGTGCCCGCTCGTGTGGCCGATCTCGCGTTCAGCTACCTGCGCGCCGCCGATTTTAATGCGGTCACGTTGCCCGACGAGATGCCCGATTTCGAGGATCCCACGCGCTTCGTGCCGCTGCAGATCGTCATGGCCAGTTATGGCGCGGTGTTGTTCACCGTCGGCGCTCGTCCCGCCTACGGCGACGGCACCGTGGAGGACTGGGTTGACTACCTGGCGCGGGAAAACGGGATGAGCGTCGAATCGGTGCAGCCCACCGTGCTCGGCGGACTGCCCGCGCTCCAGATGGAGGCCCGCCAGGAGAGCGAAATGGGCCGCATGCGCATTCGCACCGTCCTGCTCGAGGACGGCACCCGGATGCTCAACCTCTCGATCATGGCGCCTGAGGCGCTGTGGGCGAGCGTCGAGCCGACGCTTCAGTTCATGCTGCGCTCCTTCCGGCTCGCCGAGCCTCGTGGCACCTCCGTTGCCCTGACCCGTGCCGCTGCAACCCCGGCGGAAGAAGCGCCGGCCGAAAATTCGTCAACGGAGGCTGACCCGGCCGAGGCCGCGGCTCCGTCCGACGGCCCCACCGCGGAGGCGCTGGCCCTGGCCACCGATGCGACGTCGTTCGATCCGGAGGAGCCCTACAATGTGCGGCTCCGCGAGGCGGGCGTCGGTTTTACTCCGCGGGTGCTGCAGGTGAATTCAGACGAGCACTACGCCGTGCTCGGCGCCGGCGCGGTCGCGGCGACCGTGCAGGTGCCGTTTGGCTGGCATGTCATCGACGACGGCCGCCGCACCCTCGTGTTTGATCATGAAGGCCGCATCCAGGTGAACCTCGATCTCCGGAACGATGGGGGCGACCACGACGCCTTGCTGGAGCGGTTGCAGAACCAGGCCGTGCTGGACCAGCCGGACATCGAGCCTCAGGCGATGGAGTTTGCCGCGGATCTGCCGGGCCTGTTGCTGCGGAACTACCGCGACGGTGACGACGTGCTGGTGCAGGCGTTCGTGCTGCGCCGGGTGCGGGAGGACGGCTACGTCCATGTCGCCCGCGTGACCGCCGCTCCCGAGGACATGACCCGCGCGATGAGCCTGGCGAAATGGGTGCTCCGCAGCCTGCAGGTTGAAGTGACGGTCGCCAGCCACTGAGCGCGATTCGACGTCAACCCTCTGCCGAAACCGCCATGGAACGCCTTCTCACGTGGGCCCGCGAGAACCCGCAGTTTGCCGCCCTCACAATGGGTGGGCTGATCGTGGCGTTTGTGCTCGGGCTGTTCGCCGTCCTGATGAGCCGCTCGGGCATGTCGTTGCGGCCGATCATCTGGTTTGCCGGGTTCTTCGGCATCATCGCCGGCCCACAGGCCTTCGTGCATCTGCTGGACGGATTGGCTGCTCGCAAGGCGCGCCAAGACTCCACGGTCTCTTCCGCTGGTGGGGCATTGAAGCCGATTCCGTGGGAGCAGGTGTTTGGTCCCGAAGCGGACCCGACCTTGATCACGGATGCGACCGAGAGCTTCGCACCGGTGATCGGCAAGTCGGCGGCTGCGAAGCTGTCGTTCTCGCGCGATGGCACGAATGTCCTCGCCGCCCGGTTTGACTCGCCGGCCGAGGCGCAGGCGTCACTGAACCGTTACGGGCAGGTGTTTGGTTTTGCGCAGGTCCAAGGCAGCGATGCGAACGGTTGGACGGCCCGGCGTTTTGGCGGCCAGGGCGAATGGTCGCACGTCGTCGTGGTGGGCTCGGAACTGTATGCGTGGACCGGTGCGGATCGAAACGAAATCCTGGCCCGGCGCACCCGCGCCCTCGGGCCGTGGCTGCACGAGAGCGCCGGGCATGCGTCCGGTAACGAGTCAACGGATACGCAACGACGAGTCTCCCGGCGGCTCGTCGCCAACACCGGTTTTCTGGCCGTGTTCCTGCTGGTCAACCTCACCGGTGCGGTGTTCTGGTTCTTCAAGGGTTCGGCTTGGGCGGCGCGGGTCGAGCCCGCCGCGGTGCGGCAGCCGCTGACGGCGGACGATCTGCGGCGCTCGCTGCTCGCGCTGAACCAGGTCGATCGGCCTGTCACGACGACCCTGCTGCCCGACGGTTCGATCGAAGTGAACTGGCGTTATGCGGATGCCAAGTGGTTCGACTTGATGCGAGTGCACCGCCTGAAGCGGGTTCACCGCCTGGTGCTCCAGCCCGACGAAGACAGCGGCACGGTGCGCGTGCGCGAGTACTGGAGCGCGTTTGACGCCTCGGCCGGCCTGGAGGGAGCCACCCTGCGCTGGAAGGCGGCAACGGGTATCCAGTTTTTCGCGATCGAGCACCAGCGTGTCCTGGGCGCACAACTGGGCAGCGATGGTCGTCCGACCGGTGCGTTGAGCAAGGCTTACACGTTCAATCTACAAGAACTGAAGCAGCCGATCATCGACAGCGTCACCCAAGCCGGCTGGCGCTGGCAGCCCGTGGCCTGGAATGCGCCGCGCGCCTTGCGCTGGCTGACGGAGTGAGCGCCATGGGCATGGTCATCGATCATCTGCGGGCTGATCAGCACGTGCGCGTCAGTCACGACTTCATTGACGCCCGGGGGCGTCGGATCCGCTCCGGCGTGCGCGGCGTGTTGCGCCGCCTCGATCTCGACTGGCCGCGCCAGGAAATCGTGCTCGTGTGGGAGCGCGACGGTGGCGCGCGGGAGGAACTGCGCTTCGCGTTGCGGGCGACCGAGGGGCCGCGCAACGGCGCGATGCGCGAGTTTTTTGATCTGGATGAGCCCGCGCCGGCTCCCAGCGCCGCTGCCGGGGCTCCCAGCGCCGAGTCGTTGCGGCCGGTGCGCGAACTGGCTGTTCCGACGCTGACGCGGGACCTGATCACGGACCCAGCGCAGCGAGAGCAGGCACTGCAACGGCTCTGGGCGCTGGCCCATGCGCGTCGCTTCGACGAGGCGCACGAGCAGCTGCGGGTGCTGGCGCAGGCGACCCGGCGGGAAGGGGAGCTCGAGTTGCTGGCCGGGGATGTGGCCGAGCTCGCGGCGGTGTATCGAGTTTCTCGTGACCAACTCACGTACTGCTGGCTGCGCGAGCGGGCGTTGGATCTCTGGTATGCCTGGGGCTCGCAAGCGACGGCCGGCGGAGAAGGCGCCGTGCGTGGCCGCCGGATCCGCGAAATCGAAGCGCGGCTGCCCAAGCCGGCCTGACCGGGCCAATCGGCTACCGCCAGCCGGCCCATACCGGGCCCGCGGCGCAGCTGTTATCGTCTTTCCGCTGTTCAACGAGCAGCTCCGCCCACGGCGGAAACTTCCAACCTGAAACTCAGACAACCTCCCCTCCCCATGACCGCTCCTCTTGTTGAAGCTCCGATCAGCGATGCCAATACGCACTACCTCACGCTCGGCTACGTCGACGCGTACGATGCCGTGCTGAACTGCGACTACGCCTTTGTCGCTTACAAGGAAACTGACAGTTCCGGCGCCTGGCGTGTGCGTATCCGTTCTTCGCAGACGGCCGGCGCGGTGTTCGAGCCGGACGCGATAATTCGCAAGGCCCGCGAAACGGGCGCCCAGGGCCAGCCGTATTTTGTTTGGGGCTACAGCTTTGACCCGAGCCCGTCTGATCGCCGCAACATCCAGTTCCGGGTGCACGTCGCGAACGGCCGTCCGTCCGAGATCGAGATGTACGTGCAACTGCGCAACTACGACGGCAGCGCCGGCGAAGCCAAGTCGGTGAAGTTCGCCTGGCCCGCCGCCTGAGCGACCTGGCGCGCGCGGCACGGCGGGCGGTTGACCGCCGCTGCCGTGCCGGCGCGGCCCCGTTTCCAGCAACTACCCCTTCCCCCGGAATGAACTGGCTGCTCTCTTTTGTGGTGGGCCTCGCGACGGCTGCCTGGGCCGGTTTCGGCGTCGCCTGGTTGGCCACACGCTGGGTCAAATGGCACCGCATCTCCTCCTTTGAAGGCGGCGCCGGGTACTACGTCGTTTTCCTCACTTTTGTCGGCCTTATCGTCGGCGGCGTGTTGGGGCTGGTGATGGCGCGGGTTGTCGCCGCGCGTCCGGATCCCGCGTTCTTCAAAGCACTCGTCTGGTCGTTTGGCACCGTGGGTGGCCTGCTCGTGATCCTCGGTGGGATCATCCGCATGACCGCGGACCTTCCACCGACGCTCGATGGCCGGCGACTGCAACTCCAGGTCGAGGTACGTACGCCGGTTGGGCTGCCCCTTCCGACCGAGTCGGCGCGGTCCTGTCCATATGTGACGATCGAAGTCGCGCGGGGAGAGAGTCCATCGGCCGGATTACTCCGCTTCGACGAGGCTCAAGAGGTGGACAATCGATGGATTGTCCCGGCTACGGTGCCGCTCGGTACGAGCCAAAAGACAAAGTTCCTGCGCGCTCGTTTGAGTGAAGAAAACGACGTGGTGGTCCTCCTGCCGTTCGGGTCGGAACTGCCGCCGCTCGACATGTGGAGTGACTGGCTCGATGCCGGCTGGCCGGCGGGCCAATCGGAGCCGCCGCTGGCGGAGCGCTTCAGCATGCGTTATCGCGTGGAGTTGGTGCCGGATCACCGGCTCGCCCCAGCACAGGCCGAACAAGAGGCCCAGGTCGCGCCGGAGTCCGAAGCTCGGGCGTTTGCGGCGCTGACGCCGACCGATCCGGTGGCGGCGTGGTTGCCGTACACCGCATACGACGTTCGCCTCGAGTGGAAAGCCACCGCGCTGAACACGCTGCGCGCGCACCCCGGGCTGCTGGACGAGTTGCGCCCGATGGCCTTGGGCGCTGACACGAACGTCGCCACGGGTGCGCTGCGGCTCTTCCTCGAGTTGCCGCGCCCCACGGCGGAATGGAATACGTTCTTCTCCGACGTCGCGCGGGATATCACCGATCGCCTCCGGACGGCCGTCGCGACCTCCGTGGAGGCCGACCCCAGTTACGAGGCCGCGGCCGACGCGTCGGCCCGGTTCAGCGCGTGGCGCGCGGTGGTGTCGCATTTGCGAACGGAGGCTGCGGGCGACTTCGTACCGGAGCTCGCGGAGATGCTGGAACTCGCGCGACAGCGGCCGGACAGCATCGCGCTGCGGCAGGACGTCGTCCGCGTGGCCAGTTACTATCTCAAGGAATGGGCGGGCGTCGCACCGCTGGCGACCGATCCCCTGCCACGTTGATCGACATGAGCATTTCGGCGTTCGATCCGCGTTTCGCTGAGTTTCCACCGGCGCTGCGAGCGCTGGTGGAAGCGGAGCTGGCCGCCGGCAACTCCGTGCTGGAGATCGGACACGGCTTTCCGGCCCCGCCGGTGGGCGCATATGTGAAACTGGGTCGCGCCGTCACGACGCGTGAGCGGCGGTCAACGCCCGAGCTCTCCTTTTACGATCGGCATTCTTCGCTCTACTCCGGCGAATGGACCGATGCGCGGCGGTTCTTCTTTGTGATCGAACCACCGCGACCGCCGGACGAGCCGCCGCCGTTGCCGGCCTCTTCGCCCGCGGAGTCTGGCGCGACAGGAGCAAGGACGTCACCGAAGCCGTCATCGCGGAGCGATGCGCCGACGGAGTTCGAAGCTGAGGTTCGGTCGCGTTTGCGGACCGTTTTCCTCGCCGGGCGCGTGAAACGCTTTCGGGAGAGTATGAACATCGATTACGAGAAGTGGCGCGAAGGCATCGGCTACGATCTCACCTTGCTGGACGAAGCGACGCCGGAGGAGCGCCGCGACATCGAGCGCATGCTCCTCACCCGCGGGGCGCGCGATTGGCGCGACGTGGAGGCATTGGCCCGGTTCGATTCCGTGGCGGCGCGGCGGGAACTGGAGCGCGTGTTCGCCGGACCTGACGCTGCTCTGCGTGGCGCCGTCCTGCGCTACCGGCCGGACCTCGTGAACGAGGAACCGAAACGCGAGCACTTGATCGAGGCGCTGCGGACCGCGGAATTTTATGGCGGCTTGTCGGAAGCGCTCGACGCGGTCGCCGAGTTCCATCCGCCCGAAATCGTGCGGGAAGTTTTCCATGGCGCGCTCGGGCGCAGCGGAACGGAGGCGGTGCACTTTGCCGGGCTGTTGTTGTTCCTCTTTGGGCAGGCGAAGTCGCGCTTCGACTGGGACGAGCGCCCGTTCCTCTTGACGTTCGCAACGCCCGATCCGGCGGCGCGGCGGGCGGCCTTTATCAGCCTCTGCGACCGGATCGGCGTCGATCCGCAGCCGTATCTCAACGAGGCGGCGGGCCACGCGGCAGGTCAGCCCGGCTCCTGACGCGAAGTCCGCGGGCCGCGGGCGCGGCGTTTATTTTCGGCCCGTTGTAACTTCGGCCTGTGTCTCGGGGTAGACCGAGGCATGAATTGCTATTC
>JAEWIY010000011.1 GCA_023386835.1 Verrucomicrobiota bacterium
ATTACACGATTGGTTTGGACTTGGGTGATCGCCGGCATCACGTGTGCGTCTTGAACGGCCGGGCGCAGCCGGTGGCCGAAGAGGTAATCGCCAATACGCGCGAAAACCTGCTGGTGCTCTCGGCCCGTTTTCCGCGGGCCACGTTTATCATGGAAACCGGCACCCACAGCCCCTGGGTCAGCCGTTTCCTCGAGGAACAGGGCCACCGGGTGCTGGTGGCGAACGCGCGCAAGCTCGGCGCGATTTGCTCGTCACTCCGCCGACCAGGGTGGGCACCCGACCGCCTCGCCCTGCGCTGAGCTCCGGGCTGCGCCATCTCCACGCTGCCGCGTTCCGTCCGACAACCACACCAAGAACGACGCGGAGACCACGACAGGCGCCGTCCTGAGCCTTGTTGAACAAGCCCCGCGCGGCTGAGCTAGGCGTTAGCCGGTCGGAAAGAACCGCTGGCAAAGCTCGGGTCCCTTGTGCATGTTGAAAGTATGAAGGCGTTGTTCACCTACTGGAAGGAAAGTGACGGCAAGTACCTCGGGTACCTGAACTCCCACCCGGATCATTGGACGCAGGGCGACGATCTTGAGGATCTGAAGGAACACCTACGGGATCTTTTCCACCTCTTCTCGACGGAGGACATTCCGGGTATCCGGAAGGTCGAGGAGCTTGAGGTTGCATGAAGCACCGCGACTTGGTTTCGCAGCTTCAAGACGGCGGCTGCGTCTTGCTGCGCCACGGTGGCAAGCATGACATCTATCACAATCCGAAGACCGGTCGATCGGAGCCAGTGCCAAGGCATCGCGAGGTGAACGAGTTGCTCGCGAAGAAAATTCTCCGCAGCCTCACCGGCTCGGAACATGAACAGAAGGGCTAACAAGCCGGTCAGACAACCCGGGCCATTGCACGGCCCGAGCGTCTGACCTTAATCGATCGGCAGAAGATGAGCAACGCCGCTATAGGTTTCGGGATCTACTTCGCCATTGGCCTGCTGTTGATGATTGTCGTGCTCGCGACTCGAGCTAAAGAAAAAGGTCTTGCCGGATTCGAGGTCGGAGGCGGCGGGGACGTAGTGGATGCCTGGCTGCTGATCTTTACCGTCCTCCTCTGGCCCGTGTGGGCGATCGTCTGGCTCACGAAGAAAGAGGACGAGCCAAAATATCGGTCCGAGGACCCAAATCGGCGTTCTTGATGCGAACGCACAAAGAGCCGATCCAGCCGCCCAGCCAACGCGGGGGAAACAACCCGTTCGATCGATTAACCGGCATTCGAGATTCTGTACTGGCTCGCCCCATGCGGCTGGTCTAATTCGTTCGGCAAGACTCTATGAGAGCAACTATCTCGCTTATGTTGATTTTGTGCCTCGTTGCACAAGGCTGCTCCACCATGAAAGATCCCGGATTCTGGCAGGCGGTTGCTGCCGGTGTTAACAATCAACCCTACAATCCATCGTCAGCAGCCGTTGCGCCGCAGCCAAGGCCCGTGATGGTGCCGGCTGCTGGCGGTATTTTTCGCAATCTTGAAGGAGCAAAGGCCGATCCATGGGGTCAGGCCGTTGTTTGTTGATTCCTGACAGGCGGGGCTCACGCCCAGCCAGGCGGTTTGTCAACGAGCCCCGACCTAACCGGCGCTGCCTGGCTTTGTGCTTGGCTCGCGACTGCCGGGCTAAAGTCCTCGCCATTCTCAGGCCATCAAATCAACGAACAGCGGCCTGACCCCCTTCCCCCTTCTCAAGAATGGCGGGGACGACGTCCTTGCGACGTTGAGCGTGAAGGACGGAAAAGCCGGCGGATTCTGGGTCCGCTGACGCCCCCGTTCGCCTGAGGGCGGGAGGGCTGGTGCGGGTGGGAACGTCACGTTCACTCGTGCGTTGCCAGCGCAGCAGGGAAGCGGTATCCATTGTGGTATGACCATCGATCAGTTCCGCCAGATGGCGTTGGCCATTCCCGATGCGATCGAGGCGGCCCACGTGGACCATCCGGATTTTCGGGTGGGTGGGAAGGTGTTCGCGTCGTTGGGCGTGCCCGGCGAGGATTGGGGCATGGTGAAGCTGACGCCGGCGCAGCAGGTGACCTTCATCGAGAAAGCGCCGAAAGGCTTCAGACCGTGCAGTGGCGCCTGGGGGCAACGCGGTTATACCAACGTTCACCTGCCATCAGCCGCGCCGGCGTTGGTGCGCACGGCTATCGAACTGGCGTCCAAGAATGTCGTGGCTGGCCTGAAGAAGAGAACCGCGCGTTGAGCGAATCGACCGCCAGTCACCTTTGATCATGGACCGGGTCTACAAGGCCGACCTTCCTGCGTTTCGGGCGAGGCTCATCGAACTGCGAGAGCAGTTCGCCCTTCTGGACGTGAGAACGGATTGGTCGACCTTAAGAATCGAACCCCTGCTGGAGCACGTTGGGAATCTCGAGCGGCTGCTGCACGCCCGGCGATTTTCCCGCGAGCGCACGCGGTTGCGGAAGGGCGTGAGTCTGTTCCGCTCCGATTTGGTTTACCTGCGGGCCAACCTCAAAGCGTTGAAAGAGATCCTGGTTGCGGAAAAGCGGCGTTTTGCGGTCAAAACGAAAGCGCCACGGGCGCGGAGTAGGGCAGGCGAGCGGTCGGTGCCGACGGCGGAACACTGAGCGCGTATCGCACTGCCAGGACAAAACCCTCACTCGTTCTCGCGCCCGAAGATCGGGTCACGATCATTCGTCCCTGCTCCACGACCATGATGCCGGGCATCGTCTTGAGCCTCGTGCTTCTTTCGCCCGCCTTGGCGATCGCCTCGTCTGTCAAAGGGTCCGGTCGCTGGAGCGCAAGCAGCTCCTTCTTCTGGTGATGAGCGAAGCACTACAAGCGACCGTGTTTGTCCTTCTGACGGTGGTGATCGTCGCCTCGTTGGCGTGGGTCGTGCGGGATGCGAATGGGCGGGGCCGCAGTCCGCTCGGCTGGCTGTTTCTCTGCCTGCCCGCTTGGTCACTGGGCCTTTTGTATTGCGAGCGCCCGCCCTCCCAACGGAGATCAACCCAGATGAGGCTCAAGCAGGCAGCGTTCGTGATCGGTATCGTGTCCTTGGTCGGGCTCAGCGGGTGTGTCAGTCATTTGCCGAGTGAAGCGCAGTCCGTAAGCGCGACGGACGACGCGGTGGTGCGCATGGGGAACGAACGCGCCGAGTTGGAGGAACTCCTGCATATGCACTTTGATCGCGCCTCCGGGCGCGAGGCGCGCGAAGGTGACTTCTATGCGATCCTCGAGGTGTTGAGGCAGGGCGACCTGCGCGATGAACGTGTGATTGGCGTCTCGTTTGCCTCTGCGGACGAAGCGACGGTCGATCTTCACCCTGGGAACAGAGCGGTCACCGTTCATCCCGCGCGGCAGCTCCGCGTGATCCGCCTGGGCGAGCGCTGGATCCTGGCGGCGGCCGCTCCCTACCGTCCGGTCTAGGCGGCCGGCTGCTCCATTCTCCCCGGAAAGGGGGCCGTTGCCCTCATTTATGCCTGTTGCCCACGTGCTCAGCCGACAGCGGCGCCTCGCAGACGACGAGGCGACGCCTGGTTGCGCTTGAGCAGGCGTCGGGGGGAAGATGCGCCGTTTCGACGTCGCGGCGGCGGTCGTCCGTCGCAGCAAAACGAAGGTGTCATCGGCTCCTTCATTCGACCGGGCCGAGGCGGTCGTCGGCGGCATGTTTCGCAGCGTGACTTTCGAGCGTGGGTGGCGCGCCGGCTCGCATTACGGGCCTTTGACGGTTTAGTTCGGCCCGTGATACTGCCGAGACTCCGGCTCACCGTCCGCATTGGGTTCTGCCTGGGTTTGAGCTTGGTTCAGCAGACGGGGGCAGATTCGGCGGAGCCGGCACGATCACGCGTCGTTCAGCAGATTGATCACATCCTCGTGGAATCGACGAAGGCCGGAGAGTTGTTCGCTTGGCTGACGGAAACGCTCCGCCTCCCTGTGGCGTGGCCGATGGCAAGGTACGGGCGCTTCGCCAGCGGCGGAGTTGCGCTGGGAAACGTGGACCTCGAAATCCTGGAGGTCGCGGCTGGAGCGTCCGGAAATGCGCCCAATCGATTGGTGGGTTTGGCGCTGGAGCCAGTTGCCTGGCCGCAAACCCTCGCCGAACTACAGCGCCGCGGGATCACGCACGGCGACCCCGCGCCGTTCTACCGCCGCCGTTGGCTTCGGCGGGGCGAGTTACTCTGGACGACGGTTTCGTTGCCAAGCGTCTCTCACGATTCGTTCGAAGTCTTTCTTTGTGAATACGCCGACGACAGCGCAGGCCGGCGGGAGCAACTGCGGCGCGAACTTGATTCGCGAAGGGGTGGCCCGCTCCGGCTTCGCTCCGTTTGTGAGGTGTTCGTGGGGCCGCCGGACGAAACGAAAGAATCTTCTGCCTGGCAGGCGCTGCTCGGCCCGGCGGGCTTCGAGAACAGCCGATGGTCCATCGGCGAGGGGCCGGCCCTCCGGCTGACGGCAGCGGACGCCAACACCGCCGCAACGCTGGTTCTGACCGTGGAGTCGCTGGAGCAGGCCAAACGGTACCTGCAGCAGCAAGGCTGGCTGGGTGAGTCGCAGCCCGACGGGACGAGGATTTCCGCCGATGTGACCGAGGGCCTGGCCATCGTTCTGGTGGAGGCGGATGCGCGCTGAAGTTGCGCGCTCAATACACGCAGCGGCCGGAGCATCGTGGCTGTGCGTCGCGTCGTGCGGGCGCCGATCACGGCGAACACGCCGTTTCGGCTAGGCGTTCGCGCGGTTCATGCGCAGGTAGTTGTCGACCGCAGCGTCGGTTTGCTCGGTCGACCAACCGAGCAGTTCGCCCATCCAGTGTGCGACTTGGGCCGCCGTCTTCGGGAGGTCGGTGCTGGCGTAATGCCAGCTGCTGCGGCGGACCATGATGTCGTCCAACGAGCAGGCCCATTCGTGCTCGACGAAATGACGTACGGCATCACGACACAGGGTGGGCGGCTCCACGCCGCTGTAACCCTCGTCGCCGGGCTTCAGGAGTGGCTCGTGCGCCGTGCGACTTTCGCTGCGCGTCTTGCCCAGGTGTCGCTGGATTTCGTCGACGGTTTGTTCGGCCATGAGACGGTACGTCGTGAGTTTCCCGCCGGTGACGTCCCACCAGGAGGGGCGCGACTGACGGATCTCGTGAGCGCGGGAAATATCCGACGGCGAGCCGTCCGGTTGGGCGATCAGCGGGCGCAGACCCGCCCAACTGCTGATCACTTCCTCGGCGGTTAAGCCGAGCTGCGGAAAGGCTCCGTTGACGACGTTGAGCAGGTAGCGGATGTCCTGCGGCTCCACAGCCACGTCTTCGGGTGCACCATCGTAGTCTGTATCCGTCGTGCCGATGATCACACGTTCACCCCACGGCAGGACAAAGAGGATGCGTTTCCCTTCACCCAGCACCAGGGCGTCGTGGACCGGCAGGCGCGTCCGCTCGATCACGATATGGATGCCCTTGCTGAGTCGGAGCCGGACCTGACTGTGCGGAATCTGCTGCGCCCACGGCCCCGTCGCGTTGACGAGCGTCCGCGCGCGCAACGTCAGTTCGCGTCCGGTCAGGACGTCCTCGGCGATCACACGCCAGGTTTCGTTCTCACGCACCGCATCGTGGAAACGAACGCGATTGGTGATCACGGCGTCGTGCCGTTCCGCGGAGCGCAGGGTGTCGAGGACGAGGCGCGCGTCGTTCGTCAGCGCGTCGGCGTAACGGACCGCGCCGGCCAGTCGCGCCGAATCAAGGCCCGGAGCGGTGACCACCGTTTGCGCTGGCGACAAGGCCGTCGACGGCAGGAAGTTTCCGTCGCGACACAACCAGTCGTACAGCTTTACGCCGATGCGCAGCTGCCACATCGGCCGGCCGTTGCCGCGATACGCTGGAAAAACAAAACCGAGCGGTCGCACGAGATGCGGCGCGATGTGTTGTATCGTTTTCTTCTCTACACTGGCCTCGCGCACCAGACCGATGCGCCCTTGTTCGAGGTAACGCAGCCCGCCGTGCAGGAGGCGGCTCGAGCGACTGCTCGTTCCGAAAGCGAAATCGTGGCGATCGATCAACCCCACCCGGAGGCCGCGCAAGGCGGCGTCTCGAGCCACACCACTACCCACGATGCCACCACCGATCACGACCAGGTCGAAGTCGGAGCCGGTGAGTTCGTCCAGTCGCACCGACCGGCCAGTTCGAGCGAGTGCGGTCATGGAATCGTCTGGACCCGTGACGCGACGAGCTGTTGCCCGAGAACGTTCTGAACCCCGACTATGGAGTCGGCGGGATTCCGCACGTCGTGGTGATTGGGCCGGACGGCAAGGTGCGCCAAGCCGCCCTGCATCGCTTTGATCGTCTACGGAGCACGATCGTGGCGCTGCTCGATGAGTTTGGCCTACCGACGCCTTCGCCCACCCCGCCAGCGCCGGGCGACGCCTCCTGAGCGGTTGCGCCCGGCCGGCCGAGACGCGGTGCAGTGCCGAGCGCTACCGGTCGCGGTGGGTCACGGCAGCCAGTGGCTGGGCCTTCAACAAGGGGCGGACGCCACGAATTTCGTTTCGCTCCGATTTCAGGAGTTCGATCAGCGTTTCACGTGGGGCACCCAGTCCGTCCAAGTCGGTGGCGAGGAGATCGGCCGTCGCGTGGGTCGTGGGGATCTCGCGCGAAACCGTCACGTCGCGGGCATCGTGGTTCTGTCCGAGCGCGCGGACGGCGGCGACACTGGCCAGCAGGACCGCGGAGTCCTGGCGCGCCGCGCGGGCGACGCAGCTTGCCTTCGTCCGGGCGAGAAGCTCGGGACGTTGCGCGACGACCAAGTGGTGATCATAAACCGCGAGCACCACAAAGTAGCGCTCATCCTCGGAAGCCGCTCGCATCAGTTTACGGACAGCCGGCGTCGGTTCGGCCGCCGGCCGGCCGTTCGTTCGAGGGTTGTCGTTGGCGAGGCCGAAGTAGGCTTCTGATTCGGCGCCGGGATTGAGCAACCGCATCCGGGCGACGAGCGTGTGCGTGGCCGGGGCGGGCGGATAACTAGGCCCCTCCACGGCGATGTGCGCTTGGTCATCGAGCAGCGCACCCCAGTGATAAACGATCAGAAGGGCGGGCGTGTGGCCCGGCGCGGCCGGCGAAAAGCCGGCTTGCCCAAGTTCAGACCGGATGATCGCGGACAGCGCGAGCGGATCGGGCGGCGGATCTCCCGCCAACACCTGGCCCTCATGAATCCGACCGCCGTCAATCAGGGCGTAAGTACGGTTGGAGGTTGCGCGCAGCGCTTCGTCGGACCTTTCAGCGATCACCTGGAAGGTTGTCGCCGCGCTGCAGGCAGCAGCCATACCGGCCGACAGGAGCGCCGCGGCCCAAGCAAACCAGCGTGGACTGGGGAGGAGCTTTCTCATGACACAATGGGGTGGAGGTTAAGCGCCGCACCGGACGCTATCTCGGCTTCCCGATGAGGCAAGCGAACGGCAGCGCTTGAGGGCGCGGGTCCACGGTTGGGCGGGAACGAGGCGGGACGCCGGCCCTGTGGCCAGGAACGTCCGCGGACGGGCGGCGGGCGACCGAGGTGCGATGCTGCCTGAGTTTGAAGACCGTATGGAAAGAACCGATACGGTCATGCGCCGATCGTTTGCCGGCCGAGCATCGGCTCGCCCGGTTACTGATAAGCCAAGGGCGTCCGGGCGATGTTCTCCAGCACCTCATCAGGAAGATGCGCCAGGAACGGCGTCTGCCGAAAGCCTTTGAAGACCGCGGCGCGGTTCACCTCCAGAGTCAGGGGGCACCAGTCCGCCGGACCCGCTTTCATCAGGTCAACATACCGGGCGCCGCGGGAGAACAGCTCCGCGTCGTTCAAATCGATGACCACCGGTGCGGCGTCGATCATTCTCCTCATCGTGAGCGTTTTGGCGGTCGCGCAGTAGACCGTTTGAAACTGTGTGAAGTCCGGATGCCGCACCCGATCCAGCGCGCTGAAGCCGAACGCCACGCCGTCGCCGGCCGGGATCTGCTGCAAGACTTCCGCAAGCGAGGTGAACCGGTCATGACTGACCACGTGACGGCGCTGCGCTTCCGCGGGATCGACGCGATCTTCCAGGCATTGCAGCGCTAACGCGTAGGGATCGTTCGCCACGGCGCGCACCGGGAGGTGCTGATCGCGATGGACGATACGTTGGCCGCCGATCCATTCGATCACCGCCACGTCGCCCGTCGCATCGGTGATGAAGTAGTGCACCTTGCCGTGGGGATCGAAGATTCGCAGCCGCTCGTCGGACGCGATGACCGCGGCGACGCTGTCCGCGGTGTCCAGTTGATATTGCACCCACTGGAGCGTTCCGATGTCGGGCCGGGCATCCTCCGGCGGGAATTGCGCCTGTTCGAGCCAGAGTACCTCGACGACCAGACCGGCCTCGTTCATGCCGCCGATCGGGTGTTCTTGTCCAAACTGGTTGTAGGTCACGCTGCCGAAGGCCGATCTCCACTCCAGGGGCGCTTGGGAATCGCGCACCGCCTTCAGCGTTCCGCGTGGGTTCACGATCAGCAGCCCTTCGCCCATCATAAAATCGTGGTTCTTGGCGAGGTACACGTGCCCGGCGCAACGGTACTGGAGCCCGCTGCAGGCCAGGAGGGGTGACGGCAAAGCGACACAGAACGCCGCGAGCGACAGAAGCAGGGGTTTGAAGAAAGCAGTGGCGAAGCGCATGGGTGATAACCCAGTACCCGGGAGCCGCAGTGAAGTTGCAGCGAACTGGCCTCTTCGCACGTCGCCGTACCACGGCACCGTGGCGTCGCGCCTCTCCGACTCGGGTTTATCCGTGTCCTGCCAATCGTGGCTCCAGCCGTCAGGCATCGGAACCTTTGACAGGTTCTTGGAAAAGAGGAAAGGATCGGCGCGGCGATCCACCCCGCGCCCATGACGGTTTCAACCCACTCCGCCTCACCGTCTCCCCATCCTCCCGGCGCCTCGTGGGCCGGGCGATCCAGCCGCTGGAAAAACTGGCTTCAAGGTTTCGGTCGCGATTTGCGACTCGCTGCACGATCTCTGATCCGTGCGCCGGGTTTTGCTGCCGCCGCTATCGCCACGATCACACTGTGTCTCGGGCCGAACATCGCGATTCTGACGCTGCTCTACGCGCTCGTGCTCAAGCCGCAACCGTTCGCCGAGCCGGAGCGGCTCGTTCAGGTGGTGAACAGCTTCGACAAACTGGCGGGAGGGGCGAGCCGGCAGCTTTCGAATCCCGTCCAGTTTCGGGATTTTCAGGCGCAGGCGGATCTTTTCGAGGGATTCGCGATGATGCAGTACTTCGGCACGACCATCGGCGAAACGCTGCCCGAGCGGGGGACCGGGATGCGCGTGGATGCGGGATTCTTCCCGCTCCTGGGACTCCAGCCGCTCGTTGGACGCTTTGGAGCGCCCGAGGAGGATGTGGAGGGACGCGATCGCGTGCTGGTGCTGACGGAGACGTTTTGGCGATCGCGGTACGGCTCCGACCCAAGTGTAGCGGGGCAGAGCCTACGTGTGAACGGCGAACCGTGGACCGTGATCGGAGTCGCGCCGAAAAGCGTGGAGGTGCTCGATGCGTACACGATGTTCTTCAAACCGTTCGAGCGGCTGGCGTCCGAGGAGAATCCGCGGGCGCGATTTGGTAGCCGCACAGTCGTGTATGGACGGCTGAAACCGGGTGTGTCGCTCGAGGCGGCTCAGGCTCAGCTCGGGGAGATCGAGCGCCGCTACATAACGGATCATGCCAGCCCGGCGGAACGCGCGCGGGTCGAGGCGACCGGTCATCGAATCACGCTGGAACGAGTGGGCGCCGCGCAGGCCGCCGCCCTGCGGTCACCCTTGACGATGCTGCAGGCGGGAGCCGCGTTCGTGCTGCTGATCGGCGTCGTCAACGTGCTCAATCTCATCCTGGCCCGCACCAACGCGAAACGACCCGAACTCGCCATCCGGCAGGCGCTCGGAGCGGGGCGGGCGGTTTTGCTGCGGCAGTTGCTCGCTGAGATGCTGCTGTTAACCGGATCCGCTGCGGTGCTGGGGTTGGGGCTCGCGTGGGCGGGCCTGCAGCTGATCAACCGGTACCTGCCGCTGGTGGCCGCGAAGGCGACGCCCGTGGGCTTGGACGCGCCGATCATTGCGGGGATTCTGCTGGCCGCGCTGCTTCTGGCGGTGGTTCTTGGCCTCGCGCCGTTCCTGTTTCTGGCGCGCTCGCGGATCAGTGTCGCCGATTCCCGCACGGCGTCAGCGACGCCGGCGGCGCGGGCGTTCGGCCACAGCCTCGTCATCGCTCAAGTTGCGTTTGCCTTGGTGCTGCTGATCGGCGCGGGGCTCCTGCTGCGCAGCTTTATCCGCGTCACGTCGGTGGACCTCGGCTTCGACGCAGAACGGGTTGTCCAAGGCCGTGTCGCTGTTCCCATCGCCGTGCATGACGGAGAGAAGAATGTCGCCTTCCAGCGGCGTCTGCTCGAGGCGCTCCGGGAGATTCCGGGAGTGGAATCGGTGTCGCTCGTAGCAGAATACGCCATCGGCAAGTTCCGCACGATGCCGTTTGTTCTGCAGAGCGCGCCGACCCAGTTGGGCGAGAACCAGCCGATCGCGTCCGTCAATTGGGTCTCCCCTGACTTTTTCGCGACTCTCGGCATCGCCTTGTTGGAGGGACGGCTATTCGCGGAGACCGATGACATGCGTTCCGGCCGGGTGCTGATCATCGACGACGTTTTCGCGAAACGTTATTTCCCCGGCCGCAGCCCCGTGGGCGAAGGGATCGCGCTCGGAACAGAACCTCCGCCGGAAGGGGTGCCCTGGCCACGGATCATCGGAGTTGTTAAGCGGGCCGAGCTATCGGGACCGGAGGCGCGGGACGGCCTGCCTTTCCTGTACGGTCCAATGGTCCAGCAGCCGGCTCCGGGTGTGACGTTTCTGGTCCGGACGTCCCGACCCACCGCTGATACGTTAAACGCGATGCGGCTGAAGTTGCGCGAGATCGATCCCACCCTGCCGCTGTACTGGACCGCTTCCCTCCAGGAGGGGCTCGACGGTATGCTGCAGTATCGCCGCGGAGTCCTGCTCCTGATCGCCGCCTTCGCCGTCCTGGCCCTGGTGCTGGCGGCGGTGGGGTTGTATGGAGTTTTGGCCTACGACGTTTCGCAACGCACGCGCGAGATTGGAATTCGTGGCGCGATCGGCGCGACCCGTGGCCAGCTGGTCGGCATGATCCTGCAGCAGGGGCTGTGGAAGACGGGCGTCGGATTGCTCGTTGGGCTGGTTTTGGCGGCGTACCTCACGCGCTTCCTGCACGCGATGCTGTTTGATGTCGGCCGCTTTGATGCAGTGACCTTCCTGGGCATTCCGCTGCTCTTGAGTGTGGTGGCCCTGGCCGCCTGCTGGCTGCCGGCGCGTCGGGCGGCACGGGTCGATCCGATCGTGGCCCTGCGCGCGGAGTAGGGGCCCGGCGCCCCAGGGTCAGAGCCGCCCCAAAACAGCAGCACCGCGGAGCGGAGGCTTCGCAATGCGTTTGTGCGGTGTCAAAGGTCTTCCATATACCCGAACACGCTCAGCTGGTACCTTGCTTCCGCAGATGAACCAGAGCGGAATATATTCGACTGGAGCGTGTGTTTACCTCCTTCCAGCCGAATGCTCGTCGGGGTCGTCGATGTGAAGACCGTCTCGTTGTAATACGCGCCCTGCTCGGTGAAACTGCACCCGAGCACGGCATAGTTTCCGTCAGCGGAGCTGGATGCGCTGACAACGCCCCACGCCTTCGCGCCCGCAGGCACGTAGGAGATGACGGATATCGACTCGATAATGACACGTTGCCCCTCGGGAACCGTGATGGCGGCGTGCTTGTTGTATTGGTTAGCCGGAAGGGTGACGCTCTGCGAAGCGAAGAAGGGTTGCTTGTGCGACTCACCGACGATGTCGACCGCGCCGATGACATCGACGATGTTGGTGACTTCGACGGGTGAGGGGCTTGGGGTGCCCCCGCCGCCCTGGCCTTTGCCCGCCGCGAGGGCGGTGCTGCCGGCCAGAAGTGAGACCACGAGAGCGAGGGAGACAGCGAGCCGACGAACCGTACGCCGGGAGGTCGACGGGGCGTGAGGGCGAAACAAATGAAGCGAGATCATGGGAGCGGGGGATTGAAGGTTAAGGTGCGAGTTGCGGCTTCAGCGTACCCGCTTTTTCGCTACACCGCCATGCCCCCTCGGGCGTACGCCTTTGGGCGTAGAGCGGCTTCGCCGCAGCTGTACCGAAACTCGTTTCCAGCCCTTTAACATGATCCGGCGGCGCGGGCGGTCGTGCGCATCCTCCGGCGGCCGACGGTGACATCCACTCAACCACACCTTTGCCAGGCGACGGGATTGAGCCACGTGCGGCTGGCGAGCGATGCGGGGTGGTCCGCCGTCGTCGACATGAAGATCAGCCGGCGCAGCTACCGGGCTGGGGCAAGGACCGGTTGCTGGGCGGCTGGCGTTGCGACGGGCGCTGGGGACACCTGTGGCGTGAAAACCTTACATTCGTGGTATTCGCTGACGGGTTGACCGAAACGGTTGCACCACAGGGTGAGTTCGCCTTCGGGCAGTCGCAGCACGTCCGCGTGGGCGCAATCAGCGCCACAGGGCTGGCGTGAGAGGTTCATGCTGGAAGGTTAACGCCGAAGGGCAGGGAGGGCACGGTTAAAGCGCTCAAAACACCTGATCTGGCCCATCGGTGCAGCGCGCTCACTACGGGTTAAGCTGCGGGGCTGAATTTCGGCGTTGCCGAATGGGCGCGTCGCCGCACGCTCCCATCTCCACTCGAGCGCCTCTGGCCGCTCGGGTGTACGACCGGAGAGGTGGCAGAGTGGTCGATTGCGGCGGTCTTGAAAACCGCTGGGCCGGCAACGGTCCCGGGGGTTCGAATCCCTCCCTCTCCGCCAGCCGACGCGAGTTCTGCGAGCGGAGGCTGTCCCGCCTTAGCCGAGACACGGGGCGGCGGCGGACCCGAAATCCCCGCTACAGCTGGGCAAGCCAGCCATCGGATCTACACGGATCTACCCGAACGTTTGGATCTACCCCGAAGTTTGGGGACGGCCGTATTTGTTGGCATTGAAGTGGGTTTGGGGCTAGCCGCACGGGGCGATGACGCGCCGGCGGTCGTTGTGGAAGTTTCTAAAGCGTCAGCGCGGTGCTGGATGAGCTTCATTTTCGGATGAAAGCCGCCCGTGATGCTGTGGTTGCGAGTAAAGCGCCGCGCGCCAAATGCGGAACTCACCCGTTCCGCATTCCCCGAGTTTCTTCGCCGGCGCCGCGGTCCTGCAGTCGTCCATGCGCACATCGCACAACTTCTTTGGCACGAGGGTGAACTCATTACGTCTGACAGGTTTTGAGGGAGACCTTCAATCACTGCCATGAGCCTCCCCACCGCTCCTGCGGCCGCGCGTCCGCACCCCAAGATTGGCTATTCCATTTTCGATATCGAAATCCACGCGCGGCCTTCCTCCCCGCAGGACGTGGCCCAGTATTTGCCGGATCGCTACGCTGGTCGCTTCCTCGACGGATTCCTTGGCGACAGCACGCCAAACCTCGACCAGCGCGGCGGCAATGATCGCGAGGATGCGGATACGTCGGACAATTGTCCGGCCGCGAGCAATCCTGAGCTGATCGCCCGTCAGTTGCTGGACCCTTACGGGATCGAGTGGGCGATCTGCACGGGTCCGATTTACAACCTGAGTACGATTGGCGACACCGATTATGCCGTGGCCCTTGCGAGCGCCTTCAACACCTGGTTGAACGACGATTTTGTCCCCTGCGATCCGCGCTTTTATGGCGTGGTTTACGTCGCGATGCAGGATCCCAAGGCGGCGGTGCGGGAAATCGAAAAATGGGCCGGCCATGGGCGGGTGAGCGAGGTCTTCATTGGAAGCGCGGGCGCGGTTCCGCTCGGGCACCGCTCGCACCACGTGATCTACGAAGCCGCCGCGGCGAATGGGCTGCCCGTGGCGACGCATAGTACGATGGAGGGCCGCGGCATCACCGGCACGCCGACCGGCAATGGCTATTGCTCACGCTACATCGAGTATCACACCGGGTTGGCGGCGAGCGCGTTGACCAACGTGACGAGTCTGGTGTGCGAAGGGGTCTTTGCGAAAATTCCGGACTTCAAATTTGTCCTGCTCGAGTTCGGTATCTCCTGGGCGCAGCCGCTGATGTGGGCGCTCGACCGCGAATGGAAACATCTGCGTTCGGAGCTGCCGCGATTGAAGGAGCTCCCCAGCGAGTATTTGAAACGCCAGCTGTTCTATACCACTCAACCCATCGAAGAACCGAAGGACACGCGCGATCTCGTGCAGACCTTTCATGCGGTCAACGGCAACAGCCAGATCATGTTCTCGAGCGACTACCCACACTGGGATTTCGACAATCCCGTCGTGATCCTGCCCGGACGCGACAATGCGGACCTCAAGCGTCGCATCCTTCGGGAAAACGCTCTCGCGCTTTATGGGCAGCGGCTCGGACTTGAATGAGTACCACCTCAGCAACTTCCCCAACCAAAGCCAAAAAGCTGATTCCCGCCGGGGCCGCTGATTTGCCGATTGGCGGCCGGCGCACCGTTCCGGTGGGTGCGTTCTCCATCGGCGTCTTCCGGATCGAAAGCGGCTATTACGGCATCATCAACTATTGCCCGCACGAAGGGGCCGAGCTCTGCAAGGGCCGCCTCACCGGCACGAATCTGCCGACGGACGAGGTGTCCAATTACGACTGGGGCTGTGAAGGCCGGATCCTGCGCTGCCCGTGGCACAAGTGGGAATTCGATCTCATCACCGGGCAGCACCTGGCGGATCCTTCCTTTCGTGCCCGCACCTACCGCGTGATCGAAAGCGAAGGACAGCTAAAGATTGAACTCTGAGTCCATGGACACCGTTTCGCTGAATTTTTTCGACTCCGATGTACACATTCGCTGGGACGACGATCGGGCGATCGCAGATCGGCTGCCGAAATCCTGGAAGGAGCGCTGGCTCATCGGCGCAGGTCACACGCAGGCGGGATTGCGCATCAACCCGAAGTTCTACAACCCGCTGGAATCGTTCGGCCCGGGAAGTCCGAAAACGGTCGGTCGCCAAGGGGTCGCTTCTGCGGATCGATTAGTCGACGACTGGTTGAAGCCGCACGGAATTGATGCGGCGCTGGTGAGCGTTTACGACGCCCCCAATCTGTGCACCTTTGGCGATGTCGATTATCCCACCGAGGTGGCGCGGGCGTTGAA
>JAEWIY010000041.1 GCA_023386835.1 Verrucomicrobiota bacterium
GAGTTGCGCGACGACGTCCTTCACCGGCCGGGAAGGATCGAATTCGAGCACCTGTTGGCCGCGCAGGTGCGAAAACGTCCGGCGTGCGCGGATACCGTGTTCCTCCTCCAGGCGATCGCGCTGCTGCTGGCGATTGAAATTCGTGAGTGCATCGTCGCGGACCCTGGCCAGGACGCGACCGGCGCGGTGACCTTGAGCTCGTTCAGCTGGGGTGAGCGGACCCAGCAGTTGCTCGGCCGACTCGGGAATTGCGGCGGGGAGCAGCGCTGCGCTTGAAAGCGCGAGCGACAGACGAAACAAGCAGGCACGGAAAATGGTCACCCAAGACATGAGGAGATGTGACGAACAGGACCCATCGGCACGAACGGCTCGCAACCGTAGAAATCGAGCCCGTCGCGCTTATTGGGTTCTGTTAGCCTTGAGCTCAATGATGTTGGCCGCCTGCGCCGCCTGGGGTCGCCAGCCCGCGCATCCGCGAGAGCCGGTGGAGTTGGCGGTGTTGACTCCGGACGCCGGATGGGGGTTCCGGGTCCGGGAAGTTCGGGAGACGCCCACGGAGGTTTGGATCTGGGCCGAACTGCAACGTCGTCCCGGACCAGCGGCCCAAATGCTGTCCACGGTGCGCGCGGAGGTTTTGCTGCCGGCTGACAAACCGCAGCGCGTCTTTGTGAGCGGCAAGACGTGGTCGTGGCCGAGCGATGAGCCTTACACCTTCATTGCCGGGGCGCCCGAGTGGCCCGCGGACGCGCAGCCGGTCGAGATTTCCGGGGACAACAGCGGTCCATCCTCAGCCGAATCTAACGCGAACTGAGCTCTCGCGCGGGTAGTCCAATAAAAAGGCCGCGGTAGGAACCGCGGCCTAAGTTGTTTCAGCCTCAGCCCGTCAGGACTGCGGCGGCGCCGGTTTGGGCGGAACAGCCGTCGCAGAGGTCTCTCCCGACGAGTTGGTCGGTTGGTCCTCCATGAGCGATGTCACATCCTTGTGAATCTCGCTTTCGGGCTTCTTGGGAGCCTCCATCCCGGCGGCGTTGACGGTGGCCACAGCGAGGGCGGCGGCGGTGGGCAGCACCTTCTTGAGGGAAGAGTACTCCGGATGAACCTGGGCAGCGCGCTCAGCGGCAGCGACCGAACGCAGGTGCTCGGCGCGGGTGCCCTCGTCGAGGATCGACTGCGGCACCGGTTTCAGGCCCCAGATGAAGCCCGTCCAGGAAAGGAACTTGAGTCCGTAGTAGGTCGGATCGATTTCCCACCAGTAAAAGCCGTTGCGGGTCGCGCTCTGGTAACGGTGGTGATTGTTGTGCCAGCCTTCGCCGAGGCAAATGATCGCCAGGATGAAGCTGTTGCGGGAGTCGTCCGTCGTGTTGTAGCGGCGCTTGCCCATCAGGTGCGCCATGGAATTGATGCAGGCCGTCCCGTGAAACAGCGCGGTTGTGCTGACGAAGAAGCCCCAAACGAGGAGCTGCCAGCCGTTGGTGCCAAGACCCGGGGCGGCGTGCTCGAGCCAAGCGCCTAAACCGAAGATCGAAAGGGCGAAGACGACCGGGACGATCAGATCAAAGCGGTTCAGGAAAACGAGTTCCGGATATTTCGCGAGATCCTTCACCTTCGAGTAGTCGGTGGGGAAGTTGCGCCGGCTGGTGATCCAGCCGATGTGCGACCACCAGAAGCCATGCACGTGCGGGGAGTGGGCATCCTCCTCCTCGTCACTGTGCTGGTGGTGGTGGCGGTGGTGATAAGCCCACCAGAGGCCTCCGCGCTGCACGGTCGTGCCACCCCAGAGAGCCAGCAGGAACTGACCGAAGCGTGAGGTGCTGTAGGTCTTGTGCGAAAAATAGCGGTGATAGATGCCGGTGACGGCGAACATCCGCAGGAAGTACAGCGCCACGGCGGTCCAGACCGCGAAGGCGCTCGCGCCCACCCAGATGATGCCGAGGCATCCCAAGTGCAGGACCACGAACGGCATGACCCGCACCCAGTCCACCTTGTCGGGCTCCTGACGCATCTTTTCGGCGCCTTCGGGGCAATAATCAGAATCAATCCACTGGACAACGGCGGTCGCCGCGCGGCGCAATAACGAGGGAGAGGAGGCAGGCACGATCAGATTTGACAGAGAGTGAACGGGGAGCACACGGGCCGCTGACAGCAAGCGCAAGCAGCGTTTTGGTGCGGAGAAGTACCACCTTGCGAAAAGAAGGAACTTCGGCGGGTGGGAGCTCGTAGCTTGCCACCGATTGCGGGAACACGTTTGTGTTCGCCGGCATGAGTGACGCCCGCCCCGCCGCCGGGTTCCCGCCGGTTCGTCGTCGCGAGATTTTTGGCTGGTGCTGTTTCGATTTCGCGAACTCCGCGTTCACGACGATCATCATCACGGTCGTCTACCCGATTTACTTTCAACAGGTCGTCGCGGGTGGACATCCGCATGCGGAGAGCTGGCTCGGCCGCACCTTGGGTGTTTCCCAAGTGGTTGTCCTGCTGCTCGCACCGCTCATCGGCGCCATCGCCGACGTCCGTGCGCGCAAGAAACGATTCCTGATCGTCACGGCGTTTACCTGTGCGTTGGCGACATTGGGGCTGTTCTGGGTCCGGTCGGGCGATGTGGCAGCGGCGATTCTGCTGCTGGGCCTGGCCAACGTGGCTTTTGCCACCAGCGAAAACCTCTGCGCCGCCTTTCTGCCGGAGATCAGCACGCCGGCGAATGTCGGGCGGATCTCCGGCTACGGTTGGAGCTTTGGTTATTGTGGTGGCCTGGTCAGCTTGGTGCTGGCGTTGGTGGTGATCCGGAGCGGAGAGGGGCGCGTGCCGTTCACCTTTCTGCTGACCGGGGCCTTCTTCCTCGTGATGTGCCTGCCCACGATCCTGCTGCTGCGGGAGCGGGCGGTGCCACGTCCGCGGGCGCCGGGGCAGGGGTACGCGGCGCTGGCTTGGGGGCAGCTGGCCCAAATGCGACGCGAGCTGCCGGCTCACCGCACGCTGCTCTGGTTCTTCGCCGCCATGACGGTGTACCTGTCCGGCCTGATGGCGGTGATCGGTTTCGCGGGACTCTATGCCACCAACGTGGTGGGCATGACGCAGGCGGAGATCATCCAGCTCTTCATCGTGCTGCAGATCGCCGGCGTGGCCGGGGCCTTCGGTTTTGGTTCGCTGCAGGATCGGGTCGGTTCGAAGCCCGCGCTCGTTGTCGCCCTGCTGCTTTGGGTCGTGGTGTGCGGCTGGGCGGCGGTCTGTCGCACCGCGTTTGAATTCTTCCTCATCGGCGTGATCGCGGGTGTAGCGATGGGCTCACTACAGTCGGCCGGCCGCGCGGTTGTCGCGACCCTGACGCCGCCGGGCCGGGCCGGGGAGTTCTTCGGGTATTGGGGATTCTCCGGCCGGCTGGCGGGCGTGCTGGGACCGATCCTGTTTGGCGAGGTCGTGAAGCTCGCCGGCTATCGCACCGCGATTGTGGTCATCGGGGCGCTCTTCCTGATCGGCTTGGTGATGCTGCTGCCGTTGTCGCTGCGGCGGCCGGCGATGCAGCCGGCCGTGTCTCCGTAGGCGCACTACGCCGAATCCGTCTGACTTGGTGGGCGGGTTGTCGCCAGGTCTCCATGAAAAAATTACCTGACGGTCCTGCCGGGGTCGGCACGCCTGGTGCTTAAACAGGGCCGGCCGGTTAGGCTGGCCATGCTTTCAAGGAACCCTCCCCAAAATGGTTCTTTGATCGTGCCCGTTGAGCAGGAGGCTCGG
>JAEWIY010000047.1 GCA_023386835.1 Verrucomicrobiota bacterium
GCCCGGGCCGTCGCGGCGGCCTCGGCGCTGGCGGCCTGCGCGCTGCTGGTCGCGGCGTGGCTGGCGGACTGCATGGCCACGGCTTGTGAGCCGGCGGCCTGAGCGGCTTGGGCGGCCGCCTGCGCCGCCTGGGTGCTGGCCTGAACTGTATGAGCGGCGGCCTGAGCCGATTCCTGCGCCGCACGCTGGGCGGCCTGCTCGGCTTCGCTCTGCTCCGCTTTGGCGCGATCACTCGCCTCCTCGGCCTCCTCCTGCTCCGAACGGGCACTCGTGCTCGCCTCCTCCGCCGCCTTCGCCTGATCACGCGCTTCCTGCGAAGCGGTCGCCGCCTGGTCTGCCTCAGCTCGCGCCTGCTGCTGCGCCTCGGCTGCTTGGGCGGCCGCGTTTTCGGCCTCACCGCGCGCGGCCGCGGCCCGTTCGGCTTCCGTGTGGGCTTCCTCCTGCGCCTGCCGCGCCGCGTCCGCGGACTGCTGCGCGCGCTGGCGGGCCTCGTCCGCCCCGTCCGCCGCCTGGTCAGCGCGGGCGCGGGCGTCGGTGGCGTGGTCGGCCTGGGTCGCCGCTTGCTGGGCCGATTGTTGGGCTGCGTCAGCGTCCCGGTCCGCCCGGCTGGCGGCGTCACGGGCCGTTTGGGAAGAACTGCTGGCGTCCGACGCCGCGCGCTCGGCCTCGGTGGCGTCGCCCTCGGCATTCGTCCGCGCCTGATGAGCCGAACTCGCATCGGCCTGCGCGGCGCGCGCCGACAGATCTGCCACCACGGCATCCTGTTGGGCTTGATGCGCGGCCTGATGCGCGATCGACGCATCCTGTTGCGCCTGGCCGGACGCCATCTGCGCGGACGCAGCTTCGCTCATCGCCTGCTGGGCTGCCGCGGCTGCCGCTTCGGCCTCCTGCAACGACCGGAGCGAGGCGGCATGCGCTTCCTCCGCGTCCGCGAGGACGCGGGCGGTCGCTTCGTGAGCCGCCTGCGCCTGCTGCAGGGCTTGGGCGGACGCCGCATCCACCTGTTCCGCCGTTTCGAGCGTGCGGGCGAGGGCTTGGTCAGCCGCCTCCGCCTCCGCCAGCGCCCGCGCACTGGCGGCATGCGCCTGGTTTGCCTCCAGCACCGCCCGGGCGCTCGCCTCGTGCGCCGCCTGGACCTCCGCCAACGCCTGGGTTCGCGCCTCCTCGGCCGCCGCATGGGATTGCTCAGCGCCTTGCGCGGAACGCGAGGCTGCAACCGCCGCCGCATCGGCTTGGGCCGCCGACTGCAACGCGGCGTCACGTGCGGCTTCCGTGGCTTGAAGGGTGGATTCGGCGGCGGCGACGGTAGCGGGATCAGTCGTGGGCATAGGACAGTTGAAAGTGGGTGGGCCCATCGCGCCCGGCGGGAGCGCGGCTGGAGACGTCGGAACGCCTTCTACGGCTCAAACGCGGCCTTGGTTAAACGCCGTGATCCACGACGAGAGCCACTGACTCTGAAGCTTTTGGCCTTGGGCCAGCCGCGGCTTGAGCGCGGCGACCTGCTGGGCTAGTCCGCGGAGCCGGGAAACGCGCTGCTCCACGGAACGCTGCTGCTCGGCCTGACGCTTCCGTTGCTCCTCCGCCTCCCCCTGTCGTGTCTGCAGCAGCTTTTCGACAGCGGCTTCGATCTGCTGCTGGGCCGATCGCTGCGCCCGTTGCAGAGCCCCCGCCAACACGGCCTGCTGCTCACGCAACACCTCCTGCACCACGCGCCGGACTTCATTGGCCACGCCGTCCTGGAGCTTCTCAACTTCCTTCTCCAAGGCATGTTGCTCCTTTTTCCGGAAACTCACGTACGTCCACAGGAAACCGATGACCAACAGCGGCAGCATCAGCGCATAGAGCGCAGTCCGCAGGTTGCCTTGATCCTCACCCCCGGTCAGCGCTGCTGCGCCGCTGAAAAGCGTCCCGAGGATCATCAGGCTCATGATCGACTGCCGCGCTGCACCGAACCGGCTCGCGAGCGTCGGACGGGGCATCTCGCTGCGATAACGGATTTCCGGTCGCGCCAGCGCCGGAGCGGACTCCCGCAGCTGCGATGCCTCCGGGAGCTCCACCGCCAATTTGTGGCGAAAACCGGTGACCTTCTCGAGCGCGCGCTCGGCGTCGCGGACCGAGCATTCCCAACCCTCGACCAGCGCGCGGTAGCTCGTTTCCCACTGCTGCCGGCTCACCTCCGCGACCAAGGCGGCCACGCGTTGGCCGGTTTCCTCCTCCAGACTCAGTTTAATCGAAGACCCGGCGGTGGTTTGCGCAATGTCATCCGGCCCAATCGCTTCCGTCGCTGCTCGCAAGGGCGCCAGCACTTCACTGTCGGGCGCCAGCACCGCCTTCGCTTCGCGTTCCCCGGCCTTCAAGAGGCTCTCCGCCTCCTCGGCCAGGCGCGTCCGAATGCCCTCGGCGGCCTTGCGTGAATCCGGGCCGGCGTTGCCCCCGACCAGCCCCTCGCGGGTCAGCTGCAAACGGTTGCCCAACATCCGCTGGCTCTGCTGTAACTCCTGTTCGAGCAGCGCCAACGTCGTCTCGAGTTGCCGTGCCAGCCGGCGTTCAACCAGGTACTGCCGCAGCTCACTCTCGGGCGCGGTCAGCAGCGCGAGTCGCGACCGCAGCAAATCCGATCCCTGCTCCACCAGGCCCAGGCTCAGCGTGGCCCGCCAGTGTTTCCACCAAGCCTCGGTGGCGGCGCCATTGACAGCGGCAGGCTCGCCGTCAACGGGCATGCGAATGTTTTGCAGTCCCGTGACATGATCCAACAGGAGTTGGATGGCCTGGCGTTGCTCCGCGGAAAACGGCGACGTGCTGCCCGCGGCGAGGAACAACCAATCCGCCTGGTCGGCCAGCAGCGAGAGCAACGCCGGCTTGCGGATCAGCGCGTCGAGATTCTGCGGCACGAGCAGGCACAAGCCACTGAGATGCGCCGGACCCTTCAGCTTCAACCGCAGCGGCTCCAGGTCCGCGTCGTCACGGCTTTCAAGCGCGTGCGCGGCCTTCAACGCCTCCACAAAGGCGCCGGCATCCTCGAATTCACGCGCGCCGCCACCGGTATCCAGCAGGAAACCACGCTCCTGCAGCAGGATCTCGCTGTATCCAAGCCGGGAGGGCACCGCGACGCGGCACACATTTGTGTCCGGCCCGACAAAGTCGGCCAACAGCGCCCGCGCCATCTCCGGCGAAGCCGCGAGAATGCCCGCGCGCACCGGCACGTTCGCCTCCGCCGCCGCGAACGTGTTGAGCTGATCCTGAAACGGCGTCTGCGCCCGGCCGGCCTCGAGTTCGTGAGCGATCTCCAAGGCGGCCGTGGCGACAGACTGGCGAACCTGCTGGAGTTCGGTCCGGTAGACCATGCGGAAAGGGACGTGAGTTGAGGGCGCAGCTGGAATGGGAACAGCGCCGGTGCGGAGCGCCTGCGAGGCAAAGAACGCGCAGCCGCTTGGCAATGGCGAAGAACACGGAGCGCTGCGGGTCCCGCGAGAATCCGGCGCTTCGAGCCGGCGCCCGGCGAAACGCGGCGCGGCGACTGTTCATGCGCCCACTCGGGCAAAAGATGCGCAGTCCAACGCTCTATTGGGGCGTAAACTGCGGCCTCAACCCGCGACACGCCATGAAAACCAACATCGGTTCCTACGACGCCGGCCTGCGCTTCATCGTTGGCTGCTTCGTCCTCGGCGGCCTGGTGCACGGCTGGGGATGGTGGTCCCTCGCCGGCCTGGCGCTGATCCTGACCGCCATGTGCGAAATCTGCCCGATCTACTGTCTCCTCCGCTTGAATACGGCGCGCCTGGAGGAGCGGCTCGAGGAACGCCATCACCGGCATCACCCGCCGGCGGCAAAAGCCTAAGCACGCCGCTTGCGAGGCCACACCGGATGAGTCGACGCCGCCGGCGCCGACTCAACTCAGGGCAGGAACGGTCAATTGACCGTTGATTCTTCCTCGGCCGGCTCTTCCGCCGAGCCGTCTTCGGCGAGCGCTTCCTCCGACGCCGTGTCGTCAGACGACTCCAGCGCGGCCTCGGTGTCGTCGATCGATTCGTCGGTGGACGCCTGCTCCTCCACGGTCGTGTCCTCTTCGTCGGCGACCGTGTCGTTCTCGACCGTCTCGTCGTGTTCGACGGCTGCCTCCGCGACCGGCGCGGGAGCAATCGTCACGACCTCCGGCGTTGGATCGATCTGACCGGCGAGTGCCTTGTCGACCCAGTGGCGGATCCGCATCAAACCATCGCGCCGCTTCGGATCGTCCGGCTTCATCGTCTTGAGCAGGTTGATGACCGTCTCCGCGTAATCGTGACCGTTGGCCGTGAGCAGCGTCGGCAGCTCGAACGGGTTCATCTCACCCTTGCGAATCATCGCGCGGGCTTCGCTCTCCAGTTCGATGCCGCTGCCGCCGAGCGCGCCGCCGTCGCCCTTGCCCTTGCGGAAGCCGCCGCCGCCACCACCACCACTGTCGCCACCGCTACCCTCGCTGGAGCGCTTCTCCGTTTTGCCACGAGGCTGACGCTGGATCGCCGCCGGGTACTCCTTGCCGTCGCGACCGGTGACGGTTTCGACCTTGGCGAGTCGTCCCGCCTGTGTCAGCGCCGCGCGGCAGCGGCGGACCAGATCGACGGACACCTTGCACATTTCGGCGAGGTACGGGTTGGCGCGATCCGGCCATTCCTCGAGCGCAATCTCCACCGCGTTGCGTTTGTCCGCGTTATTTCGATACACGCCGTTGGTCGCGTTGGCGCCGAGCGCGTGCTTCAACGCATCCGTCCGCCCGCCCGGGTGCACTTCGGCCGTGATGGCCGGCCGCTCGATGCGCTTGGCCGCGAGGTACCGGTGAAATCCATCCGCCAACCAGTAGGTCGTCCCGTCGTAGTACACGACGATCGGCGGAAACACCGCGCCCTGCGACATCTCGTCGGCGTAACTCTCAATGGCGTCGTCGTTCGTTTTCACGCGCGTCTGCGTGCCGCCATAGACATTGATCAGGTCGAGAGAGAGTTCCTGGGTCTGCATGAAGGTCGGCGGTTCTGCGTCTCGATCCCACCCTCCGCAAGGGCAAAGCCCGACACTTCCGTAACGCGCTGCCCGTGGCCACAATTTCACACGCCGCTCACCACGCGTGATGACCGCGGCGTGAAGTGCACCTGCGGGATAAATTCTGCATCCGCTGTCAGCGTGTCGTTTTGGCGCGCCCGTTTTTCTCCAGAAGTGGGCAAATCCGCGTCTTCGTTCACCGACGCAAGGGTTTAACGTCTTCGCACGAAGCTTTGCCCCCAAGGCAAACACCCCACCCTCTTTGATCTGTTCGTGCCGGCGCCCCTATCGCCCGGTAGGGCAAGTTCCGATACCGACCGGCTCTGCCGGCACGTTATGCTGGTTTATGCCCATCTCCCTTCTGCGTCTTGCTCTGCCCATTGCTGTCGCCTTATCCCCCGCCGCGCTGCTGGCCGAGCGGGTGGAGTACACCGGAGGTGGCAGCATCGTGGGCAACGACGGCACGCCGCCGCCGGAGCTTTCGCCGGAGACAGGCCCCTACGTGAGCTTCTCCTTCGTCTTCGATACCGAGCAGGAGCCAATCACCTCCACGGATACCGCGGCGACGTACGCGGCGGTCTCGGCGAGCGTCACGATCGCCAACAGCGCCCCTCGCCCGTTGACCAACGCCACGATCATGGTCGTGCGCGCGCCGGCCGACGGAGACTACATTTACCTGCTGGAAGGCACCACCGCCCAAGGCTGGATCGTCACTTACTTCGTCGACAGCCGGAACCCGGAATTTGTCCCGACGCTCGCGCTGCCGGTCGAGCAGCCGGTGCACGACGACGACTACTCGGCCTCCATCGAAGTACGCCAAGGGTCCCGCGAATGGACGGCGTATTCGGATTCCACCGACCTCTTCAGCGTGCATGCCACGCCGCCGGAGAACGGCGCGCCGGTGATTACGTCCCAGCCTGAGGACGCTGTGCGCTCCTGGGGTTCGTCCGTCACCTTTACGATCGCGACCAAGAGCACCTCCCCGGTTCGGTATCAGTGGTACAAGGACGGCCGCCCGCTGCACGGCGCCAACAATGCCAGCCTGAAACTTTGGCTGCTGCTGCCCTTTCACGCGGGTGAGTACCACGTGGTGGCGCGGAACGAGAACGGCAGCGTGACCAGCGAAACCGCCAAACTCACGCTGAAGGTCGCGCCCTTCATCGTGCAACAGCCTAATTCGCTCACCATCAAGCGCGGCGGCACTGCCACGTTCTCTGTGCGCGTCACGAGCTCGAGCGAGCCGGTGAACTACCAGTGGTACAAGGACGGGACCGCACTCAATGGCGCCAACGGCCGCACGCTGACGCTGCCCGAGGTGTCGCGGCGCCACGCCGGTCAGTACCGCGTCGAAGTCAGCAATGCCTTCGGTCGCCTGACGAGTTCGTCCGCGCGCCTGGCGGTACGGTAAGCGACTGCGGCCGAAGCGCACCGGATCGTCACCGGTTTAACCGACAAACTTCCGGACCCTCGCACGCGTCGTCAGGCCCGTGCCTGCGGCCTGAGGCGCGCGGGCGGGAGTTGGGACGGGGTTTACCCTCGGCGCACGGGTCCGCCAGCGGCGCTATGCGCCGGCCAGTGCGTGCGATGTGACTGGAATGATCGATTACCCGCCGGGTGATCGCTCACCCGGCGAGTGGTAGCAGTTCGTCTTGCCGTCCGGGGAAGCCCGCGCCGACGATCCCCCAGGTCCGCTTCTGGAGTCACTCGATTCGGGTCTGCTTCGAAGCTGCGACCCGTCTGCGGGTACCCGCCGGCGGCACTCATTCTCGCGCCATCCCCTTTCCCCGCATGAAAGTTCGCTCCTCCGCCCCGAAGAAAAACAGCCGCTCTGCCGGCTCCGAACGCGCCTTCAACGCTCGCGTCCGTGCGGTGCGTGCCGCGCACGAGAAGTTCCTGAAGCGGCGCAACCCCGTGGATCCCGAATGGGACAACGGCGTGTTCGAGCGTTTCAAGTATCCGGTCGTCACTTACCGTCACGCGCCGCTGGAGTGGCGTTACGATTTTAATCCCAACACAAATCCGTTCTTCATGGAACGGCTCGGGGTCAACGCCGCCCTCAATCCCGGCGCCTTCTACTGGCGCAACAAGGTGCACCTCGTCGTGCGCACGGAAGGTTACGACCGGAAGAGTTTCTTCGCCATCGCGGAATCACCCAATGGCATCGACAACTTCCGCTTCTGGGATGAGCCGGTCGACCTGCCGGAACTCGAGCCGGAGACCAACGTGTACGACATGCGCATCACGTTCCACGAGGACGGGTGCATCTACGGCGTCTTCTGCGCGGAGGCGAAGGATCCGAAGGCGGCACCGGGCGACCTTTCCTCGGCCGTCGCACAAGCCGGCATCGTCCGGACCAAGGACTTCAAGCGATGGGAGCGGCTGCCGAATCTCCGCACGCCGGCGTCGCAGCAGCGCAACGTCGTCCTCCATCCGGAGTTCGTCGACGGCAAGTACGCCTTCTACACGCGCCCGATGGACGGCTTCATCGACGTCGGGAGCGGCGGCGGCATCGGCTGGGCGCTCTGCGACGATATCGAGACCGGCGTGACCGGCCCGGAAACGATCATCGATTCCCGCGCCTACCATACGATCAAGGAAGTGAAGAACGGCCAGGGCCCGGTGCCGCTCAAAACTCCGCAAGGCTGGCTGCACGCCGCGCACGGTGTACGCGCCTGCGCTGCCGGCCTGCGCTACGTCATCTACCTGTTCATGACGTCGCTCGAGGACCCGTCGAAAGTCATCGCGCGGCCCGGCGGTCATTTCCTCGCGCCACACAACGATGAGCGGATCGGTGATGTCTCCAACGTCACCTTCACGAACGGCTGGGTCCGCCTGCCCGACGACACCGTGCTGATGTATTACGGCGGCTCCGACACGCGCTGCTACGTGGTGCGCTCAACCGTGCAGAAACTCGTCGACTGGTGCCTGAACACGCCCGAGGACGCGCTGACCACCCGCCGCTCGGTTGACCAACGCCTCGCGCTCATCCGCGCCAACCGCAAGCTGCTGAAAAAGTAGGCTAAGGGGCGGACTTTGACACCAAGGGCACAAAGGTGTAGTTAACAGGCGACTACGCTGGCCACTTGAGGTCGAATACGAGCAGTGGGAATCGGGCAGCTCGAACACTGAGACACCCCCGCTTTACTTCTTCGCGCCGTCGGCGTCCTTGGTGTTAAACCAAACCGCACTGCGGGGTTGGGGCCGCCAGGTGTTGCGG
>JAEWIY010000058.1 GCA_023386835.1 Verrucomicrobiota bacterium
ATCCTAACGGAAACGACACCCCGCGGCCTCTCCGGCCGCGGGGTTTTTTGTGTCGTCGAATGCCGTATTCGCCAACTGGCGACCAATCAACCGGGCTCAGCGGGTCTGCAACCGCGCCGCCGCACCGGTTTCGTAACGCTCGATCCACGCTCGCGACCAGGGGAGGAAGTCGCCGGCTTCGATGTGCTGCCGCGCCTGCTCCATCAGGTTGAGGTAAAAGTGCAGGTTGTGCAGGGTGAGCAAGGTGCCCGCCAGCATCTCCTCCGCCAGCACGAGGTGGCGCAGGTAGGCGCGCGAGAAATGGCGGCACGTGTAGTTGTCCAGCCCCTCCACGATGGGTTTCGCATCGGTGCGATACCGCTCGTTGCGCAGGTTCATCGGACCGTCAGGCGTGAAGACCAAACCATTGCGCGCGACACGCGTCGGCAGGACGCAGTCGAACATGTCGACGCCGAGGGCCACCATCTTGAGGATCTGCGGCGGCGTGCCCAGGCCCATGGTGTACCGAGGTTTGTCCGCTGGAAGGTGCGGCGTGGTCGCGCCAACCTGCTTCAGCATTTCCGGTTCAGGTTCACCGACGCTCACGCCGCCCACCGCGTAGCCGGGAAAATCCAGCGCCGCCAGCGCTTCGGCCGCTTCGCGTCGCAGATCATCATACGTTGAGCCCTGCACGATGGCGAAGACGTGGTGGCCCGCCGCGAGGAACCCGGAGTCTTCCGCGATTTGTCGGCATTGCGCGGCCCAACGCTGGCTGCGCTCCACCGCGGACGCCACCGCGTCGCGTTCACACGGCCACGGCGGGCATTCATCAATCACCATCGCGATGTCGCTGCCCAAGTTAGCCTGGATGCCCATCACCTCCCTGGGACCCAGGAACAACTTGGCGCCATCAAGATGGCTCTGAAATTCGATGCCGTCCTCCCGCATCCGGCGCAGTTTCGCCAGGGAGAAGACCTGAAAGCCACCGCTGTCGGTCAGAATCGGACCCTCCCAGCCCATGAAACGGTGCAAGCCACCCAGATCGCGCACCAGCTCGCTTCCCGGACGCAGGTTCAGGTGGTACGTGTTGCCGAGGATGATCTGGGCACCGATCTCGCGCAGGTGGGCCGGCGTCAGGGCTTTGACCGTGCCCTGCGTGCCCACGGGCATAAAAATCGGTGTCTCCACGACACCATGACGCGTGCGCAAACGCCCGCGGCGGGCGGCACTGGCCGGATCGTTTGCCAACACGGTGAAATGTTCGGACATCGCGCACGAGTAGCCGCTCCCCTCGCCTTGCTGCAACTCTCTCGTTGCACGTCCTCCCGCCGATCCGGACAGCTTCCCGGTCGCGCGAGCCGGATCGCCTCCCCGCGTTCCCGATTGCGTTTGGCGGCCCGTTTCAGCACGTTTGCCTCCTTTCGCCGTGCTGCTGGTCATCGACAACTACGACTCCTTCACCTTCAACCTGGTCCAATACTTCGGCCAGTTGGGGGTCGAGCAGCGCGTTTTTCGCAATGACGAGATCACAGCCGAGCAAGCGGTGGCGCTGCGGCCGGAACGGGTCCTGATCTCGCCCGGCCCCTGCTCCCCCGCTGAAGCCGGGGTGTCGCTGGCCATGATCGCCGCCTTCGCGGGTCGGGTGCCGCTCTTCGGCGTGTGCCTCGGTCACCAGTCGATCGGCCACTACTTCGGCGGACGCGTGGTGCGCGCCGACCGGTTGATGCACGGCAAGACCTCACCGATCCGTCACCGCGACACCGACGTCTTCGCGGGCCTGCCGCAGGGGTTCGCGGCCACGCGCTACCACTCCCTGCTCGTGGAGCGGGAGAGCCTGCCCGAAGTCTTGGAAGTCACGGCGGAAACGGAAGAAGGCGAAATCATGGGCCTGCGGCACCGCACCCTGCCAATCTGGGGCGTGCAGTTTCACCCCGAGTCCATCGCCACTGAAGGCGGCATGCGCATCCTCCAGAACTTCCTTGCTCTCTCATGATCGCCCAGCCGCCAGGGGGGCTGTTGCCCGCCCGAGCGGCCATTTGCGCGTCTTCCTCCCGCGTGTAGAATCTTCCGTCGCTCCATCGCGATCCACCACCCTCTCCTTTTCCCACCATGCGCTGTCCGAAATGCACCTCGATCGAGGACAAGGTGATCGACTCCCGCATCAGCAAGGAGGGTAACAGCATCCGCCGGCGCCGGGAATGCTTGGAGTGCGGCTACCGCTTCAGCACCACGGAAACGTTGGTCCGGGACGGCTTGGTCGTGATCAAGCGGGACGGTCGCCGTGAGGAGTTTGACCGGGAGAAGTTGATGCGCGCCGTCCGCGCGGCCTGCCACAAGCGTCCGGTCGACGCCGAACAGGTGGCCATGCTGGTTGAGGACGTGATCGACATTCTTGAGGCGCAGTTCGACAGCCAGATCCCGTCGCGAGCGATCGGTGACGCGGTGATGGAGCGCCTGAGCCGGATCGACCAGGTTGCCTACGTGCGCTTCGCCAGCATCTACAAACAGTTTCGCGACGTGGCGGAGTTCATGCACGAGATCAATTCGCTCGATCGCCCGCCGAAGCCATGACGAGGCCCGAGCCGAGCGAGGACCTGCGCCGGCTGCACTTCATCAACGCTCTGTTCGCACACGTCACCGGGCACGACCTGTACCTGGCCGAACAGATCAAGTCCGCGATCGCGTTCAGCCTGTCCGAACTCGAGCAGCAGACGCGCGCTGATCCGTCATTGGCGGATCGATACGATGCGGCCTTCAACGCCTCTGCCGCCCGCCTGCTCGGTCAGTTTTTTTCGCACCTGCCGCGCCACGGCTTCTTTCATTGGGACGCCTCCCATACGCTCACGGCCGCCACGCCGCTTTTTGCGCGAGCGGAACTGATGACTGGCCTCAAGCAGCTCGCGCCTTACCGCGAATCGACGCTGCTCGTGACAAACCTGCGCCCAGCCTTACTGCCTCGCGAACAACGGGCCACCGCCCGGCGCCGTCGTGAATATGAGGAGGCGCTCACGTACATCCGTGAACTCGCGGCGGCCCGCACCGCTCCTTCGGCCAACTTGAACCTGCTATTTTTGTGAGCAGGCGGCGGAGCTGATTTGCGTCTGTGACGTGATCTCATTGTGGTGATTCCCACCGATCCTGATCATGTCCAAGACCCTCTTTCAGCGCATCATTGAGCGGGAGATCCCCGCCCGTATCGAACACGAGGACGAGCAGTGCATCGTGATCCACGATATCCAGCCCCAAGCGCCGGTGCACCTGCTGATCATCCCGAAGAAGGTCATCCCGCGCGTCGGTGAGGCGCAGCCCGACGATCAAGCAGTTCTCGGGCACCTGCTGCTGATGGCCGGCGTTCTGGGGAAGAAGCTCGGGCTCGAGCGCGGCTTTCGTATCGTCATCAACCACGGGCCTGATGCGTGCGAAAGTGTTCCCCACCTGCACGTGCACCTGCTGGCTCGCCGACAGATGACCTGGCCTCCGGGCTAAGACCTTCGCATCCGTTTCATCGTCTGCGGCCCGCGAGCGTGTATCAACACGGCTCGTACGTGCCGTCGGCGCGTTTGGCGACGAGTCGCTTCAGCTCGAGCATCATTAGCGCCACCGCGACTTCCGCCGCCGGCATCCCCGTCTGCTGCGCAATCGAATCCGGCGTCAGAAGTTCACCGCCGTTGAAGCAGGCCCAGACCTGCGCCTCGTCCGGTTTCAAGCCGGCGGCATCACGCGTCGAGCCGGCGCCCTCTCCGCCCGGCTTCGCCGGAATCGGCGCGGGCCGCAGTCCGTCCAGGTAACTGAATTCGTTGAGCACGTCGTCCACAGACGTGAGCAGCGTCGCGCCATCCCGAATCAGTTGATGGCAGCCGGCGCTGGTGGGTTGGTCGATGCGACCCGGCACCGCAAACACCAGCCGGCCCTGTTCTCCGGCAAAACGCGCCGTGATCATCGACCCGCCGGCCACGTCCGTCTCCACCACGATCACACCCGCGCACATGCCCGCGACGATTCGGTTGCGCATGGCGAAAGACTGCCGGTCCGCCCGCCGGCCAAACGGAAACTCCGTCACGATGGCGCCGCGCTCCTCGATCCGCCGATAGAGCGCGAGGTTCTCCGGCGGATAAATGATGTCGATGCCGGTGCCCAACACCGCCGCTGTCACGCCGCCCGCCTCCAGAGCGCCTTCGTGCGCCGCCGTGTCGATCCCGCGCGCCAGCCCGCTGACAATGCAGAACCCGCGCTGCACCAGCTCCCCCGCGAGTTGCTTGGCAACCTTCTGGCCGTACAGGGTGGTTTTCCGGCTGCCGACAATAGCCAGGCACGGCTGATCGAAGGTGTACCCTCCTTTTCGATACAAGCCAATCGGCGGATCATGAATCTCGCGCAGCAGCGACGGGTACCCGGCCTCGCGATGGGTCACAAAAACCGCGTGCGCCTGCGCCAGCCGCGCCTCCTCACGCTCCAGGCTGAAATGCTGCGCCCAGTCCAGGATGGTTGCGCTGATCGCCGGACCGACGCCCCGCACCTGCTCGAGCCGCGCCTTGGTGGCGGAGAAAACGGCCCGCGGATCACCGCCGAGATCCGTCAGCAGACGATTCAGCGTGATCGGCCCGATGTTGGGCAGCGCATTGAGGATGAGGAAGGCCTGCTGCTCCGTCATGACTGGACCCAAGCTCCTCCGCTGCCGGTCAGGTCGATGCCAGCGCCGGGCTCAGGTAGTCGAGCAACTCGGTCGCACGCACTGCCGTTTCCCCTCGCGCCGCGGCCAGCAGTGAAGCCGCGCGGCCGTGCCAGAGCACACCCGACGCCGCCGCAGCGAGCAGCTCGGCGTACAACTCCTCCGAAGGCACCGGTGCCCCCCGGCCGCTCCGCACAAATGACGCCATACCGCGCGCAACCAACGCACCGATCAGGCCAGCCAGCATGTCACCGCTGCCGCCGCGCGCCAGCACCGGCCCGCCCTCAAAACTGTGATACACCACTCCGTTGCCGTCGCTCACGCGAGTCACCGGACCTTTCAAAACCGTGACGCTGCCGCGCGTCGGTCGGAAATCGCCCAGCTCAGCACCGTTGGAGATCCGCGCATACTCACCGGCATGGGGCGTCAGGATTCGCGGTCCCGATCCGGACCAGACAATGTCCGGCTGCAACGCGTCGGCGTCCAGCACCAGCGGCAGGCTCGTCAGGCGCATCAGGTCCTTCACGAACGCGAGCGTTTCCGTTTCCCGGCCCATGCCCGGTCCCACCAGCACCGCGTCCGCCCGGTCCAGCCGCTCGCGCACGATGCTGACGGTATCGAGCGCCAGCGCACCGGACGGCGTCTCGGGGCAACCGGTCCACATCGCCTCCGGGCAGGCCGCGGCAAACGCCGGTGCCAGCGACTCGGGGACAAAGGCCGACACCAATCCAGCCCCGCTTCGCACCGCCGCCTGCACGCTCATCATGACCGCGCCGGGAAAGGAGCCGGAGCCGCCAATCACGCAGAGATGACCAAAACTGCGCTTGTCCGACTGGGCCGGACGCAGCCGGCGCAGGTTGCGCAGCAGCGCCGGGAGCAACACCCGGTCATTGCTGTCCTCCGTCAGGTCCTCAAAAAAACCGAGATCCAGATACCGGATACGCCCGGCGTTCGAGAGCCCAAGAAGGGGCCGCTTGAGGATGCCCGTCGCCAGCGTCACATCAGCCTGGAAGGCGCCAGCTTCGCCGAGCCCGCTCGGCAGGTCGACGGCCACGCGCAGCGCAGCGTCCAACGGGGCGATGTTCTCGAGCCAGCGCAGCGCCGGCCCCTGCAGCGGAGCGCGAAACTGAAAACCGAATACGCCATCGAGGATAATTGTGTAGTGCCGCGACAACTCCTCGAAGCGGCGCTGCACGCGCACGTCGGAAGCCTGCTGCTGCAATTGCTGCCACGCGCGCGCGGCGAGCGGACGCAATGCCCGCTCGCCAAAAACAAACACCACCTCGATGGATACGTCGGGCTGCATCCGCCGCAGCTCCGCCGCCGCGAGCAGCGCGTCGCCGCCGTTGTGTCCCTTGCCCACCAGCACGAGCAGGCTGGCACCGGCGAGTGGTGTTCCTCCCGTGGCGAGTTCGGACGGCACCGCGCGGGCGATGGCCACGCCGGCCCGCTTCATCGCCGACCACTCACGCTCGTCCTCGCCCAGGACCTCCTTCTCGTAGGCAGCGGCCGTCGCGCAATCGAGAATCGGGTGCGAGGGCAGCAACGTCATTCATTGTCGAGGGAACACGTTGCACGCAGGTCCGCAACCTCTGGTTCCGCTTCGTCGCCAGTTTGTCCCGTTCCCGCGAAAAGGGATGCGCCACTCCCTGCGGACGGGCCGAGCCTAAACTGGTCTGACCGCGGCGCTCGGTCGCACAATCCGAACGAAAGTCACCGGTTTCTCTGGAGCCTCGATCAGGGCGTGTCGGCCGGCGGAGTGGGCAAGGGGCCGGTCCGCTTCAACTGCCCACGCGCCTCAAGGTATCGCGCGGCCCTTTGCGCCGGCGTTTCGGTGAAGAGCAAAGGACTGCCTTTCGGCCCGTAGCCTTCCAGCGGCAGGCGGGTCAGCGCAGGAATCGAGCGGAAATATGTGCCGGTTTCCGCGCGAAGCACTTCGAAGTAACTGGAGAACTCCAGCGTGCGCGTGTTCCACACGCCGATTTCGGTGCGGTCGTCATCCCAAAATGCATACGCCCGATACTGCTCAAACAACGCCTCCACCGCGGTGAGGCTCGGCTGATCCTCCAGATGCAACGCATTGCGTTCTGTCGCCGGGCTCGGTGGCGGCGGTTCCGCCGGTTCAGGTTGCGTCGGCGGCGAGGATTCCGCGGGTTCGTCGCGTTGCCAGCCCAGCGTCACCAGCACCCCGAGAACAAACCCCAACATGACCCAGGACGGGATGGTCGACGGTTTGGGGCGTTCGGGTGTCGCTTCTTCAGCCATGCGCAGGGTTCCGGACAATGGCGGCAACGGCCATCGCGGCGGTGTCGGAATGCGACAGCGAAACAATGATATCAGTGCCCCCCACCTCGCGCAGGAGCAGCTCGCCTTTCTCGTCCAACCGCACCAGCGGCTCGTGGCGGGCCCCGTGATAAATCGAGATCGAACGCCAGCCAAGCTCCGCGCCGATGCCCGTCGTGAAGCACTTTGACACGGCTTCCTTGGCAGCGAACCGCGCGGCGAAGTGCTTGTATGGATACTTCATGCCTTCGCAGTACGCACGTTCTTCGTCCGTAAAGACGCGCCGGAGAAACCGCTCGCCCTGTCGTTCGCACACCCCACGCACGCGTTCGACCTCGATGAGGTCACAGCCCAGACCAATCAGAATGCCACCAGGCGGGAGATGCAGGTTCACAGCGACGAGCCGACAAAACGGACAAATCCGTACGGTGAGAAGCTAAACTTCAACCGCAACCCCGGCAGCGCTCGTGAGCTCGGCTTGAAGCGTCCGACGCGCACCGGATTCGGCCGCGGCTGCTACTCGACGCGCCAAGCCTGGACCGGCAAACCCGGTGGGCTGACGCCACCCCTTCGGCGGCTGGCCACTATTTTCTTCCGGACCTCCGACCGCTTCGTTTGCATGCCGCCCATGTCCCGCCCTCCGCCGAAGCGTGAAAACCTGCTTCTCACGCTCGCCTGCAACATCCTGATCCCCTCGCTCATCCTGACGAAACTGAGCACGCCCGAGCGCTTGGGACCAGAAAAGGGGCTGATCGTGGCCCTGGCGTTTCCGCTCGTTTACGGCGTCTGGGATTTTGCGCGCCGGCGGCAGACGAACTTCGTCTCGGTCATTGGTTTCATCAGCGTGCTGCTCACCGGCGGACTGGGGCTGATGCAGGTCGACGGGCTCTGGTTCGCGGTCAAGGAGGCGGCGGTGCCCGCCGTGATCGGTTTCGCCGTCTGGGCGTCGATGTACTCGAGGCGGCCGCTGGTCCGGCAATTCCTCTTCAACGAACAGGTGATCGACGTGCCGCGGGTCGAGGCAGCGCTGGATGCGCGCGGCAACCGGGCTCGTTTCGAGGTGCTGCTGGCCAACGCGAGCTACTGGCTTGTGGCTTCGTTCCTGGTCAGCGCGGCCCTTAATTTCGCCCTCGCTCGCTGGCTGCTGCGCAGCCCCGCCGGCTCACCGGAGTTCAACGCAGAACTCGGACGGATGAATCTCCTGAGCTGGCCGGTGATCGTGGTGCCCACAATGGCCATGAGCCTGTTCGCCCTCTGGCGGCTGCTCAGTGGCATCACACACCTGAGCGGGCTCAAGTTCGAGGACGTGTTTCACGCCGACGCTAAGAAAAGCTGAATGCGTACACGGGTCCAAGCGGCCCGGGTTCGCGTTCCCCCCTTCCCCGTCTCCATGCCCGGCGCTGCGGCGGTTCGCGCAGCGCCTCTCCAAAATTATCCGCGGCGGTTCGCGATCGGGATGAAGTCGCGCTTCACCGGACCGGTGTAGATCTGCCGCGGGCGATAGATCTTCATCTTCGGATTCGCGGCGACCTCACGCCACTGCGCGATCCAGCCGGGCATGCGGCCGATGGCGAACATCACCGTGAACATGTTCACCGGGATGCCGAGCGCGCGCATGATCAGGCCGGAGTAGAAGTCGACGTTTGGATACAGCTTGCGCGAGATGAAGTAGTCGTCGCTCAACGCGACTTCCTCGAGCTTCATCGCGATGTTGAGCAACGGATCGTTGTCGATGCCGAGGCTGGCCAGCGCGCGGTAGAAGCTCGCCTTGATGATCTTCGCGCGCGGATCGTAGTTCTTGTACACGCGATGACCGAAGCCCATCAGCCGCGCGCCTTTGCCCTCCTTCGCGGCGGCAATGAACTTCGTGCCGTCGTCGCCGGCGGCGTGGATCGACTCGAGCATCTCGAGCACCGCCTGGTTGGCGCCACCGTGCAGCGGGCCCCAGAGCGCATTCACGCCAGCGGAGATCGAGGCAAAGAGGTTCGCGCCCGCCGAAGCGACCATCCGCACCGTCGAGGTGGAACAGTTCTGTTCGTGATCGGCGTGCAGCAGGAGGAACAGGTTCAACGCCTGCGCGACTTCCGGCTTCGCGATGTATTCCTCGTAGGGTTTCGAGAACATCAGGTGCAGGAAGTTCTCGCAGTACGGCAGCTTCGGATTCGGGTGGTTGAACGGCAGCCCGCGGCTCACCCGATAGGTGTGCGCCGTGATCGTCCGAACTTTCGAAATCGCGATCGCGACCGCTTCGTCAAAGTACTCGAGGTCACGTTGGTGGTTGTTCGACGCGATGTGCGGGTAGTAGGCACCGAGCGCGTTCATCGTCGACGACAGCACCGCCATCGGGTGCGCATCGCGCGGGAAGTTCTGAATGAACCGCAGCATGCCCTCCCGCAGCGGCGCCTCCTGCGTCAACAACGCCGAAAAACGCGCGCGCTGGTCCGCCGTCGGAAGCTCCCCATGGATGACAAGATAGGCCGATTCGATGAAGTTGGAGTGCTCCGCGAGCTGCTCGATCGGGTAACCGCGGTAACGCAGGATACCCGCTTCACCGTCGATGTAAGTGATGGCGCTCTGGCAGGAGCCGGTGTTGCCAAACCCCTCGTCGTAGGTGATGTACCCCGTGTCAGACCGTAACGAGCGCGCATCGATGGCCTTTTCGCCTTCGGAGCCGATCATGATCGGCAGTTGCAGCTCCTGGTCATCGATCTTAAGGGTAGCGGTCTTCGCCATACCGGGCGAAGCAGAGCAAAAAGCGCTCCGCTTGCAATCAAAGTCACCCTCTGAAGAACGGCTTTCGCGCAGCATTAGCCGGCCGGTGCTCGCCGGTTAGCCTGGCGAATCCAATCCGCCTCGCCCGCAGGGGTTTGAGCCGGATGAAACGCGCCTGCTGAAGCTCGTGGTGGCTCGCGCCACTGCCGCACCGTCCGGCCTCGGCCTGATAAACAACGCCGGCCGGTTGCGTTAACTCACACGACGGTCAACGCGCCGGCGGCCACGCCAACAAAGTTGCGGTAGATCTGCAGGCCCTTGGCCTGGCTCTTCTCCGGGTGGAACTGCGTCGCGAAGCAACGCCCGCGCGCAATCGCCGCCGTAAAGCGACCGCCGTAATCGCACTCGGCCAGCACGAGCGACTGATCCGCCGGCACACAGTGGTAGCTGTGCACGAAGTAGAACGCATCGCCGTCCTTCAGCCTGTTGGCCAACGGCGACTCCGGTTGCACAAAATGCACGCCATTCCACCCCATGTGCGGGATCTTGAACTCCGCCGGTCGCTGGAAGCGCCGCACTTCGCCCGGGAAGATCCCCAGTCCGGTCACGTCGCCCTCTTCGGATCGCTCAAACAGGGCCTGCATGCCGAGGCACACGCCCAAGAACGGCCGATCGGCCTCAATCCATTCCCGCACCAGCGCCGCCAGGTCGGTCGTTCGCAACGCCGCCACACAGTCGCGCAACGCTCCCACACCGGGCAACACGAGCCCCGCCGCCTCGTCGGCCGCCTTCGCCTCCGTCAACGTCTGCACCACGTGCGGCCGGGCGCCAGCGGCCTCCAGCGCCTTGGTGACGCTGCGGAGGTTGCAGATCCCGGTGTCGACAACAGCTATGATGGGAGACGACATCATCACCGCCACCGTAGGCGCACCCCGCGTTCGCGCCACCGGAAAATTCAGGCCGGCAGTTCCCGCGAGAGGCAGCGCCTCGCCCACCCGACCCGGTTGGCGCCCGTCAACAAACGGCGTCGCAGGCGCTTAATCCGCGTTTCGCGTGACTCGCCAAACCCCGCGCATGCCAAAACCGACGATTGCGAGGGTCGCCAAGGAGCTGAGCGGCATCAGCACCGCGGCGAAGAGAGGATTCATCAATCCTGAGACCGCCAAGCTCACCGCGGTCAAGTTGTACGCCACCATGAAGACCAGAAGGAAGAGGTGGGTCTGGTGTCGCGCGTCATTGACCTCGAAGAGCGCCCGCAAGCCCCCCACACCCCGGCCGAGGTAATAAAAGTCCGCCTTCTGCTCGAGCACTCCGCGGTGGACCACCGGCGTGCCGCGACACAGCGCCGCGTCAAAGGCCAGGCTGTCATTGGCTCCGTCACCGAGCATCAGCGCATCATTCGCGCCATGCTCGAGCAACCAGGCCGCCTTCGCCTGGGGTGTCTGCTCACCGTAGGCGTGGTCCAGCGGCAAACCCAGCGTACCGGCCAGCGCCGTCACCTTCTCCTGGCGATCTCCACTGAGAATGAACGCCTGCAAACCGCGTCGGCTCAGCGCCGCGATTTCGTCCCGTGCGTCCGCCCGGGCACAATCCGCGAAGACGAACCGGGCCTGGGTTAGTCCCTGCCAGGCCAGCACGGTCGCGCCATCAGCCGGACCCTCATCACTCCAGCCCGCGCGGCCCAAGGTCCAGCCGCCCATTCGCACTCCGTTGCCCACACACTCCTCCACCGGCTGGTCAACCACTGCGGTGTCCCGCGGCCCCAGGTCGCGTTCCACCAGCGCCTCCAGCAACGCGCGACTGACCGGGTGAGGATTGTCACACACCAGGGAATACAGCGCCGTCCGCCCGGCGGGTTTGAGGGCGTGCAGGCTCTCCGGGTTCTGCAGCACCGGCGTCTCGAGCGTCAGCGTTCCGGTCTTGTCGAACACCAGCTTGCGCACCGCCGCGAGTCGCGGCCACAAGTCCGCTGCTCGCACGAACACGCCCCGGCGGCGCAGTGCGACGGTCGCCATCTCATCCGCCAGCGGAAACGCCAGGCCGAGCGCGCACGGGCACGATACAACCAGCACGGCCGTCACGACGGCGCCCGTTTGCAACGCGTCCCCGGTTTTCCACCACCAGCCGATGCCGGCCAGCAACGCCACGGCGAAGATCGCGACCAAGTAAACCTGGATCACGCGTTCCACCAACCGGTGACGGTGATCGGGCCGCTCCACCGGCTGCAACAACTGCGCCAGCAGCGACTGCTCCCAGCCCTGCGTCGCCACCACACGGATACTGTCCCGCCCGACGTTCTGCGCGCCCGCCAGCACGGCTTGCCCCTGCCGCAGCACGCGGGCGTCGGATTCACCATTGATCCAGGCCAGGCTGACCTCCGCCTCCGCGCTTTCCAGCCGCCCTTCCACCGGCACATTCTGGCCCATCGGGATCGAAAAACAGTCACCGGGGCGCAGCGCCTCGGGCGAAACCTCCCGCGAAGTTCCATCTTCCATGTGCACCGTCACGCGCGGTGGGGTCGGCTGATGCCGGAGCAACCGGCGCTGGTTGCGCTCAATCGCCGCCACCTGCGCCCACCGGCCCACGAGCATCAGGAGAATGAACCCGCTGACAAAATCGAAGTAGGCGTACTCCTCGCGACCGCTGATCCAACCGTAGAACGAGCCGACGTAAGCGCCCACGATGCCCACCGCGATCGGCAGGTCGATGTGCAACGCCCGTTCGCGCAACGCCCGGACCGCCCGTGCCAGGAAATAGCCGCCGCCCGCCAGCAGGCTGAGCGTGCCGAACCCCATCGACAACGTGCTGAAGAGGTGCGCGTAGGTGAACGTCGCCTCCATGCCGAAATACGTCGGCAGGGTGAACAGCATGACAT
>JAEWIY010000083.1 GCA_023386835.1 Verrucomicrobiota bacterium
TTCGAGCACGTGCACCGTATCGGAACCCCCACGACCGCGGAAGCTCTTCCAGACGTCGCGAATGGTCGCCACGACCGGCGCGGCCGCGCCGGGCGCAGGGGGCAGCGAGTCAGTTTTGTTCAACATATCCCCAGCGGACTTCATCAAAACGTTCGAGCCGACGAATCAACAGATCGAGCAGCAGCCCCAGGACGCCAATCAGCACCATGCCGGCCACGACGAGGTCGTAGCGCTTGCCGGCGTTGCGGGCGTCAATGATCAAAAAACCGAGCCCGGAGTTGACGGCGATCATCTCAGCGGCAACGACCACGAGCCACGCGATGCCCAAGGCGATGCGCAGCCCGGTGACCGTCTGCGGCAGCACCGCCGGCAGGATGACCTGGGCGAAGAGCCGGGCGCGACTCAGGCCGAAGTTGCGCGCCGAACGCACGTAAACCGGGTTGATATTTCGGACCGCTGAGGTCGTTGAAACAACGATCGGAAACACGCTGGCGAGGAAGATCAGGAAGATCGTCGAAAGATCCGTCACTCCAAACCACAGGATCGCCAATGGAATCCAGGCGATCGGCGAAATCGGGCGAAGCACCTGCACGAGCGGGTTAAACGCCTTGAACATGGGCGTGAACCAGCCGAGCAGCAGGCCCGCCGGCACTCCGATCGCGACGGCGCCCAGGAAGCCCCACGTGACGCGGTAGAGTGAGGCCACGATGTACTTTGCGAGCAGGCCTTTCCGGGCGAGTTCACCGATCCCGAGCAAAACTTCATGCGGAACCGGGAAAAGATCGTTGCCCGTCCAGCGCACCAACCCGTGCCAGATGACCAGCACCACCATCACCACCAGCGCCGGCCAGAGCACCGTTTCGAAGGTCTTCTTCATGGCGTGGCCCCGTGTGCTGCTCCGGCGGATACTTCCGGCTCCGGCCAGGAGTACGGCGGCAGGTCCACGTCGTCGCGGACGAACGAGGCGTCGGCATAATCCTCGAAGGCCACCCGGCCCTGGAGAATGCCGGACTTGCGGGCGAGCCGCTCGATTTCTTCGAACTCCGGCCGTTGCACCTCAAGGTTGGTGTACTTCACCCGGTCTGGCGGCTTGCTGAGCACAAACTGCAACAAGCGCGGATCCTGGTTATAATAGTTTTGGCTGACGAAATCCGCGGCCGCCTGCCGGTTGTCCATGCTCTGGTCCAACCACTTCCCACTTCGGGCGATGCCGTCGACGAGTTCCTGCACCGCCTCTCGGTGATCGCGAATCAGGTCCTCGTGCACGGCCAATACGCAGGAAATGAAGCCCGGCCAGACATCCTTGGTGAGGTAGAGCACGCGGCCATACCCATCGAGTTCCGTCTGCCCCATGAACGGCTCGCCGGACGTGATCGCGTCGACGGCTTTGGCGTACAACGCCGCCGGCATGTCCGGTGGCGCCATTTCCAGGATTGTCACTTCATCCATGTTCATCCCCCGCTCTTCAAACGCGCGGTAGAGGATCAACGCCTGGTTGGAGTAACGGTTGGGCACGGCGATACGTTTGCCGCGGAGGTCTTCAATCCGGTGGATGGCCGAATCGCGATGAACCATCATCGCGGTACCGTCACGATGTCCCAAATACACGATCTTCAGCGGCACACCCTGCTCCCGCAACACCATGGCGAGCGGTGCGAGGATGAACGTCGCGCGGGTGTGGCCGGAGAGAAAGGCCTCCTTAAGCTCGGGCCAGCCATTAAAGCGCAACGGTTCGAACAACCCCTCACCCTTGGCGCTGTTCCGGTTGATGTAATCGGTCACCGGGCATGTCAGATGACAGGTGACGGGAAGAAAACCCAAACGGTAGCTCCACTGCCCCGAAGCCGCATCGCTGCGGCTCCAGCCGAGATTCAGCACGCCATGCAATACGGTGATCACGACCAGCCAAAAGCCGCCGGCCAGGAGCAATGTGCGTGCGAGTTTCATTCGAGTGCAGGACGCGCGAAGTCGTCTAGCACCACCGAGTCCCGCACCGGATGCAAGCCCGCTGCGGGCCCGCCCCGTTCACTCGCTATTGGCGACGAGCCCTCCTTGCCCTGCCAGTCAGCCACCGAGCCCCGGACCAGCCCTGCGGGAAGCTGCTTGGGGCGCGTGGCCGGTCGTTCGTCTCCCATTTCGACTTCGGGCAGTCGAACCACCCGGACGGATTCCGGTGGCCGGTTAGAATCGACTCTCAAACTCCTCCACGTGCCACCGCTGGCTGCCTTCGTTCAAAGTGGCGCAGACGATGCGCCGGCCGTCGGTCCGGACATTGACCAACCCGTAAACGAGGCCAGTCACCACCAGCGTGCTGCCTAAGCGGCGGGTGCGACGTTTGGGGCGCAGGGCTCCAGCCATGACCTCACCCGCCTCCACCACGTGGTCCGCCCACCGCGGCATGCGCCGCTGGCTCGGATCCATCAGGCCGGAAACCTTACCGAGGCGATAGCTGCGCGCGATTTCCGTCGAGTACACCAGCGGCGTTACCACCTGATCGCGCTCCACACGAACATGTCCACAAAGCGCGCTGGCCGCCACCACCCGCGGGCGCGGATGGCCGTGCGACTCCGCATCTCCGGACGAGATCACCGTCGCGCCCGCCCCAATGGATTCCAGGAACTCGAACGAACAGTCATCGCTGCCGTGGTGGCAGGCCTTCACCACGTCCGACGCGAACTCCAGCCGCCGGCCGGCGTAGTGCTGCATCAATGACGCCTGGCTGCGGGCGTTCAGGTCGCCGGTCAGGAGCACGCGCACCGCTCCATAGTCGACGCGGAGGAGCACGCTGTGACCGTTGGTGTTCTGGCTGTCCGTGCCGAGCGACTTCAGACCGATCATGCCGTCCACGGCCGCATCAACCGGCCCCAGGACCCGGACCGACGCCTGGCCGGCCGACGGCTCAAAGCCCGGCAAGTATCCAATCCGGTGATGCAGTCGGCGGACCGGACAACCGTGCCGCTCGACGCAACGCAGAAACTCGGCCCACTCCCCCTGCAAACGGAGCGGCGCGTCAGGCGCCAGCCAGCGCCGGAGCGACTCCTCATCCTCGAGCAGGTCAATCAGGTGCGAGCGTTGTTTCCGACCGAGAAATCGGGAGTGCGTCGCGTCCTTCAGCCAGGACAGCCCCGCGTGGTAAAACGCCTTTACCTCGACGGAGGTCGCATCAAGTTCCCTCTGCGCGGCGGGGTCAGGGTTCAGCAGATCCCAGAGGCCGCCGTAATGATCGGCATCGTTGTGCGAGCTGATCATGGCATCGAGGGTGATCGCCTTCCGCCCGTAATCGCGCACGAATTTCCAATCGACGAAATCCGCCGCGTTCTTGCCGGAAGGTTGGGCCGCCCGCTTGTAACCGCCGTCAACCAGGATGTGGCGATCGTCCGGCGTCCGGATCAGCACGCCGTCACCTTGGCCCACGTCGATGAAGTAAAGCTCGAGCAACGAGGAACCACCCAACGCGCTCTGCTCGACAAATCCCTGGTGCCCTCGCGCACGCACCCGGATCCGACCTTCCTCGTCGGCTTCAGACAAAACTTTGACCCGATCGCCCCACAGCAACTCACACACGTAACGCTTCCGCTCGTCCGCAGTGGGGTACAAACGCGCCGTGGTCGCCTTGAGATGATCAACCCTCGCCATGATGTCGGACGTCAGCCTTGGCGCGCTTTGTATTTGTAAAACAGCTACGATATCACCTCTCGCCTCACGGGACTTTAGCGCGAAGTCGCAGCCGGTGTGGAAGGGCTGGCGCCGGAAGCAGGTGGCGACGGCGGAGGCCGCATCCGGCGAGGCTCGCGTGCCAGTTGTGCGGCGACGTCGCGGGCGGCCCGCGTGGGCTCCCCGGGAGGGTTGAGAAAACCGAGATCACGCATCCATTCGAGCAGCCGCGCCGACCAGGTGCCAAACGCAAGGCCGCCCATGTTGGCCAGGCCACCCGTGGCCGGCGGCTCGTCGGGTGGCACTTGGTCGCCTGGGTGATGGCCGCGCGCGTAGAGGTGCATCTCGACATTGGGCACCCCGTTATGCAGCAGCGCGGTGAAGTATTCCGTGGCCCAGACCGCGTGAATCCAGTCTCCCCAGCCGGGGCCGGCAATAAAGGCGGGAGGCGCCGCCCGCGGGATCGGCGGTCGTGCGCCATGCGCAAAGGGGGTCGGACCCGGATAAATCAGTGCCACGAAGTCCGGTCGAGAAGAGACGCCACGGAACGGATCCTCCCGGCCGTCAGCCGCATTGACCCGTTCATCAAACGCCTCCCAGTCGAGGGAGGCGCAAGCCGCCAGTTCGCCGCCGGCTGAGAACCCCATGACGCCAATCTTGGCTGGATCCACTCGCCATTGCTCGGCGTAGGCACGGACCAGCCGGATCGCTTGCAGCGTGTCGTTCACTCCGTGCACCCGCGGATCGTATCCGTCGCTGCGAAGTCGGTTGCGTAGAATGACGGTGCTGACGCCGTGATGAGCGAAGAACGAAACGAAGGGGGCGGCTTCGCTACCGACATTCAGTGATCGATGCCCCCCGCCCGCTGCGAGGATGACCACGGCGCCCGTATTCAGTTGGCCATTGCCGGGATGAAACTCGATCGACGGATTGTGAATGCCAACGATCGCGCCAAGCGTCACCGGCCCCCAGTACTGGTACTGCTCCGGCTCCGCTACCCGCGCCTGGTTGAGTTCGGGAGAATCGGGGGCGTACAACGGCACGACCACACCACCGGGCACGATCGGTTGCGGTGCATAGGGACCACCCGTCGACGGACCGGGTTGCGGCACATTGAGCGGCGGCGGCAGCGGCGGAAGATTCGCGCCGTTCTGGGCAAGCGCGACGATCGGCCAGAGCCACCACGCAGCGGCGACGCCGACGAGGAGACCGAGGCTGTTCGGGGCACGATGAAAACGCGCGAGTAAAGTCATGGGGTAAGGCGCTGACCGATACTGAGCCGAACGAGGGCGGGTGGCGAGCCGTCGTTCGGCGCACCAAACCGCCGGCTCGATGCGCAGCGTGCCAAGCCACAGGTCGGTGGAACACGCCTTGGCCCGCAGCGTCTTACCCAATACCGGAGCATTCCCAACAGCAGGATCGCTCCGGTCGGCTCAGTTCCTACTCGCTGTGCTTACCTTCTGTTCGCCATGAAAACCCTCCCCACCCTCTTCGGCCTCTCTGTGTTGCTCGGACTTTCCACCGGTTGCACGACTTTGGAACGCGCGGTCGGCACCGGCGGAGGCGGCACCGCCCAAGTCACCTATCAGAACCCGGAAAACTTCACCGACATGACGCGGAGCGACTCGGGGCGAGGGGCGGACGAAGGATACATGCGCGAGTTGCAACAGCACCTTGAGCGGTCCGCGGCGGCGAGGCTGCCAGCGGGTTCCCGCCTGAACGTCACCATCACCGACGTCGACATGGCGGGCGACTTTGAACCGCAGCGTGGCCCGGACTTCCACGACATCCGCGTGGTGAAGCAGATCTATGCGCCCCGCATCACTCTGACCTACCAGCTGCTGGATGCCAACGGCACGGTGGTGGACCAAGGGGAGCGGCAGTTGCGCAACCAAGCGTTCGACTGGACCGTCACGCCGATCACGCAGGACGATCCGCTGCGCTACGAGAAGGCGCTGCTCGACGACTTCCTCCGGGACATCCTGCGGTCCTAATCGTCCCCCGCCATGCAACCGGCCTCGCCTCTCAGAAGCGAGGCCGGCCAAGCTCAGGGCTGGCGCTTAAGCCTGCGCAAAGTCCCGCCGGCGTGGTACGGCTTCCGCGACCGCGCGGGCGTGTGATTCTCGCGCCGCGTCGCGATGCCTCGCGTCCAGCGGCCCTGCGCCACCGCGCGTAAATAGTCGTGCCACCTCGGGGTGGTGCACGGCTCGGAACCGCGTGCCCGCCGCCGGTTCAGTCCGGGTTCCGCATGCCACCCGCCCCCTTCCGGCCGGTCCTGAATGCCGCGCGTCCGCCTGGGCGCCCGGCCCTGCCTTGGACCACCAGCGGCGCCACCCCCC
>JAEWIY010000089.1 GCA_023386835.1 Verrucomicrobiota bacterium
ACGGTATTCGACTGATCCGCGGGCGCGTAGAGCAGGAATAAAAAAGGCGGCCGGAGTCCGGCCGCCAATCTTATTGGACGTGCACGAAGCCGTTACTCGGCTTGTTCGTAGGCGGGGCCTTCAGGGATCGCGGCGTCGGCGGTGTGGATCAGCAGGAGCGCACCGACCGTGCCGCCGGCGAGGATCAGGCCAATGAAAAACAAGATGGTGCAGAACATCTTGTCCCACCGCAGGTGCATGAAGATGAAAATCACGCACAGAAACTTCACGATGGAGAGACCCATCAGGATTGTGATGATCAGCCACAGCGCCAACGGCATGTAGATGATCAGCAGCTCGAGGCCGGTGATCACCGCCAGGATCATCGCCAGCTGGACGAACAGGTGGAACTTGCCCTCGTGACCGTGGGCTTGTGCGTCAGGAGAACCAGGGAGTGCTGCGGTGGCGTTCATTAGGCGACGACGTATTCGAGCAGATACACGACCGGGAAGATGACGATCCAGACGATGTCGACGAAGTGCCAATACAGGCCCATCGATTCAACGTCGATGGCATTGGCCTCGCCGAAGTCGACCGGTCCGCTCTGGCGGGCAAAGGCGAAGAGCACGCCCAGCAGGGCAAGCGTCGCGCCGACCGGAATGAAGTTGTGGCTGAAGAAGGCGCCGAGCCCTTCACCCGTCTCGAACGCATGGACCAGCTCCAGCAGCGAGTACATGCCGAGCACCACGAAACCCGCGAAGGCGAGGAAGTGAACGAGGCCCTTCCAAATCCAGCCTTGGCCGCGCGATTCGTCGACGGGCTTGAAGGTGCGGATGTACATCAACACCAGCCAGAGCACACCGATGGCGACGTGACAGCCGTGCGTGCCGGTCAGCGTGTAGAAGGTCGAACCGAAGACGCTGTTGGCCAACGTGAGCCCCTTCTCGTGGACGAAGTGGTTAAACTCGTAGACCTGGCCACCAAGGAAGATCAGACCAAACACGATCGTGCCGAGCAGCATCCGACGGGTCGTCTGGACGTTGCCCTTCTGAATCGCATTCACCGCCAACGCCATCAGGAGTGACGACATCAGCAGGATGAAGGTCGAACCCGACGTCAGTTCGATTGAGAAGATGTCCCGCGGATCCGGCGAACCGGCCGGCGGGTGCAGCCGGTAGATGAGGTGGGTCGCGATCAGCGTGCCGAAGAACATGCAGTCCGAGGCCAAGAAAGCCCACATGAAGAGCTTCTTGTTCGGAATGCCGGTCGTCGTACTCGCGTCGTGATGATGATCAATGGTGCCGGCGGCGGCGTGGACGCTCATGGCGAAAGGTAAGGGAGACGGTTGACTTAGTGTTTCGCCGCGTGGCCTGCGGACTTCTCATCGTGCGGGTGCAGGTGCAGGTGGTAACCGCCCGGACCCTCCAGCGACCAGAAGAGGGCGCCGAAGAACGTGATGACGCCGCCGATGATCGCACCAAGGTAGTGGTGGTTGGCGAAGAACAGCGAACTAGTCAGCAGACCGATCGCGGTGATCAACGGAAACCACGACTGGCTGGGCATATGGATGCCGCCGTGTGCCTCGTCTTCCGCGGCCTGCTTGGCGTTTTCCGCCGCGATCTCTTCCTGGTGGTGCTTTTCGTACCAGAAGGCGTCGCGAGCGTGGACGTGCGGAATGACGTCGAAATTATGTTCCGGCGGCGGGTTCGGGAGCGTCCACTCCAGCGGGCGACCGTCCCAGGGATCGCGGCGAACGCGTTCGCCGCGGAAGTAGGTGTACACCATCACGGCGAAGTAGATCGTGATGCCAACGCCCAGGATCAGCGCACCGATGGTCGCGATCATGTTGGCGCTGTTCCAACCCATGTTGCCGTCGTAGGTGAACGTGCGGCGCGGCATGCCGTTCAGTCCCAAGAAGTGCATCGGGAAGAACGTCACGTTGAAGCCGACGAACACGACCCAGAAGGAGAGCTTGCCCCAGAACTCGGAGACCTTGCGGCCGAAGACCAGCGGGAACCAGTAGTGGATGCCGCCGAGCAGGGCGAAGATCGAACCGCCGATCAACACGTAGTGGAAGTGAGCCACCACGAAGTAGCTGTCGTTCTGTTGGGAGTCGTGCGCGGCGTTGGAATGCATGACACCGGAGAAGCCGCCGATCATGAACATCCAGACGAAGCCGAGCGCGAACAGCATCGGCGTGCGGATGATCAGGCGACCACCCCAGAGTGTGCCGATCCAGTTGAAGATCTTCACACCGGTCGGCACCGCGATGGCCATCGTGGCGAGCGAGAAGGCCGCCGTGGCGACCGTGCCCATGCCGGTCGTGAACATATGGTGCGCCCAAACACCGAAGCCGAGGAAGCCGATGGCAGCGCCGGAGAAGACGATGATGGGGTAACCGAAGAGCGGCTTACGCGAGAACGTCGGGATGATCTCCGAGATGATACCCATCGCCGGCAGGATGAGGATGTACACCTCCGGGTGACCGAAGATCCAGAAGAGGTGCTGCCAGAGCACAGGCAAACCGCCGTTGGAGACCTCAAAGAAGTTCGTGCCAAAATTGCGATCCATCATCAGCTCGACGAGCGCGATGGTGATGGCGGGGAACGAGAGGATGATCAGGAACGCCACGAACAGCGTCATCCACGTGAACACCGGCAACCGCATCATCGTCATGCCGGGGGCGCGCATGTTGATGATCGTCACGATGAAGTTGATCGAGCCGATGATCGAGGAGACGCCCGACACCTGCAGGCCCATGATCCACAGGTCCGTCGACATGTCGCCGCCGAACTGGTTGGAGTAGGCGGTTGAGGTAAGCGGAGCGTAACCGTACCAGCCCACGTCCGGAGCACCGGACTTCACGAACCAACCGACGTTGAGCAGGATGGCGCTGGCGAGCCAGACCCAGTAGGCAAAACCGTTGAGGCGGGGAAACGCCACGTCACGCGCGCCAATCTGGAGCGGCATGATGTAGTTGAAGAACGCCGACCCCAGCGGCATCACCGCGAGGAAGATCATCGTCGTCGCGTGCATCGTGAACAGCTCGTTGTAGAGCTGCGCCGAGATGAACGTGTTGTTCGGGACGATGAGCTGCAGCCGGATCAGGAGCGCCTCGAAGCCGCCAACCAGGAAGAAGAACAGCGCGGAAATCCCGTACAGGATGCCGATGCGCTTGTGGTCGACGGTGGTCAGCCAACTGACCAACCCCGTCTTCGCCGTCGGGCGCGTAAACAACCAGGAACGTTTGGCGGTCGCCGCCTCTTCCTGGCCGATGAAGCCCGTCTTTGTGAGAGAGTGATCCATGACGTGTTATTTCAAGCTGTGGAGATAGGCGACCAAGGCCCGGCCTTCCTCGGGTGACACTTCGAAGTTCTTCACCCAGTTGCCGTTCTCATCGCGCCGCATGTACCCGGGCATCGCCCGGCCGTAGAACATCAGGTTGCCCGGCTTCACCAGGTTGGGCTCGGTCAGCCAGCGGAACAGGTTCTCCTCACTGTTCTCCAGCAAACCACCGGCAATGGTGGTGCGGGAGCCGACGTGCGTCAGATCCGGACCGGCGATGCCCTGGCCTTCGTGGCCGCGGACCGTATGGCAGGTATGGCAGGTCTTCTCTTGGAACAGTTGGCGGCCGCGCGCAATCAGCGCCGGATCCTCGTTCTTGTCGGGAAACTGCTGCTCGTGCCAACGGCTGAGCGGGTCGACGTCGAACTCCGGCGTCCAACCCGGCTGGTTCCGACGGAACTGGTAATTCGCAAACTGGACCTGCGCCTGCTCGGCGCCGGCCGTCTGGGTCGCTTCAACCGTCCGCGCGCCCTGCTTCTGCGCATCCACCCAGGCGCGGAAATCCTCCTCCGCGAGCGCCACCACGCGGAAACGCATCACCGCGTGAGACTCACCACAGTATTCGGCGCACTGGCCCCAGAAGTAGCCCGGCTCGTCCGCCTGCAACCAGAGGTGATTGCCGCGGTTCGGGATCATGTCGACCTTGCCTGCCAGCTTGGGGACCCAAAATGAGTGGATCACGTCAACGGTGCGCACCTCGATGCGAACCGGACGCCCGGCCGGAATCACCAGCTCGTTGGCCGTCACCAACTCGCCCGTGTTCTCGATCTGCTCCGACGGGTAGTTAAAGCGGAACCACCACTGGTAACCGGTGGCGACAACCTCATAGGCTTGGTCGCGCTCGGCTTCCGGCACATCGTAGCTGTACCAGATCGCACGAAGCGTCGGGACGGCGATGATCACCAGCGCGAGGACAGACGCGCCGATCAGGCTCAGTTCGACCAGCGGGTTGCCGTGGCCTTGGGGCGGCGGCTCCGCGTGTTCGTCTTCAGGGTTGCGCGCCCGGAATTTCCACGTCGCGTACGCGAGCACCGCGCCGACCAGGACGAAAATCACCAGGCACACCCAAACCGTGACGTAAAACACGTCCTGTTGGGCGCGCGCCACGGGGCCCGACGGCTCAAACGTCGATTGAGGCCCTTTAATCCAGCCGCCGAGCAGCAGGGGCAGGACAGCGACCCACAACGCACCCAGCATGCGAGGGGTTTTCAGACCGGGAGATACAGCAGAACTCATGGATACGATAAGGCGCTTCCGATGCGCAGCGACACAGAGGCCGCAGCGTTCGTAACGCACCGAGCATTTCAAGCTATTAGTGGGTTCGACCGCCCCTCCGGGCGAGGAGGCCCTCCAACTATTAATGGCCGGCGTGTCCGCATTAGCCAGCGATGCGAACGCCTTTTTCGCTGGTCTCGGCGTCACTTACGGCTTCGTTGCTGGCGCGTATGAAACCTCAAATCAGTGTTCTTCTCGGCACTTGTGTGCTGTTCACCCTTTCCGCCTGTGGCAAAAACGAATCTGCCGTTTCCGCCAACGCCCCGGCGAGCCCGGCCGCCAGCGCTCCTGCCAGCACCGCTTCGAGCAGCACGGCCAATACCTCGGCGAAGGCGGCCCGCGTAATTGAGGTCCAGGCGACCGACGCGATGAAATTCAGCGTCACGCGCATCGAAGCCGCCCCGGGTGAAGAGATTCAGATCAAGCTGGTTAATACCGGCACGCTGCCCAAGGAGGCCATGGGCCATAATCTGGTGGTGCTGAAAAAGGACGCGAATCCGCAGACTTATGCCAACACGGCCATGACCGCAAAGAGCAGCGACTACCTGCCGCCGTCCTTGAAGGATCAGGTGATCGCCGCGACGAAGCTACTCGGCCCGAAGCAGAGCGATACGATCACGTTCAAAGCCCCCGAGGAGGCGGGTGAGTACCCGTATCTCTGTAGCTTCCCGGCTCACTTCGTCGCCGGCATGAAGGGTGTGCTCGTCGTCAAGTAAGCGCGCCGACAGCTGATTCTTTATTCGCAGAGGTGGTGGCCCAAGGCCGCCGCCTCTTTTTTTTGCCTCAGTGCGACCTGCTCAGGCCGGCCACCAGACGTAGAGGAAAAAGTAAACCAGCACGCCGGTGACGCTGACGTAGAGCCAGATTGGATACGTCCACCGCGCCCAGCGCCGATGTCGCTCCACGTCCCCGCGGAGCGCGAGCGCGAAGGTCTTCGGGACCAGGTAGGCAATCGCCATCGCGAGCACGATGTGCGTGAGCAGCATCACGTAGTAGACCGTGCGGATGGCGCCTTCGCCGCCGAACGGCGTGTGCACGCCGCGCACCAGCACCTTGTGGCCGACGTAGCCGATCAGGAACACCGCGGACACGGCGCCGGCGGCGAGCATCAACCGGCGATGCGTCGTGATTCTGCGCGAACGGAGCTGCGTTTCCGCCGCCCGTTGGGCCGCCTTGATCTGCACAAAGCCGAGCACGATCAATACGGTGGCCAGGCCGTTGAGGGCGGCGTTGAGCGCCGGAATGTCCTGAATCGTCATCGTCTCGTGCTCAAACGGTGAAGCGCCTCACGCGATGAAGAGGCGGTCGATCACGAGCGCGCCCAACTGCAGGGGCAGCCAGATGATCGAGGCAAAGAACAGTTTTCGTGCGGCTTGGTCACGTCCCGCCGGACGCAGGAAGATGACCGCGCGTGCGACAAACCACAGGCCCAACAAGGCCGTCACGCCGAGGTAGAGGTAGGAGGTTTCGCCGATGAAGGTGGGCCAGGCACTCACCGCCACCACGGCAAGCGTGTTGACCAGCGACCACCGGGCGACCTTGCCGCCGCCGACATCGCGCACCGGCAGCATCGGGAAATGCACGTTGCTGTAGTCCTGCCGGTACATCCACGCGACCGCCATGAAGTGCGGGATCTGCCAGAAGAGCAGGAGCGCAAAAAGCAACCAGCCGAGCGTATCAATGCCACCGTGTGCCGCCGTCCAGCCGATGAGGGGAGGGAAGGCGCCTGCGACCGCGCCGATCTCCGTGCTCCACCGTGACCAGCGTTTCGCCGGCGTGTAGAACGCGAGGTAAGTGATGATGGTCAGCAGCGCGAACAACGACGCCAGCGCACTCGCCCAGACAAAAAGCATCGCCAGCCCGCCAAGGCATAACAACCAGCCGAGGACGAAGGCCGATCCGGCGGGAACACGGCCCGCCGGGATCGGCCGATCCGCGGTGCGCTTCATTTGCGCGTCCGTGTCGCTCTCCATCCACTGGTTCAACGCCGCGACACCACCGGCGCACGCCGCGGTGCCGATCAGGGTGATCAGAAAATGGCTCCATTCCCAGGGCGCGCGCACGACCACGTAACCGACCACCGCGGTGATGACGGAGAGCGCGCTGAGGCGCGGCTTCGTCAACTCGAAATAGTCGGCGAAACGGGCCGCACTCACCGGTTCATCGATCGCGGCGGACGCTTTCATGAGTGCGCGAATCGCTGCGACGAACGCCGGCCGGCCGTGGTCGCGGGCGCGGCGGCGTGTTGTGGGTGAAAAGTCCAGCAGGTCAGACCAAAGCTAAGGGCGAGCAGAAACGCGCCGACGATCACGTGCGCCGTCGTGAGGTGCGCGTCTCGCAAAGTGAGCACCGTCAACGCGCCCAACGCGATCTGCAGTGCGAGCAACCCCACCAATGCGCCCAGCGCCACGCGGGTCCCGCGGCCCGCCTCCGCCCACAACCGCATCGCCCAGGTCACCAACACGACGGAAATCACCACAGCCATTACGCGATGGGCAAAATGAATGCCGACCCGAAAGCTCCAGAACGTCGGCAGCCAGTCCCCTTCCGGGGTGCTCCAGGGAAACGTCGGGATCGCCAACCCGGCGGCGTTGTGGCGCATCACGGTGGCGATCGTCAGTTGTGCGATCAGCAGTGCGGTCACCCAGAGCCCCCACCGGCGCACCGAGGGGCTGAAGACACGGCCTCGCGCCTCGATCCACGGTCGCGAGACGGCGAGCGCGATCAGGATCAGCAGACAGATGTAGAGCTGCGCCAGCACCCCGTGCGGGATGCGCAGCATCTGTCCCAACGTCATATGGAAGCCCGGCACCTCAATCGGATCAAGCAGCACCCGGGTGCCGCCGAGAAGGCCTTGCACGATGACGATGACCAACGCCCACCAGCCAAGTTGGCGGACCCAGCCGCGCGCTTCCGTCCGCCAGAGCCAGATCGCGAGCGTGATGGTGATGAGACCCATCAACGTGCCGGAGAGCCGATGCGAGTGCTCGGCGAACATCGCGATGTCCGTCAGCCACCCCTCTGGATTGACGGACCCATTCGAGAGCGGCCAATCCGCAAAGACCATGCCCGCGCCGATGGTCGTGGTGAAAGCACCCAAGAGCACCAAAACGAACACCCACGCTCCGCCCACTGCCGCGAACCAAGCCAGGCGCGGCCGGTAAGCAGTGGTTCGGGAGGTGACGGTTCGTGAGGTCATCAGCGGGCGGAATTGCCGATGCAAGCGGTCAAACTGGCGACGGCAAACCCTTTGACAAATCTGCAGCCGGGAGAATCCGTGTTCGCATGTCCCCTAATGTAGTCAGAAACGCGCCGGCCGCCGTTCCTCCTCGCGGTCGCCTGTTTGGGCGGGCCACGCGAGTGGTTTGTGGGCTGGCGTGTGTGGCGGTCCTGACCGGCGCGATCGGCTGCCGCCGCGAGCAAGGTGCGGAGTCGGCGAACGCGGCCGCGTCCGACGGGCGGATCCGCCATCCGTTGCAGGGCCAGATCGTCAAGGTGGATGCGGAGCGCGGCACGTTGCTGGTCGACCACGAACCGATCCCGGGCTACATGCCGGGCATGGTGATGGAGTTTGTGGTGAGCAGCGGGGACCTCGCCCTGTCCCGTGAGGGACAGAAAGTCCGGGGCGAACTTGTCCAGGAAGAAGACGGGACGTTCCTCCTCGAAAAGATCTGGCGGGTTGACCCGGCCAGCGACGCCGCGGTGACGGCCGCCTCAGCGGCGCTGCGCCAGGACACGACGATCCGGGGCAAGCGCGCCTACCGCGAAGTCGGCGAGAACCTGCCGGGTTTTGCATTGTACGACCAGACGGGGCGGGTGGTGAGCGCGGACCGCTTCCGGGGAAAAAAGGTGATGATCAACTTCATCTACACGCGGTGCCCGGTGGCGACGATGTGCCCGGCGGCCGTGGAACAGTTTACGGCGGTCCAGCGTGAGGCGAAGGAAAAGGGCATCAGCAACCTCGAGCTGATCTCGATCACGCTCGATCCCGAGTTCGACACGCCTGGTGTGCTCAATGAATACGCCACCGCCCGCGGCATCGATACGAGCAACTACAGCTTCCTCACCGGACCCGAGTCGGCGATCAAGGACCTGATGCAGCAGTTCGGTGTGCAGGCTTTTGCTGAAGGCAGCGTCCTGCAGCATACGATCGCGACGCTGCTGGTCGACGAGAACGGCCGCATCGTTCACCGCGCGGACGGCAGTCGCTGGGACCGCGGAGATTTCCTCAAGGCCATGCAGCGGTGAGGTGAACTCATTGCTGCCCATTGTAACCCCTTTTCTGTGACACCCACGTCCACTGCTCCCGCTGCCCCGACTTTGAACCGCCGCCAGATGCGGCAGGCGCTGCTGCTCACCGTCGGCGCGATGGCGCTCTACGTCGTGGTGCGCTGGCTGCCGATCGGGACCAATCTTCAGCATGCCGATTTTCAGGCGGCTGAAGGGTCGGGCAGTTCGCTGGAGTTCTGTGATCCGGCCAATCCGCAGTTTCTGCCCGTCGTGAATGTCCGGTCGCCCATCGAGACCCGCGTGCGGACTCTGGCTCCCGCGCAGGCGGGTGCCACGATCCCCGTGGTGCTTTCCTTGCAGACCTCGGGCGGCAAACCCATCGGGCCGGCCGACCTGATGATCGCCCATACCCGCAAACTGCACGTGCTGGCCGTCGATCCGACCCTGACGGATTACCTGCATCTGCACCCGGAGCCGGGCGACGTGCCCGGCGAATGGCGGTTCGAGCTGACGCCGCAGCAGGCGGGGGTGTATCGAATTTTCTGCGACTTTACGCCGCGCGCCACGGGCCGCGGACTCTACTCGAGCGTCGACTTGCCGGTGGAGGGTCACGGGACGACGCCGGTTGCGTCCGGGCCGACGGATAACTGGGAGGCCGCCGCGGGAGCGTATCGGTTCTCGCTCACCACGGAAAGCTCAGTGATCCGGGCGCGGGCGGCGACCGACCTTACGTTGACCATTCGCCACGAGGCCGGCTCACCGGTGCGACTCGGTGAGGTGATGGGCGCCTATGCGCACTTGGTGGCATTTGACGAGCAGCGAACCGGCTTTGCCCACCTGCATCCGCGTGACGAAGGCCTGACGCGGGCGCCGGAGGGAAGCGCGCCGACGTTGGCGTTTCAGGTGACAATCCCGGAGCCCGGACGCTACGTCATCTGGGCGCAGGTGAACCTGGAAGAGCGCGACGTTTTTGTGCCGTTCTGGATCGATGTGGTTTAATCGGTCCGCGTGAGCGGCACGCGTCTCTAACAGCCACGATTGGAAGGCGAAATTCGCTCAGGGGCGCACACTCTCTTCGTGCATCTCGTTCCGCGTCTCGTCGGGCGAGCGCATGAACTTGAACATCACCGCTGCCGCGATCACGAAAAACAGGACCACACCGATCACCACCGCGAGGTTCACCTTGGTGGTTTTCTTGTGTACCTCCATCAGCGGCTTGTCGCCGGTCTGCGGGTCGAATCCCATAACGCGTGGGGATTAGCTATCCTCAAGTTTGACGTTTTGCGCCCGTAGGAACGGATACAGTTCCTCGGCGCCGAAATCCGCCAGGACCTTACCGTGCCAGTCGAGGACCGGCGCCTTGTCCTGATTCGATTTCCGCCGCATTTCGGCGAAGTGCTCGCGGTTTTCGGTCACGTTGCGCAGGTGGTAGCCCACACCATTGTCGTCGAGGGCCTGAATGGCCTCCTCGCACCACGGGCAACCGGTTTTCACGTAAAGGATGGGAAGGTCGTCAGCAGGGGAGGGAACACTCATGGTTGGATCGACGTTTGGGTTCAGTTGAAAAGGGCCAGGTACGAGCCGTACGCGCCGGTGGTGACGATCGCGACGGTGAGTACGGCGAGGCTGACGCGGGTTCCTGATGAGCGGGTTTTCCACCAGTGGAGGAATCGACGACCGACCTGGCGCAGGCGCAACTCCAGCCAGTCGAGAAACCGGGCGACGGTTCGCGATTCCTCCGCCATCACGGCGCCGGCCAGCAGGAAAAACAGGATGGCCGGACCGGGCATGAACATCAGCACGATGCCGATGAGCAGCAGGACCACCGCCAACCCCCAGACTAAGGCGCGGTGCAGGATGTGGCGGGCCGGACGCCCCGCTTCTCGTTGTTCGTCATGCCGCCGGCAGAAACGCTGCCCCGGTGGGAAACGTTTCAACTGGATCCAGTGCTGTTTCAGCGAGTTCAACATCCGTGTGGCGGGCGCCGCGGTCGGGAATGGACCCGGACTCTTCTGCTCGGTGCCGGTTTCACCCGCGGACGCCGGTCACCGGGACACGGCTTGGCCTGTGGTCCGGCGCCGAGTCGTGTGGGCGCGCCGACGTGGCGTCACCGTGGCGGCGACTGGTTTCTGCCAAGCCGGCCAGACGGAGCGCGGCTCCTCCGCGATGGCGGCGGGATCCGGAGGCGGGGCGTCGGGGCCGGGGCCGAGTTTCAGAAACTGGGCGAGTGTCATCGCATCGAAGGGCGCGCGCACCTTCACGTCGTTGTCGAAGTACACATAGACATCGCGTCCTCCGGTGGCACGGCGCCCTGGCGAAGCGAGGGTGCGCACTCCGGTCGCTTGTCCGCCGCGCGCCCATGCGGCGATTTTGCGCGCCCATTCTCTCAGCGCCTCATCGCTGTAACCGGAGGCGTACAGGACCTCGTCCCCATGCAGGCGGACGTAGATGAAGTCCGCGGTCACGTCCTCGAGGAAGGGCCACTTGCCGGCGGTGTCCGCGACGACCAGTGCAACGTTGTGCTGACGCAGCAGCCGGATGAATTCCGGATTCTCGAATGAGGGATGACGCACCTCGAGCGCGTGCCGCAGCGGCGCGTCTCCATTCACTGCATACCAGGCGCGGGAGCGCAGCCATGGATCATGCCGTGCCGCGAGTTCGGCGGCGGCCTGGGTGCTGCGTGGCAGCAGCTGGAAAAAGGCCTCCAGTCGCTCCGCGCTGTACGGAAGGTGCGGTGGCAGCTGCCAGAGGAAGGGGCCGAGCTTGGCGCCGAGTTTCAGCACTCCGGAGGCGAAGAAGTTGGCCATCGCCGACTCAACTCCGCGGAGCCGCTTCAGGTGCGTGATGTACCGGCCGCCTTTCACCGCGAAGACAAACCCGTCGGGAGTCTCGTCATGCCAGCCCTGATACAACTCGGGCCGCTGCAGGGAGTAGAACGAGCCGTTGATCTCAATCGTCGGCACCCGCCGGCTGGCATATGCGAGTTCCGAACGCTGCGGCAGCCCGTCCGGGTAGAAGACCCCTCGCCAGGGGGCGTATCGCCAGCCTGAGATGCCGATCCGGATCGTCGCGGCCATCCCGGATGGACCGCGACTTTGCCGGGGCGTTCAGCCATCGCGGCGAACCGGGCCCTGCGCCCGGCCCGCCGTGACTGGCCGCGCTAGTGCGCGGCCGTGGGCAGGTGGACGGCGCGGTAACCGCCGCGAGCGCGGAAGTAGACAATCAGCCCGAGGTAACACACGAGCATGAAGGCCGGGAACACCGTCACGCGGGCGAGCGCGCTCTGCTTCGCGTCACGGGCGATCCGCCCAACCGACTCCGCCTCGGCGGACGGCAGCGTGGCCAGCTTGGTTTCGTCGATCGCGAGGTAGCGACCGAGGAAATACTCGTTCTCGACCGACACCTGCTCGTAGACGCCGGGCTTCTGGCGCTCGATCTCGCGTTGCGCCGCCTGCTCCTGCAGTTCGCCGATGAGCGGACCGCCCAGCACCCCGACCGTTAACATGCCGATGCCGGCGATCGCGTTGAGCGTCAGCGCTCCGCCGCGTGGGGTTTGTTCCGCCACGAGGCCGAGCATGGTCGGCCAGAAGAACGTCTTGGCGACACCGTAGAGTGTCGCGGCGAAGAAGATCATCGCCAGGCCGGTGCTGCGGGACAGCAGGAAGAGGCCGACGATCGCCAGCGCGGAGCAGAGCGAGAGCAAACCGAGCGGCGAGAGCCGGTGCACGATCGGTCCGGCGACAAAGCGCAGGCCCATCATGATCGCCGACGTGTAGACCAGCACCCAGAGCGGGTTGCCGTCGGAGGCACGGAGCGGTTGCTCCATGATGCCTGTAATGGCGCCGTCAGTACCCAGCTCGGTCGTGGCCAGCGGCATCATGATGATGCACAGCAGGACCAGGAGCGGCCGGCCGAGCGAGCGGCTGTAGAAGCCGTACGCCGCGACGACGATCGCGACGAGGACCCAAACCATCGTGTTGCTCCAGCCGAAGACCAGGCCGAGTTGTTTGATGACCAGGAACGAGGCGATGGCCGCGCCGATCGCGCCGAACTCGGCGAGCATTTCGCGATACGTCGCGCCGGCTGCCACGCGCTCGTTCACGGGGAAACGGGCACGGAACAGCATGAAAAGGTAAACAATGGCCGGGGCCGCCAGCAGGTAGACGAGCACGCGCCAGTCGCTCGCCACCCGGCTGCCGAGCGCGATCGTGATGAGACCGCCCAGGACGAGGCCGCCGGGCCAACCGGCGTGCAGCATGTTCAGCCACTTCGTCTTGTCGCGGTTGAACATCGTTGCGACGACGGGGTTGATGAAGGCTTCAACAGTGCCGTTGCCCAGACCGAGGATGACAGAGCCCCAGTAGAGCAGGCGGAACGCCCGTTCCTGGGCGGCAATCAGCTCCGCACCCGCGAGAGCCGTGCCATTTTCGTGAATGAGCCCGTAAGCCGCCAGCGCGAGCGATCCGTAGACCGCGTAACAGATGAAGCTGAAAAACATCGCCGCCCGGTACCCGATGCGGTCGATCACGAGGCTGAACAAGATGATGGAAATGGCGAACGGCCAGATGCCGGCCCCGAACAGTTCCTGTGCCTGCACCTTGTCCAACCCGAACTCCGCGGGCCAGAGGGCGGGGTCGTTGACGAGGAACGCTCGAGTGATGAACGCAAACGAGGTTGTGATCAGGGCAATGAAGCAGCCCCAGAACAGGCGCATGTCGGGCGCCGTCGGAGCCGCCGCGGTGGCAGGGGCGGAGGTAGTCATAAGAAGCCGGTGGGAAGCCGGGGGAGGTGACGGGGGGTGGGGCACCCACAATCGTGGGCGGTTTGGCACCGAACCAGGAGCGTGGGCAACGGGGCGCTACCCAAGCGGTCTGCGCGCAGACGTCAAGGGTGCGCACCGCGCGGGACGTTCACACGATGCGGGGTGTATTCAAAATTTCAGGTGCTTCACCGTCACGCCCTGGTTGATCAGCTGATTGAGCGAATCGATGCCGATCTTCAGGTGGTCGGTGACATACGTTTCGTCGATCCGGGCATCGCTCTCGGCAGTCTTGACGCCGTCGGGCGTCATGGGCTGGTCGCTGACCAGGAGCAGAGCGCCGGTGGGGATCTCGTTGAAGAAGCCGGTCATGAAGATCGTCGCCGTCTCCATGTCGATGCACAGCGCCCGGATCTGCCGGAGGTATTCCTTGAACGCCGTGTCGTGCTCCCAGACCCGCCGGTTCGTGGTGTAAACAGTGCCGGTCCAGTAGTCGCGTGCGGCCTCGCGGATGGTCGTGGAAATGGCTTTCTGCAACGCGAAGGCGGGCAAGGCCGGCACCTCGGGAGGGAAGTAGTCGTTGCTCGTACCTTCACCCCGGATCGCGGCGATCGGCAGGATAAGATCGCCCAGTTCGGCGCGATGTTTGATCCCGCCGCACTTGCCGAGGAACAGGACCGCTTTCGGATGGATCGCCGTCAGCAGGTCCATGATCGTGGCGGCGCCGGCGCTGCCCATGCCGAAGTTGATGATCGTGATCCGGCCGGAAGTGGCGCTGGGCATCGGTCGGTCGAGCCCACGGATCTCCACGTTGTGCCAGTCGGCGAACAGCTTCACGTACCGGTGGAAGTTCGTGAGCAGGATGTGATCACCGAACTCCGACAGCGGCACGCCGGTGTAGCGCGGCAGCCAGTTCTCCACGATGTCGGCCCGGGTCTGGAGCGCGACTTTGCGGGGGACGTGGGGCGTCTGATCCATGCGCCAGCCAAACAACATTCTGCGCGGGGCGGAAGGACGGAATGAGTCTCACGCCGGACGGCCCCGGCGCGAAGGTGAAATCGATTACTGCAATTCCGCCAGCCGCACGACGCGCTCCCACCGCAAGGTGTTCGCGGAATCAAAACACTGCACCAGCAATTCACGGGCGTCCGGGGCCCCCCGCAGCGACAGCCGGCAGTAGTTCTGCGTCGCGACATACGTGCCGGCGACCAGCGCTGGGTCGCGAAGTTTGACCTCGGCCCCGCGTGTATCCGCGCCGCTGCTGATCGGCGACGAGGTGACTTCATACAACGCCTGCGTGTCCGTAATGGAACGTCGATACAGCGCAGAGTGATGGACGTCCCCGGTGAGGAAGACGACGCCGGTGATCATGTTCTCCCGAATGAACTCGATCAGCTCGTCCCGTTCCCGGCGGTAAAGTTCGTGGGTCTCGATCCGGTGCGACGTGTCCTCCGTTTGGACAAACTGGCCGCCCGTCACGATGAACTTCCACGCGTAGTGCCGCTGCCGTTTTGCGTGTAGTAGCGACTGCTTCAACCAGGTGAACTGCTGCCGGCCCCAGACGGACTTCTCCTCCGCGCCCTCCTCGTTGAGAGTGGATTCATCCCGGTGGTAACGGTCGTCCAAAAGCAGGAAGATCGCGTCACCCCAGGTGAACTTGCCGTAGACGCCGGGGTTGTCGGGCTCACCCCAGGTTGGATTGGCCCAGTAGGTTTGAAATGCCTGCAGGCTGACGTCCTTGAACTCAAACGTGCGGTTTGAGTCGTTGGGGCCGAAGTCGTGGTCGTCCCACACCGCGTAGTGATGCATGCCAGCCAGCAAGGGTTGCAGGTCCTCGTTCGCCCGGTCGCGACTGTACCGATACCAGATTCCGCTCGCCGACGAGAAGTCCGCTTCGCGCAGGTAGACGTTGTCGCCGCCCCAGATCATGAAGTCCGCGCCGGATCCGGCCATGTGGCGAAAGATGTCCGTGCCTTTGCCGTAGGGCTCGCCGGGTCGGTCGTAAGGCGCGTCATTCTGATACGCACACGTGCCGAACAGGAACGTGAAGTCCGGCGGCGGCGTCCGGTACTCCCACTGGTTCATGGTCTCGAACGTGAGGGGATATGGCCGCTCGATCGTCTGCCCGTCGACTTCGAACCAGTAGGTGTAACGCGTGCCCATCTCGAGCAGGGGCAGGCGAAAAAGCATCGGTTGCACACCCACCGGCGTGGCAGCGGGCGTCGTCATCGTCAGGGTTCGCGCGTCGCTCGGACGATCCACGGGATGAAAATGCACGGTGACGGTCGCGGCGTTGCGCGTCTCGGCCCAGATCGCCACCTCGCGGTGGGCGCGATAACCGAGCATCGGGCCGGCCACCCATTCGCCGGCGAACGCCGTTACTCCAACCACCAACCCGCCCAGCCAGAGACTCACGCGAGAAAACACCGAAGCCATTGCGCAATCGTGCGAAAACGCGCGCGGACGAAAAGCGAAACGCAGGAGAAAAGTTCGCACCAGCGTGGACTTCTGATGTCTGCCGGCCCCGTCCAGGCGCTCCGTCCCTTCACTTGGAGATTTGCTGGCAGCCGCTTTCCGAGCTTCTTCACCGTCCCCGTGTTCAGGTTTCCCTTTCACCCCCGCCGGTCTTCGGACGGTGCGGCAGGCGCATGCGCTGTCGCGCGGCCCGCCGTGCGGTCGTGGCGGAGCGCGATGGCTCTCCTGTTGGCGCTGTGCGGAGGGGGCGAGACCGCCACGGCCCAAGGCAGACCCGACCTGCTGCCACCGACGGCGTTAAAACGGATGTCGATGGAGGAGTTGCTGGAACAGGAGGTCGTTTCCGTGTCCCGGCGTCCGGAGAACTGGGGACAGGCGGCGAGCAGCGTATTTGTGATTCGGGGCGAGGCCGCGCGGGTTTCCGGTGCGACTCGGTTGCCGCAACTGCTGCGGCTCGCGCCCACGCTTTTTGTTGGCCAGGTGAACTCCGCCAACTGGGGCATCAACGCCCGAGGGCTCATGCGCGTGGAGGGCGTCTCGAACAAGATGCACGTGCTGATCGATGGCCGGTCCGTCTACTCACCGTTTTTCTCCAACGTTTTTTGGGACATCACGGACATCTTCATCCCCGATCTGGACCGGATCGAAGTGATCAGCGGGCCGGCGGGCGCAAACTGGGGTTCAAACGCCATGAACGGTGTGATCAATGTGCACACCCGGCCAGCGCACCTGACGCAAGGTGGGCTGGTTTACGCCGGCGGTGGCTCGATGGAGGAGGCGACCTTCGGCGTCCGGTACGGTGGGCGATTTGGCGAGACGGGGGCGTACCGGGTGTACGCGAAGGCCGCCAAATTCGACGCGTCGTTGAATGCAGAAGGTCGCAGCGACCACTTGGATGATTGGAGCGCAACGCAGGTGGGCTTCCGGGCGGATTGGGGACAAGCCGGGGCCAACGAGTTCTCGCTGCACGGCGACGCCGTTCAGGGGCGCTTCGAGGCGGGAACCGGGCCGAAGACGCACGCCGATGGTGCGAACCTGGCGTTTCGTTGGTCGCGTGACGTTACGGCTGACGCAAACCTGCTGGTGCGGATGTACTATGACTACGCCCGTCGCGACATCAGCCAGCTGTACATCGCCAACACCCATACCAGCGATCTCGAGGTGCAGTTCCGGTTCGAGCCGGCCGAAGGGCAGGAGATCGTGGTGGGAGGACAGTATCGGTCCATTCACGACAACGTCAGCCAGGCGGTGAATTTCTCGATTCTGCCCTCGCGGCTGAACTTCGAACTCGGCAGCGCCTTTGTGCAGCACGAGTACCGCACCCCGCGTCGGGATGTGACGGTCACCAGCGGGGTGCGGCTCGAACACAATTATTTCAGCGGTTGGGAATACCAGCCGCACTTTCGCGCGGCCTGGCGTCCGGGCGAGTGGCAAACCTTCTGGGCGGAAGTCGCGCGGACGACGCGCACCCCGTCACGGTTGGAAACGGGGTTCTACTTCGGCGAGCCGGGTGAATACTCCATCGTGGGTAACCGCAACTTCGACTCGGAGGTGCTGGTGGCGGGGGAAGTTGGCTGGCGCGCGCTGATCAGCACCCGCCTCTGGTTGTCCTCCACGTTGTTCCGACACGAATACGACGACCTGCGCAGCGTCGAGCCGGGCCCGCCGGCGACCCAGGCCAATGGGCTGCGCGGTCGCACCCAAGGTCTGGAGTTGTTCGTTGATTGGGATCTTAAGCCTTGGTGGCGTCTTCGGGCGGGCGGATTCCTGATGGACCAGGAGGTCTGGCGGAAACCGGGCAGCCTCGACGTGGAAGGTGCCGCCGGTGAAACGAGTTTCCCCGAACACCAGCTGCAACTGCGCAGCACGATCTGGTGGAAAGACAAAGCCAGTTCCTGGTTCGCGCTTCGCCACGTCGGCGCCGTGCCGACGTTTAACGCTCAGGGCGGGTTGACCCACATCCCGGCTTACCTGGAACTCGATCTTCACGTCACGTGGCAGGTGCGACCGGATGTGGAGTTGTCGGTGAGTGGCCGCAATCTGCTCGATCGCGCGCACGCTGAATTGGGTGCTCTTCCCGACCGGCGCGAGATCCCGCGCAGCGTCCAGGCAATGATCCGATGGGGTTTTTGAGCCGACATCGACTTGGGTTGACCAGCCTTCTGGTCTTGCTGGCTGCGCCGTTCAGCTTCGCCCAAACGACGCGCGAGTACGACCTGAAGGCGGCGTTTCTCTACAACTTCCTCTCCTTCGTGGATTGGCCGCCTCAAGCATTGAGTGCGCCTGAAACGCCGTTCGTCATCGGTGTGATCGGCAGCGACCCCTTCGGCTCGGTGCTGAATGAGATGGTCCGGGGCGAGCGCGTGAACGGACGGCCCATCGTCATCCGGCGGTTGTCACGCCCGGCAGAAGCGAGCCAGTGTCACATCCTGTTTGTCAGTCGATCGGAGGCGGGCGGGGTGGGCGAGGTTCTGCGGCATTGCCGGGGGCGCGCCATTCTCACGGTCGGGGACATGCCGGGCTTCGCGGAGGCGGGGGGGATGATCGAATTTGTGACGGAAGGAAGCCGCGTGTTGCTGCACGTGAACGCCACCGCGGCGGCGGAAGCGGAGTTGGTCATCAGTTCGAAGTTGTTGCGGGTCGCCCGCAACGTCACCGGAGCCAACAACCCATGAAGCAGTGGTTCGCCGATCTTCCGGTCCAACGAAAGTTGCAGGTCGTGATGATGCTCACCACCGGCGTCGCGCTCGTGCTCGCCTGCGGGTTGTTCCTGCTGCTGGAGTACGCGGGATTTCGTCGCAATCTCTCGCAGAGCATCGACGCGGTTGCGCGGGTGACGGCGAACAACAGCTCCGCGGCGATTGCGTTCGAAGATGAAGCGGACGCGCGCGAGACGCTTGAGGCGTTGCGAGCGGAGCCCCAGATCCTGGTGGCCGGCCTGTATGCGGCGGACGGGACGCTTTTTGCCGGCTACTCTCGCGTCGCGGGGGAACTCCCACCGGAGTTGGCGCCCTCTGAACTCGGGATTTTTTTTCGCGAAGGCCACCTCGTCCGAGTCCTGGATGTGTATGAGCGCGAGCGGCGACTCGGGCGGCTGTACGTGCGCGCCACGATGGCCGGGCTCTACCGGCGGTTGCAGGTGTACGCTTGGACGGTGTTGGGCGTCCTGGCGGCAGCGATCGCGCTCGCGTGGATGCTGGCCTCGGTGCTGCAGCGGCGGATTGCCGGGCCGATCCTGAAACTCGCTTCAACCGCCGACGCCGTGGCGGCTCGTTCGGACTTTTCGTTGCGCGTGCCGTCGTACGGACGGGATGAACTCGGGCGGCTCTCGGCGGCGTTCAACAGCATGCTCGAGCGGACGGAGGACGCGGTACACGCGTTGCGCGAGAGTGAAGCGCGTTTCCGACACATGGCGGACGGTGCTCCTGTGCTGATCTGGCTGGCGGATGCCGGCCGCGCCGCCTCCTGGCTCAATCAGCGCTGGCTGGAGTTTGTGGGAAGACCGCTCGCGCGTGAACTCGGGCGGGGCTGGCTGGAGGGCGTGCATCCCGAGGACCGGGCGCGTTGCGTGCAGCACTACGAACTGGCCTACCGCGCGCGGCAGACCTTCCAGCTCGAGTATCGACTCCGTCGCTACGATGGCGAGTACCGTTGGGTGCTGGACCACGGCGTGCCGCGGCTGGGGGAGGGCGGCGAGTTTAATGGCTACATCGGCAGCTGCATCGACGTGACCGATCGGAAGCGGGCGGAGCAGGAAGCCGAGGACGCGCGCGATCGCGCTCTCGCAGCCTCGCGAGCCAAGGACGATTTCCTGGCCCGCCTCTCGCACGAGCTGCGGACGCCGCTGAATCCGGTGCTCCTGCTCGCCAGCGAAGCGGCGCGCAATCCGGAGCTACCCGAGGAGGTGCGCGCGGACTTCGACACGGTGGCGAAGAATGTCGCCCTGGAGGCCCGGCTGATCGACGACTTGCTCGATCTGACGCGGATTGTGCGGGGCAAACTCGCGCTCGACCTGCGTGCGCGCGACCTGCACGCGGTGCTGCGGGATGCGGTCGGCACGGTGTGGTCGGAACTCGAGGCCAAGCGCATCCGACTCACGCTCGAGCTCGCGAGCGGCCGGTGCACGGTGTGGGGCGACGCCGTCCGGCTGCAGCAGGTCTTCTGGAACGTGCTGAAGAATGCGATCAAGTTCACGCCCGAGGGCGGCGTGATCGTGGTCCAGACGCTCACGACACCGGCCTTTGATCGCGTTGCGGTGGCGATCACCGACAATGGCATCGGCCTCAGCCCGGCGGAACTGGAGCAGGTTTTTGAAGCGTTCACCCAAGGTGAGCACGCCGACGGCAGCCGTGGACATCAGTTCGGCGGCCTTGGCCTCGGCCTTGCGATCTCCCGCATGTTGATCGAGCTGCACCACGGCAGTATCCATGCCACGAGCCCAGGACGGAATCAGGGCGCAACCTTCACGATCGAGTTGCCCCTCGCGACGCAGGAAGTGCGATCTGCCCCGCCGGAAGGCCTTCCGTCGGACGCTCCGCCTCCGCCGCTGCACGACACCGCGCCAGAAAGTGGAAGCCAAGGGCGCATCCTGGTGGTGGAAGATCACGTGCCGACCTGTCGGGCTCTGGCAAGTTTGCTGACCCGCCGCGGTTTCGACGTCATCACGGCGGGCTCCTTGTCCGAGGCGCGGAGAGCGGCCGAACAGGGGCAGTACCACTTCATCATTTCGGATATTGGCCTACCGGATGGAGATGGCGTCACGTTGATGAAGGAACTGCGGGAGGTTTTTCCCGATCTGCGAGGCGTCGCTCTGAGCGGCTACGGAGCCGAACAGGACATTGCCCGGTCACGCGACGCCGGTTTCGAAGAACATCTCACCAAGCCCATCAACGTCGACGACCTCGACCGAATCCTGCGCCGGCTCACCCAGCCCAATTCTGCGTAAAGCGTAAGTTTTCCCGACATCTAGCTAGGGTGTTCTATCTATTTGATCCTGACGGATTTTCCCTCGGGCGGGGACCGTTTGGGCCTGTCGGGTCGCTTTACGAATAGGTCATAAGGTAACGTCCTATGTTGCAACAGTTTTGCAGACGTAAGTTGCTGATTGGCAACATAAGGTCATCACAGCGTCGTCGCGACGGCCATTTCGGGAACGGTTGGTGCAGGTACGCGATGAGTGATCGGGGACGTCTCGGTCACTAGAGTTAACCCCCAGAGGAAGTTCCTATGAAGAAGCTGATGATGACTGCTCTGGCCGCGGCACTGTGGATGGTCACCAGTGCGTCTGCGTTGACGATCAATGATCCGGGCGTGGTGGGGACGTTTAATCCCGGCACAACCGGAAACCCGCCTTCGGCGGAAGCGGCTTGGCTGCAGCAGCTGCTAGACCTCCCCAACAGTAGTGATGTCGTGATCGACGGGGTCCAGTACATGACTCGCACGACTCCGCCTGATTACTCCGGCACGATCGATGCCTCGGATCTCAGTAAGGACGACTCCGGAGGCACCTCCGTGCCGGCCGGTTGGGAATGGGTGGTGGGCAAGTATGATGGCCCCAACGCTGGTTACGTGGCGTGGTACATCGGGGGAGCTGCGGTGACCCTGCCGCAGTACCCGGCAGAGCTCTTCACGAGCAATCCGACCCAGTACGAGCTGTCCCACTGGACGGCGTTCAATCGCACTGACAATCCGCCGAGCGTGCCGGATGGTGGATCAACGGTGCTCCTGCTCGGCGCCGGCCTGGCGGCTCTGTCGCTGGCTCGTCGGAGCCGCAAGTAACCGACTCACCTCCGACTCTCGCAACCGCCGCCTCGCGCGGCGGTTTTTTTTGTGTACCCAATCGCGGCGTGGTCGCTGCGGTTCAGTTATTCGAAGCCGCTGCGACCGAGGCCTCGGCGAGCGCGTTCACGCGGTTGAGGTGCTGCTCCCCGGTGTACTTCTGCGATTGTTCGTCCGCATGGTAGCTGGACCGAACCATCGCTCCGCTTTCGACCACTCCGAGTCCAAGTTCGAGACCCACTTTCTTCCAGTGTTCGAACTCGTCGGGGTGAACCCAACGGTCGATCTTCCAGTGCTGCGGGGTCGGCTGCAGGTACTGCCCGATCGTCAGGATGTCGATGCGATCCCCCGCCAGGTCACGCAGGGTTTGTTCGATTTCCTCCGGGCGTTCGCCCAAGCCGAGCATGATGCCGGTCTTGGTCGTGAAGCCGCGAAGCTTGGCATGCCGCAGCACGCTGCGAGAGCGATCATACCGGGCCTGCACACGCACGGGCTTCTGCAGCCGCTCCACCGTCTCGACGTTGTGATTAAAGATGTCGGGTTTCGCCTCCAGCACCGTATCCACGTCGGCGAGACGCCCTTTGAAGTCCGGCACCAGCACTTCAATCGCGGTGTTGGGATTGCGGTGCCGCACCGCCCGGATGGTGGCTGCCCAGACGCTCGCTCCGCCGTCGGCGAGTTCGTCGCGCGCCACGGAGGTGATGACGCAGTGCTTCAGGTTCATCTTCGCGACCGCGTCGGCCACGCGCGCCGGTTCGCCGAGGTCGTACTCGGTCGGACGCCCGGTCTGAATCGCACAAAAGTTGCAGGACCGCGTGCAGATGTTGCCGAGGATCATCACGGTGGCAGTGCCGCGCGACCAGCACTCGCCGAGGTTCGGGCACTGCGCGCTCTGGCAGACCGTGTGGAGCTTGTGTTCGTCCACCAGACGCCGCACCGCCTGGTAACCAGGGCCGGAAGGCAATTTCGCACGGAGCCAAGCGGGTTTGCGCGACGTATCCATCGTGAAGGTGAGGAACGTGGTGAACCTGCGCCCGATATTCAACCGTGATCACGAAACCGTGTCTCCCGGCTTGCCGGCACTCCGACAATCGGAACGCGCGTCATTAGAAACGAAACTGATGGCGGAAGCAGCGCAGCGTCAGTTGTTTGATCGGCTCGTTGTATCCATTCGGTAACGTCGGAAGGCCGGACCGGTTTTTGCCCTTGAACGTCGCCCATTTTCCGGCCGGGGTGACGGCGGCGCACCCTGGATCCGACGTTTTGACGAGAGGCTTCGGCCTGTGCGCTCGATGCGAAGGTGAAGGGGCGCCGGTCCTTTAGCTTCAACCTCATCGCCTGTGTTCCAGCGTTCCCTTGCCTTCTGGGCGGCGGCCTTGGCCGCGCTTGTCCCCGTTTATGCCCAAGCTGCCGCTTCGTCCCGCGAAGCGGGTCCAACCCAGGAGGAAGTGCGGCTCGGCCGCCGGGGAACAGCGGTGATCGCCAAGCCGCGGGCCGGTGTCGTCGGCGAGCAGGTGGCGGCGCACGAACGCACCGAGGGCCTCAATCTTCGTCGCAATTGGTCTGGAGGTGGACTGCGGATGCTGGAGCTTCGTGCGGGCGACACGCCAGAGGATGCGGCGGCTCGCTTGAGTGCGACGGGCCTGTACGAGTTTGTTGAGCCCGATTACCTCCGCTTTCGTCGAGCGACGCCGAATGATCCCCGGTTCGCTGAACAATGGGCCTTGCGCAACACGGGCCAGTCGGGTGGTCGCTCTGGCGCTGACGTTAGCGCGACCCCGGCGTGGGACACTCGCTCCTCGGCCGAGTCCGTAATTGTGGCAGTGCTCGATACCGGCCTGCGTGTCACTCACGAGGACTTGGCGGGCAACCTGTGGGTCAACCCGGGCGAGATTCCCGGCAACGGAATCGACGATGACGGCAACGGATACATCGATGATGTTCACGGCATCAACAGCTTGTTGAGCAAGGGAACGGCGGGCAGCGGCGATCCGTTCGACGATCAGGGGCACGGCACCGCCGTGGCGGGCGTGATTGGTGCCGTCGGCAATAACGGAAAGGGCATCAGCGGCGTGGCGTGGCGCGTTCAACTCATGCCGATGAAGATCGACAACCGGGAGGGCGCGACTGGGGGCGGTGCATTCACCAGCAACATCATCGAATGCGTGGACTACGCGATTGCGAAAGGCGCGCGCGTGATCAACCTGAGCTACGGCGGCAACAGCTACTCTCACGCCGAGGTCGATGCGTTCCGCCGCGCGCGTGATCACGGAATTATCGTGGTGATTTCGGCGGGCAACGACGGCAACGACACCTCCAATGTGCCCGACTACCCCGCCAGTTATCCGGTCGATAACATCGTCTCTGTTGCCAACTCGGACCGTAACGACCGGCTTTTTGTGAGCAGTAACTACGGTGGGTTGGTGGAGCTGGCCGCCCCGGGAACGGATATCCTGACGCTCGGGCATGATCGGGACGACGAATACGTGCCCTATAGCGGCACGTCATTCTCCGCGCCGATGGTCGCGGGATCGCTGGCGCTCCTGCGCGCCCAGTTCCCGGACGATTCCCCTCGCGCGTTAATCAACCGCCTTCTGCGCTCGGTCGACCGACTCCCGGAGTTCGAGGGCAAGGTCAGCTCGGGCGGACGGCTCAATCTGGCCCGCGCGCTGACCGCGTCGTCGTGGCGACCATTTAATGATGATTTCGCCGAGCGCTCCAAACTGGTTGGCGAGTCGGTGATCGCGCGAGGAAGTTCCGCGGGTGCCACGGCCGAGAGCGGTGAGCCGGCGATCCCCGGAGGCGGCGGCGCTTCCGTCTGGTGGACCTGGACCGCCCCTCGTAGTGGTCAGGCGATGGTGGATACAGATGGCAGCGCGTTCGACACCGTGGTGGCGGTGTACAGCGGTGCGGCGCTCGCCCAACTCGGTGCCCCGATCGTCAGCAATGATGACGCGCCAGGGCGAACCACCAGTCGGGCGACGTTCGCAGTGACAAAGGATGTCACCTATCACATTGCCGTCGACGGCAAGGGCGGTGCCACCGGGTTCGTCGCCCTGAACGTCGGCATGGCTCCGCTGAACGACGGCTTCTCGGCCGCGGTGTTGCTCACGGGGGATACCGACAAGGAGAGCGGCACGCTGCTCAACGCGGGCCTCGAGTCGGGTGAACCCATTCCGACAGGCGAAGCGACCGGACGGACCGTTTGGTACCGCTGGTCGGCTCCACGCACGAGCAAGTTCAGCGTAAACGTGAGTAGCCTCGCGTTCCCGCCCGTCGTTTCTGTTTACCGCGGCACCACCCTGGCTGAACTGCAGCTCGTCAAGACAGGAGCCGATGTCGTGTCCTTCGACACGGTCGCCGGCGCGATCTATCATATCTCCGTTGATTCAGCCTCTGACAATAGCGGCGGGTTCGTGCTCAACCTGCTCGAGGCGTATGCAGCGATTCCCTACAGTTACTCCGTTTCGTCGTCGGTAGCGTACCGACCGACAGAGAACCAGTTGGCGGTGGTTGACGAGTATGGGTACCTTGCCTCCGCTTCGACCACCGATTCCTGGGTTGAAAAGCTCCCCGGCTTGGTCGATGTCGCGACCCCGGCGATCGGACCGGACGGTAGCGTGCATGCAACCACCTCTTCGGGTTTGTTCGTCTATCGCTCCAACGGCACGCTGCGGTGGGAGAAGCGTTTTAAGGAAGGGGCATCCGGGTCGCCCGCGCTGGCGGCCGACGGCACCGTTTACGTGCACGCCGATAACGACGGCCTTTATGCGTTTTCGCGGTCGGGACGGCAGAAGTGGCGCGTCAGCATCCCGGGCGCGAGTTACTCTTCTCCGGTCCTCGGTCGTGATGGCACCGTCTATCTGGGAACGGAAGGAGCGGGGATCTACGCCATCGCACCCACCGACGGCGCCATCAAATGGCGCTTCGCCACAAACGACGATGTGAATGCGTCGGTTGCGCTCGGACAGGATGACACGGTGTATGTGGGCGATATGTCCGGGCGCTTCTACGCGGTGTCTTCCTCGGGCGCGACGCTCTGGACTTACACGGCCGGTGGGCCGATCAGTTCGTCGGCTGCGCTGGGAAGCGACGGGACCGTGTATTTTGGATCCTATGACAAGAGAGTCTACGCGCTCACGAGCGCGGGCGCGCTGCGCTGGACCTATTCCACGGGTGATGAGATTCGCGGCAGCTCGCCTGCGGTGGGCACGGGCGGCACCATCTTCATCGGAAGTTATGATGGCGCGCTTCACGCGATCACGTCTGGCGGTAGCCTCCGGCAGCTCTACCAGACGGCGGGAATCGTCCGGTCGTCCCCGCTGATCAGCGAAGGAACCGTGTTTTTCGCCGCGGGGGACGGCACCATCTATTATCTCTTCCCCAGGGAGGGCGCCGCGCCATCATGGTGGCCCATGCATCGGCAGAACCCGCTGCGCACCGGTCGCCGAATGCTGGATACGGCGCCGGTCATTCACACGCAGCCGGTGGCTCGCACAGTCGGCGTGGGCGGCAGCACCACGCTGACCGTCAACGCGGACGGAGAGGCGCCGCTGTCGTTCCAATGGTATCGCGATGGTGTGCCAGTCGACGGCGCGACTGATTCAAGCCTCGTGCTGGAAAATGCCTCAGCCGAGGCGGCGGGGAGTTACTCCGTCGTCGTGACGAATTCGAAGGGCCAGGTGACCAGCAACGCGGTGCGCGTGGATGTCGTGACGGCGAGCAACCTCGGCCGGATCATCAACCTGTCGGCGCGAGCGTTGGCCGGTTCGGACGCCAAGACCCTCATCGTCGGTTTTGTGGTGGGTGGCGGCTCCGGTCCGAAAGACCTGCTGATTCGAGGCGTCGGGCCGACACTTGGCCAGTCGTACGGGGTTCCTCGTGCGCTGGCGGACCCGGAACTCAAGCTGTACCGTAATGGCGACGTGCTCGCGTCGAATGGGGATTGGCAGGGCGACCCCGCCATCCTCGCGATGAACTCTCAGGTGGGCGCGTTCGCCTTTGCGGACGTTTCCTCGAAAGATGCGGCCTTGATCGCAAACGTCTCCTCCGGCCCCTACAGCGCCCACATCACCGGGACCGGCAACAGCGGTCTCGGCGTGGCCCTGGCCGAGTTCTACGACGCGACGTCGGTCTTCACCGCCTCAACGCCGCGCTTGATCAACATCTCCGCGCGCTCGGAAGTTGGCCGTGGCGCCGATGTCCTGATCGCCGGCTTTGTCATCTCTGGCGGCACCCCGTGCAAGGTCCTGATTCGTGCGGTCGGCCCAACCCTGGCCGATCCGAAATACGGCGTGCCGGGAGTGCTGGCCAATCCACGAATCCAGGTGCGCAACCAAAAGGAGGAACTGGTGGCGGAGAACGACGACTGGGGCAGCGGTCAGGATGCCGCTGCGCTGGAGACGGTCTTCAGCCAGGTGGGGGCATTCTCGCTGCTCCCGGGTTCCAAGGACGCCGCGCTTGTGCTCACGCTGGAGCCCGGCGTGTACTCGGCCGTGGTGTCCGGCGTCGACGATACGACCGGCGTCGCCCTGGCGGAGGTTTACCAGGTCGACTAGCGGTTCTCTCAGGCTCCGGCCAGGAACTGAACCCAAGCTCGCTGAAAGCGCTCGGCGAGCATGGGTTTAACCTGCTCGAGCGCGACGGGCCGGCCGAGCTCGCGCGCCAGCGAGGTCACCGTTCCCTGCGTGCTTCGGATGCCGCAGGGCACGATCCCCTCAAAATGCCGAAGGTCGGGCGCGACGTTTAACGCGAAGCCGTGGTACGCGATCCAGCGACGTACGGCGACGCCGATCGCCGCGAGCTTCCGGTCCTCGACCCAAATCCCGGTGAGGCCGGGCCGCCGCTCCGCGGACACGCCAAACTCCGCCACCGTGTCGATCAGCACTTGCTCCAGGCAGCGCAGGTACGCGTGCAGGTCGCGGCGCGACGACAGGTCGACAATCGGATAACCAACGATCTGTCCCGGGCCGTGGTACGTGATGTCGCCGCCGCGATTGGTTGTCTCCAGCTCCACGCCCGCGTCGCGACGTTGAGTCTCGTTCCACAGCAGGTGCACTTCGGCGCCCTGTCGCCGGCCGACCGTATAAACCGGCTCGTGCTCGGTGAAGATCAGCGCGTCGCCGACCGTGCCGGTCAGACGTTGCTCCACCTGTTCGAGCTGGCGCTGCGTGGCGTCACGATAACGGGTGCGTCCCCAGTCAAGCTGGAGCAGCGGGCAGGACGTGAGCGACATGGCCGACATCATGCGCCAACCGACCGCCCGAGGCAAACCGTCAGCGGATCACCAGAGCCACATCGCCACGACACCGAGCGCCGCCGTCGCGCCCAGCACGAGGGCAACGGGCAGCCGAAGCGCTCGGCCGCCGAGCGTGATGGCGAAGATCCCCTTCAAGATCGAGTTCGCGACAGCCGCGATCAGGATCGCATCGGTCGCCAATGGCAGGGCGACGCTGTTGTCGCCGTGGCTTTGCGCCATTGAGAGAGCGATCGCATTGATGTCGGTCAGGCCGGAAACGAAACTCAACGGCAACAGACCCTGCTGCCACCCAAGGTGCGTGGCGGCCTTCACGAGAAAAGCGACAGCGGCGTAGAGCAGGGCGAACTTGATGGCCGTGCGCAGGCTGAGTGGATTCTGTAGGGACGGCGCCCCTACATCGTCGCCGCGACCGCGACCGCGGAAGAAGAACCAGACGGCAAACAGGACCGCCGGCACGGCCATCAGCGCGAGTCCGGGGGCGATGGCGACACCCAGCGCGGGACTGAGCAGGGCCACGATCACGATGACGCGCGGGACCATGACCATGCACGCGGTTGTGATCGCGAAGGCGTAGTGAACCGACAACCCCGGATCTTCCCGGCTGCGTCGGCTGAACGCCAAGGCCGTGGCGGTGCTGGAGGCGAGGCCCCCCAGCAGGCTCGTCACGAAGATGCCCGCTTTTGCGCCGAGTAGCCTAATCGCCACGTAGCCCGCAAAACCGATGCCCGAGATCAGCACCACCATCAGCCAGGTGGAGTAGGGGTTGAATCCGTCAAACGGCCCCATCGCACGATTGGGCACGAGCGGCAGGATCACGCCGGTGATGGCGACAAACTGTAGCGCCGCCCGAACGTCTTCGGGAGTGAACTTCCGTGTCGTGGCGTGAATCGGCTGCTTCACTCCCAGCAGGACAATCGTGAGCGCGGCCACGAGCACCGCGCTCTGGGTTTGGGACCAGGCCACCAGCGCACCCGTGAACAGCGTCAGCAGCGCGGCGGCAAAACTGGTTATCCCGCCCGATCGGCTTCGGTCCGGATTCGTCATCCGGATGGCGACCAGATGCGCGGAGACACACAGGAGCACAACGGGAAAGGCGAACGTCTGCAGTTCGCCGGCGCCGGCGGCCAGGCAACCGAGCACGGCCCAGAGCGTGTGGGTGCGCACGCCCACAAAATCGCCGGTTTCACCCGGTCGCTCTTTTTCCTGATCGCTCCATTGGCGAATGAGACCGATCAGTGCGCCCAAACCGGCGCTGGCTGCAATGAATGCAAGCTGGGGAGGCATTCTTGCGGCCGACGATGGCCGGGCCGTTAGGACAGGCAAGATCGCTGAGCTGCCGACCTCCTGCGGACGGGCGCCGAGTTTGCGTTTGCCCCGGCTAGGCGGCACGCTCACGGTTTTCCGTTTCCATGAGCGAATCACCGGCCGACATCAGTCACGACCAGCATGCCGTGCGGCGCCAGAAGCTCACCGAATTGCGCGCCGCGGGCCACGACCCGTTTCGCGCGAGCTTCACGCCCACGCACCTGTCTGCGGAAGCGCTGAAAGCGTACGTGGACGGGCAGGATTATGCCGTCCCGGTTGCCGTCGCCGGCCGCTTGGTCGTGATCCGCGACATGGGCAAGAGCCAGTTCGTCAAGATCCTCGATCAGGAAGGGCAGATTCAGCTCTACGTGAAAAAGGACGTGGTGGGCGACGAGGCTTACACCGCTTTCAAAAAGCTGGACTTGGGCGACTTCCTGGGTGCGCGTGGCACGCTCTTCAAGACCAAGACGGGTGAGGTCACCGTGCGGGTTGAACAGTACACGCTCGTCTCGAAGGCGCTGCGCCCGCTGCCCGAGAAGTGGCATGGTTTGAGTGATCCGGAACAGGTTTACCGGCAGCGTTACCTCGACCTGATCGTCAACGCGGAGTCGCGGCAGCGACTGCTGGTGCGCTCGCGCATCGTCAGCCACATCCGGCGCTTTCTGGAGGACCGAAAGTTCCTCGAGGTCGAGACACCCGTGCTGCAGAACGTCGCGGGAGGTGCGGCGGCGCGTCCGTTCACCACGCATCACAACGCGCTGGGCGTCGATTTCGTCCTGCGCATCTCGCTGGAACTTTACCTGAAGCGGCTGCTCGTCGGCGGCATCGACCGTGTCTTTGAGATCGGCCGGAATTTCCGCAACGAGGGCATCTCCCGCCGCCACAAGCCCGAGTTCACCATGCTCGAGGTGTATCAGGCGTACAGTGACTATCGTGGCATGATGACGCTCATCCGCGACCTGCTGCAGTCGTTGTGCCGCGAGGTGCTCGGGCGTACGAGCATCCCGCACGCCGCCAGCGGACAGGAAATCCAGTTCGACGGTGAGTGGCGCGAAGTGCCGTACAAGCAACTCCTCCGCGAAACGACCGGGGCCGAGAACTGGTTTGAACTGCCGAAGGCCGAGAAGATCGCCCGTGCCGAAGCGCTGGGCTGCGGCGTCAATCCGGCGTGGGAGGAATTCGAGATCACCAACGAAATCTTCTCCAAGAAGATCGAGCCGACGCTGATCCAGCCGACCTTTGTCACCCACCTGCCGAAGGAGCTGTGCCCGCTGGCCAAGCTCAATCAGGACGACTCCGGCGTGCTCGATGTGTTCGAACTCGTGATCGGCGGTATGGAAATCGCCCCCGCGTATTCGGAGCAGAACGACCCGGATGTGCAGCGGCAGATGTTCGAGGCGCAGGCCGGTGAGGAGCAGCAGAAGGTCGATCAGGATTTCCTCCTGGCGCTGGAACATGGCATGCCGCCGGCCGGTGGCATGGGTGTGGGCATAGATCGGCTCTGCATCCTTTTGACCGGCGCCGAGAGCATCCGCGACGTGATCCTCTTCCCGCAGCTGCGACCCGGTGGCGGCACCAGTGCCGCCAGTTGAAGTCAGTCGTCGAAGTTCAAGACACCATGCCCCACTGGGCCAGGGCCGGCGGGGCCAGCCTGACCTTCCACTTCAACTTCTGACTTCCCCTGGCGTCTCGCCATGCCCTGGCCTCTCTACCTCGCGCTGAAGCAGCTGTTCCCGTCGGGAAAGCGGTTTCCTTTCTTCACCGCCATCTCGATCGTGGGCGTCGCGCTCGGCGTCGCCCTGCTGATCGTCTCGATCAGCGTGATGGGTGGGTTTGGACGGGAGATCCGTCGCATGATTGTGGATACGCAGGGCGACGTGCAGATCCGCGCCGCCGGGGCGATGTCGGACAGCGAGCGCGCGATCGAGGCGGTGGCTGCGCTGCCGGGGGTGGTGGGCGTGACGCCGTTTGCAGAGGGCGTGGTGATGGTCGAGTACCTGCGCCGCCCCGCCTTCCCGGCCCTCCAGGGGGTCGATGTGAATCGCATCAATTCCGTCATCCCGCTCGACACCTACATCCGCATCGGCCGGCTGTCGGACTTGGACGATGACTCCGTGATCCTGAGCGCGGGCCTGGCGCGCTCACTCGGCGCGCGGATCGGCAGCCGGGTCGAGGTCACCTCACCGCTGCTGCTGGAAAAGATCCGGAACGACGACGTGATGCTGCCGCGCGAGCTCGAGGTGGTCGGAATCTTTGAGATCGGTCACCAGTCGCTCGACAGCTCGATGATGTTGGTGACGTTGCGGCTGATGCAGGAGCTCTACGGGCTCGAGGATCAGGTGCACGGGCTCAATGTGAAACTGGCGCCGAACCTCGACGCCGATGTCGCGGCGCGCCAGATCAATGCCCGCCTGCCGGAAGTGGCGCCCGGCGCCGTCGCGCGCAGCTGGGCCGACGCGAACCAGGACTTTCTCTTCGTCCTGCAGCTTGAGAAGAACATGATCTTTTTCCTGCTGACGTTCATCATTCTCGTGGCCGCCTTTTCCGTCACGAGCTCGCTGTTGATCGCCGTCGTGCGGAAGACCCGCGAGATCGGTTTGCTCAGCGCGATGGGCGGCCGGTCGCGGGAGATTGCGTGGTGTTTTGCGCTGCAGGCCTTGCTCGTCGGCGTCGGCGGGACGGCGCTGGGCGCAGGATTGGGATTCCTCGCCCTGCGGTTCCGCAACGAAGCCGTCGGAGCGTTCACGCGGCTGACGGGCAGCGAGGAGGCGCTGTTGCGCTTTTACGAGTTCAGCCAGCTGCCCGCGTATTTGTCCGGCCGCGACCTGGCCCTGATTCTCTCGCTGGCCGTGGCAATCTGTGCCGTCGCCGGCGTTTTGCCCGCCTGGCGCGCGGCTCGCTTAAAACCGGTCGAGGCCTTGCGGAGTGAATGACCGGCGCACACACCATGTTTCGCCCTGACGAACCGTCCCCCTCCGCCCCTGACTTTGAAGCCCGGCGTGCGGTGCTGTCCGGCCGCGGCCTGTGCAAGAGTTACTTGAGTGGCACTCGCTCGATCCAGGTACTCGCCGGCGTCGATATCGACGTGATGGCCGGTGAAAGTGTGAGCATCCGGGGCGAGTCCGGCACGGGCAAATCGACATTGCTGCACTTGCTCGCGGGGCTGGATGCGCCCGATGCCGGCGAACTGCGTTGGGCGGGCGCGCCTGTCGCTGGCGCCGAACAACGTGGCCGTTTTCTCGGCATGGTCTTTCAGTCGTTTTACCTCATGCCCGAACTGAGCGCGCGCGACAACGTGCTCATGGCGGCGCGCATGATCGGCCGGCTCGGCCGCGCCGAGCGATCGCGGGCCGACGAACTGCTCGTGCGAGTGGGCTTGGCGGATCGCGCCCATCATGTGCCGGCCCGGCTCTCCGGTGGCGAGCGGCAGCGCGTGGCTTTGGCGCGTGCGTTGATGAACCGCCCGCAGCTGGTGCTGGCCGACGAACCAACAGGCAATCTCGACGAACATACGGCCGAGTCGATGATCGACTTGCTGCTGGGCCTGTGTGCCGAGACGCGCACAGCGCTCGTGCTGGTGACGCACAATCCCGCTCATGCGGCGCGTTGCGATCGCGCGTTGACGCTGCACGAAGGCCGGCTGGCTTGAACCCCGGCGGGCGACGCCGGCTGAGGTTCGTTTCGCGAGGGGAGATCGTGAGGCGGCGCGACGATTGCGGCTGGCGCTGGGCGCTCGCTCCACTACCGTGATCGGGCATGTCTTCCCCTCGGATTCGTTGCGGCGTGGCGGGTGTCGGATCACTCGGGCAGCACCATGCCCGGATCTACGCGTCATTGCCGCAGGTTGAGTTTGTTGGCATCTTCGAAACCAGCGATGCGCGGGCGGCGGAGATCTGCCAGCGGTATGGGTGCCGTCGCTACAATACCCTGGAGGAGCTCGGGGCCGCCTGCGACGCGGTGTCGGTGGTGGTGCCAACCGATCGGCATGCGGAGGTCGCGCTCCCGCTGCTGGCGCAGGGATGTCATCTGCTGATCGAGAAACCGATCTGTGCCTCGCTGGCCGAGGCGGAAAAGGTGCTCGCGGCCGCCCAGGCCCACGATCGCATCGTCCAGGTCGGGCACATCGAGCACTTCAACCCCGTGATGGGCTTCCTCGAGCGCGAGGTGGTTGAACCCCGTTTTATCACGGCGGAGCGCCTCGCGCCCTTCACCCCGCGTGGCACCGAGGTGGGTGTTGTGCTTGATTTAATGATACACGACATCGGTATCGTGTTGGAGCTCGTGAAATCGCCGGTCACGCGGGTGGACAGCGTCGGCGTTAGCCTCCTTTCGAAGACCGAGGATATCGCCAATGCGCGGCTCGAGTTTGCCAATGGCTGCGTGGCCAACCTGAGCACGAGCCGGATGAGCCTGAAGAAGGTTCGGGAGATCCGCGTCTTCCAGCCCAGCGGCTACTTCTCCTTCGACTTCATGAAGCAGTCCGGCCACCTCGTGCGAAAGAGCGGCATGCTCGAATACGCGGGCAAGCTGATGGCGGGACAGATCCAACCTGGGGACCTCGGGGCGCTGCCGTTGGAGGAGGTTCCGTTGGAGCGCGGAGAACCGCTGGCACTCGAATTGGCGCATTTTGTCGACAGTGTCGCGCGCGCCCAGCAACCGAAAGTGGGAGCGGCCCTCGGCCGCCGTGCGTTGGAGGTGGCCATCACGGTGACCGATCAAATCCGCCAGGCACGTCGGTGATGCGACCGAAACTCCTCACGGCATGTCGGACCTAAAGGCGCTCCCATTCCGATTGCCGCCACCGGCGGCAGGTGGGGTCGATTTGTTGCTGATCGCCGGCGAACATTCGGGCGACCAGCACGGCGCGTCGCTGCTGCGCGACCTTCTCGCCCGGGAGCCGGCTTTGCGGGTCGCGGCGCTCGGTGGACCGGAACTCGCCACTGCCGGAGCACAGCTGCTGCACGACCTCACTGCATCTTCGGTGGTCGGGCTCGTGGAGGTGTTGAAGAACTACTCGTACTTCAAGACGCTGTTCACCGCGACGATCGAGTGGATCGAGCAGTACCGGCCGCGCGCCGTGTGTTTCATCGACTACCCGGGCTTCAACCTCCGGTTGGCTCGCGCGCTGAACGAGCGGAAGATCGCCGCCAAGAACGGCGGCTCAACCCGGCTCCTGTTCTACATTTCGCCGCAGATCTGGGCGTGGAAAGCGAAACGTCGGTTTACGATGGCGCGACACCTCGACGCCTTGGCGGTGATCTTCCCCTTCGAGGTGAAGTGCTATGCGGATACATCGTTGCCGGTGCACTTTGTCGGGCATCCGTTCCTCGCCCCGACGCACGTGCCTCCTGTGCACGACGATCCCGCCGGTCCTGTGTTGCTGTTGCCCGGCAGCCGTCGCCAGGCCGTGGCGAGGATCTTCCCCGTATTGCTTGCTGGATACGAGGCGGCGCAGACGGGCCGCCCGGCTGTGGTGCTGTACCCGAGCGAGGAGGTGCGCGCCGTGCTCGAACGTTTTCCCCGGCCGGACACGGTGCGGCTGCAGCGCGGCGGGGAGGGGGCGATTGGCGCGAGCGCCGTGCTGACGAGCAGCGGCACGATGTCGATGCATTGCGCACTCGCCGGCATCCCGGGCGCGATTGCGTACCGGGCGAACCCGCTCACTTACCTGATCGGTCGGCAGTTGGTGAAGGTTCCTTATCTGGGCATCGCTAATCTGCTGTTAAACGAGCCCATGTACCCCGAGTACCTGCAATCGGCCGCGACCCCCGCGGCGTTGGCGCTTGAGCTCACGGCGTGTTTGAAGGACCCCCACCGTCGCGAGCAGGTGCAGGAGCAGGCGCGACGTCTGCGCGACATCCTGGCGCAACCGGCCGCGGGCACAGCCGCCGACTGGCTGGCGCGAGAACTTTCCTCCGCTGGCAGCTGAGCGTCGTGATTCAGTGATTCCGGAGCCCGTTCCTTCTTCTCGTTCTCCGGGACCCCGCCGGCCGTTGGGTGAACTG